>DLXZ01000153.1 GCA_003448675.1 Porticoccaceae bacterium
CCGCCACCGAGAGCGACTTCCAGGCCATCGCCGGCGGGAAAGTCGATCAACTGGCTGGCGATATCCTTACAAAGGTCAGGAGCAGTAAATTTGCTGGCGTCCCGGTCGTCCTCGAAATTGCGATCAACCACGTGGGCATAAGTCGCCGCCGGCGTGGCATGGGTGATGCGCGCGGTACTCACGATACCCGTTGACAGGCCCATTTCCTCAGCTTGTTCAAGCAGTGTGGGAACCTCGGCGCCGGCGAGTGTATTACAGTCACCTCTTACAACGGTGGAATCCACACCGATGATGCCGGCCTTGGTTTTGATGCCCGACATCATTGCTGTCATGGTGCCGGCGGAATCCGGAGTTTGTTGGTTGGTGTTGTAGGTTTTGGCGAGAGCGGTGTAAGGAAATTTTTCAAAGGACAAGAGATTTTCCTCGCCATCGCCACCCTGGAGTTGACCCTCCAGTATGCGAGCGGCGGTAACGGTTGAAACCCCCATGCCATCACCAACAAACAGTATGATGTTTTTTGCTTTACCCAATTTGGTGGGTCGTTTTTTTGCCTCGATAACGGCGTTTGCACCTTCTTGATACCACTCTTCGGCGGTTTTCGTATCCGCGCTTACGAAGGGGGCCGTGCTAACGGCAGCGACAACTGCTGCTGAATAAAACGATTTTACAAGTTTCATTGGAAATTCCCTGTGAAGTGTGAAAACGCCCTACTAGGTTAGGGGGCTTATATTTCACTGGTCTTATGTAGGCATGACAGGCGTGTTAAAAACCGATGACGAAACGTAGGTCGTGCAAAAGTAAAAACACCTTGCTTAGTTGACGCTAATTTCGTCCCGGTCCGAAACCTCATTGAACACAGTTTCATCCAGCATGCCTTCGCTACGGGCGACCACGGAAGACACCATGCAATCGCCAGTGACATTGACTGCGGTGCGCATCATATCCAGCAGGCGATCAACGCCAATAATCAGGGCGATGCCTTCCACTGGCAGGCCCACCTGCTGCAATACCAGCGACAGGGTGATCAGACCCACGCCCGGGACCCCCGCCGTGCCCACCGAGGCCAGAGTGGCGGTAAGGATCACTGCCAGATAGCCGCCCAGAGAAATATCGACGCCAAAAGCCTGGGCGATAAATACCGTTGCCACTCCTTGCATGATGGCGGTGCCGTCCATATTGATGGTTGCACCCAGGGGTACGGTGAAAGAGGCGATGGCGTTGTCGATACCGATGCGGCGTTCGGCCACATTCATGGTCACTGGCATGGTGGCGCTGCTGGATGAGGTGCTAAAAGCAAACAACATGGCCGGGCGGACATTTTTCAACAGGGTCCAGGGGCTGAGTCGGGTCAGTACTTTGAACAGGGTGGTATAGACCCCCAGCCCATGTAACAGCAGCACGAAGACCACGGTAAAAAAGTATTTCGCCAGATCGGCTATCGCGCCGATGCCCAGCTCGCTAAACAGCTTGGCCAGCAGGCAGAAGACGCCGTAGGGCGCCAGGTGCATCAGGAAGGACACCATGGTCATGACCACTTCGTTAAAGCTCTCGAAGAAGTCCAGCACCCGCTTGCCCTTGTCGCCACTGTGGGTCACCGCCACACCCATCAGGATGGCAAAAACAATGATTTGCAACATATTGCCCTCGGCCATGGCCTTGACCGGGTTGGTGGGAAAGATATTAATCAGCACCTCTTTAACCGAGGGTGCCGGTTTTGGCTCGTAATCGGCGGTGGTATCAAGGCTGATACCCAGTCCCGGGTCGATCAGGTTGGCGAAGGACAGCGCCAGGGTCACGGCAATGGCAGTGGTAAGCAGATAAAGCGCCAGGGTTTTCAGGGCCATCTGCCCCATGCGAGCGTTGACGCCCATGGCGCTGGCGCCGCAAACCAGGGATACAAATACCAGCGGCACCACCAGTAATTTCAGCGAGGCGACAAAGATCTGGCCGACCACATCGAACACCGAATTCACCAGCCAGGCGGTCAGGTTGGCGAAAAAGCCACCGCTTTCCCCGGAGAGCAGGTTGAGCCCGGCGCCAACCAGGACACCCAGAACCATGCCAGTCAGTATTTTTGTGGATAGCGTCATACTCGGTCTTCCCTGTCTGGCGGGCTTTTTCGTGGATTATTTGCGATCGCCGCGCATGGCAAGAATTTGCTCATGCAGGCTGGAGGCGCTGACCGCTTCCGCGGCGAGGGGTTTCTCGGCGCGAATATTGATACGGCTCCAGATGCGACGGAAGGGCCGTGTAAAAGCGCCCTTGCCGCTATGGCTGAAAAAACTGCCCCATAAACCCTGCAGGGCCATGGGCACCACCGGTGCGGGGGTGCGTTCGAGGATGCGCTCGATACCGGGGCGGAATTCATCCAGCTCGCCGTCACGGCTGAGCTTGCCCTCCGGGAAAATACATAACAGGTCACCTTGCTCCAGGCCTTCGGCGATGGCATCCATGGCCGCGCGATAGGTGGCTTCGTCCTCTTTCGGTGAGCAGATGGGAATGGCCCGACCAGTGCGGAATATAAAATTCAGCACCGGGATGTTGAAAATCGGCTTGTACATAATAAAACGGATGGGCCGACGCACCGCGCCTGCAATCACCAGAGCATCCACATAGCTGACATGGTTGCTGGCAATGAGCGCCGCGCCTTTTTCAGGGATGTGCTCCAGGCCTTCGTGCCGAACCCGATACAGGGTATGGCTAAGCAACCAGATTAAAAAGCGCATGGTGAATTCTGGCACCTGCTGGAAGATAAACACCACCACGGCGATAT
>DLXZ01000004.1:0-10244 GCA_003448675.1 Porticoccaceae bacterium
GCTTTATCGGTTCACTTCCTGTCGCAATTTGCAGGTATCACGAGTTCGTGTGTAGTTTTGCGCACATTGCCAGCCATCCCCCGAATCATTCGGGTAGGCATTAGGCGGAACCTTTACAGAGCGACAGGCTCCTTTATCGGCCTTGTAGCCGCGTTCACATTTCCAGCCAACACCATAAGACGTATTGTCAGCAAGATAGCCATGTTCGGGCACGTCAATCGCGATAAATTTTTCTTTGCCTTGCTGATCGCCTCAATCGCACTTCCAGCCCGGCTTAAGGGTTATTCTGTCAGATACTCATGAATAGGCGCCTGGATGGAAGCGCTCTCCCCCTGGCTTCCAGACCCGCCCTTTCGCATCCCCATCCTTTACCGTAGTTCCTGGGCGTAGCGCGGTGGGGTACCACAACCGCTGTGTCCCGTAAAAATACCGCTCCAGTGAAGAACAGAAGTAAAAACACAAGTCACGCATTGCGAATCGAAGTCTACAGCAATCTCTGGGCGTTACATGCTGGGCTCTCTCTGCCCGACAATCGAGCATGATGAAGAAAGGATGCCGCTCTTCGGAGGCACGGTGCAGTATCGTTCTCCGTTAAACTCTGACGAGCCTAGAACCTGGCCTGCGGTCAATTACTGACGGATCGCGAAAAATCGATTGAGAGGATTGGACCAGCGGCCCGCTATCCCAATAGCGTACAGGAAAGCTCACACAAAAGCGGTAACTTTCGCGAATAGTTTTGACGCTGGACCGTTGGAGAGTTCAACGGACTGGAACTCCTGCCGCAGGGTCCTCGATGTCATCCAGCGCCGTACAGCTTGAATAAGCAATGCGACACGGTTTAATCAGTTAACAGTATGGTCGTCGACCGTAAGCGATGGTGTGGTATTGTCTATCTTGCCGCGACGAGCGGCAGCCTTTTGCTGTTGCTTGTCTTCCTTTTTCTTTTTCCTGGCAAGCTCTCTCTGGCGTTTTTCAAACGAATAGTTGGTTCTGGCCATATCAAGCCTCATATACTTAATCTGTGTTTGATGGGGCAGAGTACAGTGTTTTCCGATCGAAATATGTACAAATGTCTCGTTGCCATTGCAATGGCCTTTAATAGGCTCGGCTGGATTACATAAATGCAACGTTGCCAGATGTGCTGAGATGTTAGTAAACCGACCGGTGGCTTAGATTAGTTCGACAGGATTCAATATCCTCTCGAATTCACACATGGCCGCATATTCCCAGCCAGCATGTAACTGATGGGATTCATGCAGGCCGAATACCTGGTCTAACGAATACCACGCGATCTCCTGAAGTTCCTTCCGATCAAATGATTGTATCTGTCCGTGGCACTCCGCACCGTAAATTCGATGCCAGCGGTCATTGTGTGGGTAGTCACCTATTTTGTGAAGATCGCCGACATGAATTTTCAACTCTTCTGTAAGCTCGCGCCTTACCGTATCTTCAAGATGCTCTCCAGATTCAGTACGGCCACCCGGCAGCCCCCATTTGCCTTTGGACTTTGCTTTCGCATGATGATGAATAGCGAGGAGGAACTTGTCTTCTGCATATAGGATGCAGCGGGCAGTTTTGTAGTGCTTTGTGGACAGATTCTTCATGAATTTCCAAGGTGTGAGTGACGGAAAGAGGGGTCGAGTTAACTTAGTGTGTTAACAAGGGGTGATAATCGCCTTTGCACTATACCACCAGCGCTATCTGCAAGTGCTTACATTGCAGTAAAATAATTGTGCTAAATTTTCTGCTAACCAGCGATTTAAATTTCTTTCGAGGATACTGTAAGCTAGTATGTGGTCCGCGGAACAAACTAATTCTGGACATTGAACGCGGATCAGTATATAGTCGGCGACAGCTAGAAAGAAAGACTGCTATTTATATTCTGCGTTTCGTTGTTTTATTCATAATACTTCGTCCTGAAGTTTTTTAAATTCAAGCTTACTCTTCCAGCGATTCAAGCCTCTTGAAGGCAAATTTTAATTTAAATTTAGGATGTTATTATGTCTAATACAGTTACCGGAACCGTAAAATGGTTCAATGAATCGAAAGGCTTCGGTTTTATCGAACAACCATCTGGTCCCGACGTTTTTGCCCATTTCAGCGCAATCTCAGGTTCAGGCTTTAAAACGCTCGTCGAAGGCCAGTCGGTCGAATTTACAGTTACGCAGGGTCAGAAAGGGCCACAAGCCGAGAATATCGTAGCGGTCTAATACCGCTCAAGCCGATGAAAAAAGGCAAGTCGTGAAAAGCTTGCCCTTATAATATTTTTTTCTGATAAGCGACACATCAAACCCGATAGAAAGCGGAATTGGTCTGCTATGGTCTGAGCTTGCCGTCCTGGGTTCAGCGGCATGGCTTTGCGACCGGGATGCGGCCTCGGAGTTATCAAGAGACTCCACGCAGCTGCCACGTCTTAGGCGTGCAGTAAATAATGCAGAGATGCATCACAAATGTGCTCGGCGTGCGATTGGTATACCGTTTGGTGTTATTCGGCGATTTCCCCACAATTAATCGGGTACTCTTATCCGTTCTCGCACGATTTGTTTCTCGAAGCGCGGTTCGACAAGCCGCGCCAGCGGTTTGGACAAGGCGGATGGCGACGCAGCCCCGTGGGAGTAATAGGACGGCCTTTAATGGCAATTCTGGAAGAGCCGTTTCCTGCTTCCCGCCATAAGCACCTTCCGATAGAAGATGGGTAACGACGTTGACATGATGTTGGCTTTGGCCGCGCCTGGAGATTCCGTATACTCAAGCTTGGCGCAAAACTTCAAATACCATGCATCAGCTTCTCCAAGGAATGTCCCGTGACTGTTCTTAAGCTACTGACCATCATTGTTCTCGTTTACTTTGTCTATGTGGTCGTTGTCATGATTTATTTTGAGCTAAAGACCCGAGGGGATAACTACTTTGCCCTGCCCTTGGCCCAGCGACGGAGAATGATTGAGCGGCTAAAAAGACATGCTCGCTTTATTCGACCGGCTTTTGAATGGGTAATGAAGATTTATCGCCCTAAGGCGCCACCAATGATGCGCTACGAAGGTGTCACCGGGCCGGGAATGATAGCCACCAAGAAGTCTTATGCGGCTACCAAAAACTACCAGCCTGGTAAGGAAGATATTTTCGTTGCCACACAGATGAAGTGTGGCACCACATGGATGCAGCAGATCGTGTTCGAAATTTTACACCGGGGGGAGGGCGATCTGTCGGATGGGGGGTATCGCCATATGTACGCCCTGAGTCCATGGATAGAAACCAGTCCTGCTTGCAGTGTTCCTATTGAGCGAGCGCCCCTGGTGGGTGAGCGCCGTAACCGGATTATCAAAACTCATATGCCGGCCAAGCTTTGCCCCTATAATGAAGCGGCAAAGTACATTTATGTTACCCGCCACCCGGTAAGTTGTTTCAGTAGCTGCTATGATTTTTTCCAGCTCCTGGCCGGCCCGCTTTCTCCCACACGGGAAAACGTGTTGGCGTGGTATTGCAGTGATGATATGTGGTGGCAACCCTGGCCCGAGCATGTTGAGGGATGGTGGCGGCGCAGCCAGAAGCACAACAATGTACTTTTTATCCATTATGAGGAGATGAAAGCGGATTTGTGTGGCGCGGTGACCCGCGTTGCTGAGTTTTTGGATTACTCCTTGACTCCCGACGAATTGCAGAAAGTTGTGCGGAAATCTTCCTTCGAATACATGAAGACCCATGAAGCCCACTTTGAAATGCATGCGCCCAATGTGTTTTCGGTATCGGCTGGGGAAGGGCGATTCATGAAGGAGGGCACCATCGATCGCTACAAAGATATCGGTGAGAATGAGGGCGAAACTATTATGGCCTTCTGCCGCGATCGACTGGAGGGATCGGACTATCCTCTCGATAACTACTATCCTGGGGCGGCTGCTGTAAAAATGTAGCCCTCACTCACATGTTAACGCTTGTGTCCTCGGAGGTGAAAGTCGGACGAAGCCGTGCGTAGAGTGCGAGTTGGTGCCGGGAGTGTCTAGTGTTTCTCTTGGATAAAAAGGGCCTGCTTTGTATAATCCCACCGCCCTGAATTTCAAAGGGGCAAGGTTTACCACCTGAATTGACATTCTCTGTCCCGGACTCAGCTATTCTCGTTTCACAAACCCTTGAGCATCAGCGGTTCAGTGCTGGATAAACTCGGTTTTGAGGCGCGGTTCACTCAAGGATCATGCCCGAGAACCGATAACGGGTCGGAAGATTACTGGAGATCAAATTGAAGAATCGCTCGATCGCGTTGGTGTTGGTAGGTGTTTCGCTGGCGGTATTGCCGGGTCTTGCAGTTGCCGCGGGCGATACAGCGCTAAATTTGACCACGCATTGGGTCGGTTACGCGGCGCTGGCGGTCTTCGCGATAGCTTATTCGCTGGTCATCGGTGAGGAGTACCTGCATCTGCGGAAGTCCAAACCGGTACTGGCCGCCGCTGGTGTCATCTGGATTCTGATCGCCCTGGTTTATAACTCCCATGATTTACCTCATGAGGTGGAAGAAGGTATTCGCCACAATTTTCTGGAATACGGAGAACTGTTTTTCTTCCTGCTGGTGGCGATGACATACATTAACGCCATGATTGAGCGTGGTGTGTTTGAGGAGTTGCGAAACTGGCTGGTTAAAAAAGGTTTTGGTTATCGAGCCTTGTTTTGGCTAACAGGTATTCTGGCATTCTTTATTTCGCCCGTTGCCGATAATTTGACCACCGCCCTGATTATGTGCGCGGTGGTGATGGCCGTGGGCGAGGGGCAGCCGCGATTCGTCGCCATTGGTTGTATCAATATTGTTGTGGCCGCCAACGCGGGGGGTGCTTTCAGTCCCTTTGGTGATATTACAACCTTAATGGTTTGGCAAAAGGGTATTGTTGAGTTCCAGGAGTTTTTCTCCCTGTTTGTGCCTTCCGTGGTCAATTTTGTGGTACCGGCCGCGATTATGCACTTTGCCTTGCCAGGGGGTAAGCCAAAAGCGGTGGATGTGGAAGGCAGCGCGTTGAAATATGGTGGCCTGGTGATTGTTGGCATGTTCATCGCAACCATTGTTACGGCGGTATCCTTTCATAACTTCCTGCACATCCCGCCAGTTTACGGGATGATGCTGGGCCTGGCTTACCTCAAGTTCTATGGGTTTTATCTGCGTCGCCGTTCCATGAGCTGGTATGGTACCGAAACCGGTGAGCATCCGCCGGAAGCCGTGGATGGGGACCCCTACCATTTTGATGTGTTTGAAAAAATCGCCGATGCGGAATGGGATACCTTGTTTTTCTTCTATGGCGTTATTCTGGCTGTAGGTGGTCTTGGCTTCATCGGTTATCTTGAGATGGTATCCGCCTACAGCTACGGTGAGTTGGGGCCAACCACTTCCAACGTGCTGGTCGGCATTCTCTCGGCCATCGTCGATAACATTCCGGTGATGTTCGCGGTGTTGACCATGAATCCGGATATGTCCCACTTCCAGTGGTTGTTGGTCACCTTGACCGCGGGGGTAGGTGGCAGCTTGCTCTCCATTGGTTCCGCGGCGGGTGTCGCCCTGATGGGGCAGGCGCGTGGCCAGTACACCTTTTTTAGCCATCTAAAATGGACGCCAGTTATCGCCCTGGGCTACGGCGCCAGTATCTGGGCGCACTTTTTGGTTAATGGATAGAGCGAGCGGGCCCTATTGCTATAGGAGCGTCTGGGGCTGCTTTTAGGGCTTGCTGGTTTATTTCGAGTCTGCACTCACATTACATTACTCCCGAGGCGCAGCTAATGCTGCTTGTGCCTGCGGCTTGCTCAGGCACTGGTTAGCTTTCTGACCGCGTCATCCGTCGACAGAAACACCCGTTCAGCGCCGAGTCGCTTGCATAATGCCGTGCTTTCCAGCCGATCCATGACTGGCCCCTTGACCTCCGCCAGGTGCAGTCGAATGCCTGAGGCCGCTAACTCTTCTTCTATGGTTTCGAGCATCTCCAGTCCGCTGGAATCCAGATAGGCAACGCCGGAAAAGATCAGCACCAGGTCGGTCAGCCCATTGCGTTCCAGCAGGAGGTTATGCAGCTCGGTTTCGACCTGGGGAATGTTGGCGAAATAGATATTTTCATCGACTCGCACCAGCAGCAGGTTGGACCAGGTTTCCACCCGGTGGCGGTGAATGTTGCGGTAATGCTCGGTGCCCGGAACCCGTCCGACCACGGCGATATGGGGTCGGCTGGTGCGATACAGAAACAGGACTAACGCGAGACTCGCGCCGAGCATCAGGGCTAACTCGATACCGAAGGCTAGCACACCGACGAGTGTAGCTGCCTGGGCAATTCCGTCGCCACGGTCATAACGCCAGGTATTTCCGAGGGAATCAAAGTCGATCAGCTGCCACACCGCGACAATAATGATCGCGGAAAGTACCGACTTGGGCAGGTTTTCCAGCAGGCCGGTAAAGGAGAAAGCTGCGAGTCCCACCAGTATTGCGGTAACGATGGCCGCCAGCTGGGTTCGCGCCCCCGCATCAAAATTGACCATGGAGCGGGAAAAGCCCCCGGCCACCGGCATGGCGCCAGCACAGGAGGCCGCGATATTGGTTACTCCGAGAGCGCGGAATTCCTGGTCCGGGTCTATTTTTTCCCGTCGTCGAAAAGCCAGCACTTTGGCAACGGAAATACTTTCAACGTAGCCGATGACTGCAATCATCAGCGCTGAAGGGAGCAATTCCAGCCAACCGGGTTCGCCTAGAAAGGACAGGCTAGGCAGGGGCAGGCCGCGAGGTACGGTCCCCACCGTGGCGACGCCGAAAGTGCTTTTCGCGGCCAGCGCCGAGGAAACCAGAATGGCGCTAATAACAATGACCAGCGGCGCCGTGCGCCCAAACACCACGGCGCTTTCCTGCTTCATGCCACGACCTGTCAGCAAGCTAACCAGTGGTTGGCGAGCGAGCGAGAGTAGCAATATGGCGCTCACCCCGAAAAAAAGCGTGGCGGTATTGAGTAAGCTTAAGTTACTGCCCAGTATGCCCAGTAACTCGAAAAAATGAATGCCCCTGGGTACGTGGATACCGGTCAGCGCCGCCAGTTGGGTGCCGATAATAAAAATCGCCGCGCCCGTGGTGAAGCCGCTTAATACCGGGTGGCTGATGAAATTGGTCAACCAACCCAGGCGCAGCAGGCCCATGATTAACATAATCAGTCCAGATAGCGCGGAAAGAATCAGTGCCCCGGTCAGGTATTTGGCCGGGTCATCCCCGGCGTAAGGAGCAAGGGCGGCGGCAACCATCACCGCAGCCACGGCGACCGGACCCACCGCCAGGGTACGGCTGGTGCCGGTAAAGGCGTAAACAATGGGTGGAATAACACTGGCGTAAAGCCCCACTTCCGGTGGCAGGCCGGCCAGTAGCGCGTAGGCCAGGGCCTGGGGCACTAGCAGAATCGCGGTGATGGTGCCGGCGAGCAGATCCTGGCTAAAGCGCTTTCTATCAAGACCTTTCAGGTCCTCCAGTAGGGGTAAGTAGCGGCTTATCGCGGTGTGAGACCTGACGGGAATTGGTGACTCCTGGTCGGGAATGTTTGCCATGGGGTTCTATCGAGTCATTTATGTAATTGAAGAGTCCTCAGGTTGTACAGCCCGCTTGCTCGATGGGGTCCGGTACCCTAATGACAGATATTCCCGATAAGTATATGCATATATCGAAATAAAATATATATGATGGTTGGGTGTAAAACAGCACAGTATGCTTCAGCCAGCCGATGGCGACGATCCTGCGCGCGAATCGCGTAGGCCAGACACTGCAATAGCTATTATTGGGTGAAACTGGGAATAAAACAGAAAACAGAAAGTGGCGCCTCTGGAGAGATTCGAACTCCCGACCAACCGGTTCGAAGCCGGTTACTCTATCCAGCTGAGCTACAGAGGCGTTTTGGATGAGCGGAGCCACCATGGGCTCCGCGGGGGCGCTATTTTGCCACTTTCGTGGCCCTAAAAGCTAGCGGCCTTTCCAGTTTGGCGCGCGTTTTTCGGCAAAGGCCTTAGGGCCTTCGATAAAGTCCTCACTGTTGAAGAGAGTACGTACAGCTTCCAGCTTGAGGTCCATGGCTGCCTCCAAATTGGCTTCATCCAGGCCGTTCATTACCGCCGCCTTGCTGGCGCGAATAGATAACGGCGAGCATTCAAGAATCTGGCCGGCCCAGCGACGCGCGGCATCCATGAGTTCGGCCTGGGGTACCACTTCGTTAACAAATCCTAGTTCCAGACCTTCCTGGGCGCTGACCCGGCGGGCGGTCAGAATCATGCCCATGGCCTGTTTGAGGCCGATCTGCCGAGGCAGGCGATGCAGGCCACCGGCAAGGGCGGCCAGTCCCACGCGCGGCTCGGGCAGGGCGAAAATAGCATTGTCTGAAGCAATAATCAGGTCGCAGGCCAGGGCGATCTCAAAGCCGCCGCCCATGGCCACACCGTTGACGGCCGCGATAACGGGTTTTTCCAGATCAAAACGTGCAGTCAGTCCGGCAAAACCGGTTTCGGCCAGTTCCAGCTTACCGCCGCCAGCCTGATACTTGAGATCGTTACCCGCACTAAAAGCCCGGTCGCCGGCGCCCGTGATAATGGCAATCCACAGTTCGGGGTCGTCATTAAACGTGTTGAATACCTTCTCCAGTTCCTTGTTGGCCGGGGCGTGGAGAGAGTTCATTACCTCTGGTCGGTTGAGAGTGACGATAAACAGATGGCCATCGGTTTCAGTGGTGCAGAATTCGAGTTCTTGTACGCTCATGGGTCGCTTCCCCTGGTTAGAGTTAAGTTTGCGCCTGTTGCTTGCCGGTGCATGATATTTTTTTCGCTGAGAAAAACCAACTTGCACCACAATCCGATCTACAGTTTTATTCTTGTTCGTTTTCCGATTCTCGAGAGGTTTCCTGCCCGTCATCCGGCAGCAAGTTCACCTCAAGCTCGGCCTTTTCGACAAAGTATTCGGGCAACTCCGCGCGAATGGCCGGGGCCAGGTTTTTAAACTCGCCCACACGTTTGACCAGATTGCCCCTGCCACTGAGCAGTTGATTCTCGGCCTTGCCATAGGCTTCCTGGGCTTTGTCCAGGCTGGCTTTGACACCCTGGAAGCTGGCGAGAAAGGTGTTGAGTTTTTTAAATACGCCTTCGGCGGATCTGGCCAGTTCGGCGGTATGTTTGTTCTGGTCCTCATAGCGCCATAGTTGGCGCACGATATTGAGGCTGGTCAGCAGTGTGGTTGGCGTGGCCACCAGTACGTTGCGTTCAATGGCTTTTAAAAACAGGCTTTCATCGGCTTTCAGGGCTTCGACAAAGGCTGATTCGATGGGCACAAACATAAAGACCATTTCCGGTGAGTTAAGGCCCGGCAGCTGGTGGTAGTCGCGGTCGGCCAGCTCGTTAATACGGCTGGCGAAGGCCTCTACGTGATCCCGGAGCGCCAACTGTCTTTGCGCCTCGTCCTCGCTGTTGACGTAGCGGGTATAGGCATTGAGCGAGACTTTGGCGTCAATCACCAGGTGTTTGTTTTGCGGCAGATAAACAATGACGTCGGGGCGGGCGCGCCCACCTTCCTCCCGATTGATGGACACCTCGCGCTGGTAGTCCTTGCCCGCGATCAGGCCGGAGCGTTCCAGCACATTTTCCAGCACCAGTTCGCCCCAGTTGCCCTGAACCTTTTTTTGTCCGCGCAGCGCGGTGGCCAGTTCGTGGGCTTCTTCGGTGATCTGCCGGTTGAGTTCTTTCAACTGGCCCAGTTCCGTGCGCAGCTGGGTTTGCTGCTGAGTGTCCTTATGATGAATATCCTGGACCTGCTTTTTAAACTCGTCGATCTGCTTTTTGAACGGTGACAATAAAGTGTCGATGGACTGACGATTGGTCTCGGTAAAGGCTTTGCCCTTGTTGTCAAAAATCTCGTTGGCGAGGTTTTGAAACTCGGTTTTCAGCTGTTCCTTGTTTTCGTTAAGTAGTTTTAGCTGTTGATCGAAATGGCGCTGTTTTTCTTCCAGAGAGGTCTGCAGGCGGGCGTGGTCGGCGTGCAGGGTCTGGTAATTTTTAAGCGCGTTATCCCGTTCGCGTTCCCGTTCACTGAGTGTGCGTATCAGTTCCTCAATTCTCTCCTGGGCCTTTTCACCACTGACCTCCAAGGCCCACATCTGAGTCCTGGTGTCGTTGACGGTTTGTTGATGTTGCCGTGCGGTGTTTGTTTCCGATGCCAGTTGTTGGTCCAGCTTCAGGATAGCCGCGTCTTTCTCGCCAACGCGCTCCTGGCTGTG
>DLXZ01000004.1:10548-26927 GCA_003448675.1 Porticoccaceae bacterium
TTGCGACCGCGCAGCGACATCACCACCGATACCGCGATCAAAGTAGCAAATATCGCTGTGACTATTATCAAGGAGAGAGAGGGTTCGGGCATAAAGACCTAAGCTGCGCTAAAGTTAAAAAAGCATAAGCTATGCTACCAGATTGCAGGAAGGGTCAGGATGTCCGTCCTGGATCATTTTATAAAGGTTCATACTGATCGTGCCGGCAGGTACGATTGCTTGCATGCCCAAACACCAAGGTAGAGCGGGGGCGAGGGATGAATAGCGCAGATGTACAAACAACACTCACCTATGTTCGCGAACCGACTTCAGAACTGGCGATATATAACTATCGCCCCGGCCCCGACGATCCGGATCTGTCCGGGCAATATGAGGAGCCGGATTATCTGGAGTATCCGGTAGAGATTAAAGATATCAGGGGGCACGAGCAGCGTTTTTCGCTGGAAGATGCGGGATTACAGGTCATTTCCCATGTCAGCGCGATCGACGATTATTACGATGATAAGAAAGTGCGCGGCATCTATATGCCGGAAATGGAAGCCCTGGTTAAACGCGTCACCGGTGCGCTGCGGGTGCACGCTTTTGACTACAACGTGCGTTGCCAGGCTTACTCAGAACAGAAAGTCCACATGGCGCGCATGCCAGTGCGCTTTGTTCACAACGACTATACCGATACTTCCGGCCCCCAGCGGGTCAGGGATCTGATGGGAGACGAGTCGGAGGCCCTGTTAAAAACGCGGTTTGCGGTGATCAATGTCTGGAAGCCCATTGTCGGTCCGGTACAGCGCACGCCTCTGGCGGTGTGTGATGCCCGTAGCTTAGAGCCAGGCGACTTGATTGATACGTCCCTGCTTTATCGGGACAGAATCGGCCAAATTCAATTGGCGTCTCACCGGCCCGGACACCGCTGGTACTATCTTTCCAATATGCGGGCTGATGAAGCATTGCTGCTGAAGTGCTTTGATTCGGCGCGTGATGGCAGAGCGCGATTCACCGCCCACACTGCCTTTGATTTTGTTGATACACCGGCAGACGCGTCGGATCGCCAGAGTATAGAGGTCAGAACACTGGCTTTCTTTTGATTCAGGTTTTAACCAGGGTCAAACTGTTTTACTTCGTATATACGCTGCCTCGCTAGCGAGGTTTCAAGCGCAGAATTTTGCCGCTGTCCGTAGAGAGGTATAACCAGCCTTCCGGGCTCTGGATCACCTGGCGGATACGCTCGTGCAAGCCTCCCAGCAGACGCTCCTCGGCAAGGATTTCACCGGCGCTATTGACTTCGAGCCGGTTCAGATGCGCGAGTTTGAGCGCCCCCGAAAATAGATTACCTTGCCATTGGGGAAAGGCCGCGCCGGTATACAGCAATAGACTGCCCGGTGCGATGGAGGGGATATAAACCTTGCGTGGGTCTTCCATGCCAGGCCTTGAAGTCGCTTCGCCCACGGCCAGCGGCCCCCAGTACTCCTTGCCGTGGGAAACCACCGGCCAGCCGTAATTACCGCCTTTTACGACCAAGTTAATTTCGTCACCGCCCCGGGGGCCGTGCTCGTTGATCCATAGGCGATTCGTTTCGCGGTCATAAGCAATGCCCTGGGGATTGCGATGGCCGTAGGACCAGATTTCCGGCAGTGCTTCCTTGTGCCCCACAAAGGGATTATCCCGGGGAAGCGTGCCATCCAGATTCAGGCGCAGGACGGAGCCGGCATGGGTGCTTAAATCCTGCCCGTTAGGTCGATGACCTCGATCGCCAACGGTGAAGAACAAATGTCCTTTGCCATCAAAGGCGATACGACTGCCGAAATGGCGGGTGGTATCACTGGCCGAGCGAGTAACCAGTAAGTCCTGCCATTGGGTCAGTTCGTTGTCGCTCAATTTCGCTCGGGCCAAAGTGGTGAGTGCCGTATCGCTGACGGGTTTACTGTAGGTAAAGTATATCCAGTCGCCGGCTTTGTAATCGTCGGTTACCGCGCAATCGAGCAGGCCACCCTGACCGTGGGCCCAGATTTTTGGCAGGCCCTTCAGGTAGGTAATCTTGCCGCTACGGGTATTTAGCAAGCCTGCTTTGCCACCCCGTTCGGTAAACAAAATGCGGTTTTGATCCAGAAAAACCATGCCCCAGGGGACGCCCAGATTTTCCGATACGGGGTCGATGTAATATAGAAAACGGCTATCGGAGTTGTTGGCCGAGTGGGAGTAGCTTTCGGTGTTGGAGTCGATGTCGCCGCTAGAACTGTTGGTTTTGTCTGAGCCGGATGCGATAGATATAGAGGGTTTTGACAGAATAAATAAGAATACGGTAGCCGCTAAGAATGAGAGTAGCGTTTTACCAAATGCTGGCGTGGCCCCGGATTGGGGATGAAGACAGAAATAGGCGAATAACATCTTGGTGGCTTCTTTAGGTATACTGAGTACGCTAGCTATTTGTATCTAAAACCTGATTAGGTAAATCTGAAATTTATTTGTTGTTTTCTAGCAGTATAGCTTGATGCAGGAAATGCTTCGTGAAACTCTACGATAAATTCGAGTATTCAGTAAACCTACAATAAAAAACCGGCCCTGATGGGCCGGCTTTTTTGGATGGCTAAGCTCTAATAGTTGAGCATTTAGCTTGTACTGCTTGCCATTGAGTTACTTGGTACTTACTCAATAATATCTACATCCGCAAGACTACCTTTAACTGCCCGGACTTGCTGAACGGTTAGCATAGTTTTGCCTACAAAAGCCTTGCCACTTGCGCTAGCAGAGATGTTCGTGTTTTCGTTTTCGTCATCAAAGATTATGGTCGTTTCGTCGATATCAACTTCGGCAGATGCACCAGTAAAGAAAACTGCATAAATATCGTATTCACCAGCATCCATATCGGACAGTACAAAGTTGAAGTGATGGGAAGCTAATGTGTCGAGCATCAGGCCGATTTCTTCGTCGCTGACGATGCATTCAATAGCAACAGTTATTTTCCCATCAGGTGTGTCGACATAACCTTCATCACCTGGATTTAATCCAGCTTCGTCGGTTCCGCCTGTGGTGTCTTCACATTCCTCAATTACACCCCCAAGCGTGGCGTCAAGTTCTTGAATTCTTCGAGAAAGAACGACCGGTCCTGGGTGAGCGGGTTTTCCGTCAGCAAGAGAGCCTGCCGGGAAAGCTACTACAAGAACAGCGCCGCCCGCGCCAGCTATTGCCTTAGCAGATCCGCCGTTTTTTCCTTTTACCGAGGTGTCAGTGGTTAAGCCAATTTCAGCAGAAACACCAACTAAAAGCTCCTTGTCCTGGGGTACTTTAATCGTAGTAAGCTTGTAGCCGACTTTCCAATCTGCCACCAAGACGTCACTGGTCGCATCGGTAACTTCTGCCATTGAAACTACATTTGGGCTATCCGTATTCCAGGTAGCAGCGAATTTTGCCGAAGGCGCTGCAAAAGCTGGCGCGGACGCTGATAAGATCGCGGCAGAGACTGCGGATGCCAAGAGTGAATGTTTGACCTTCATAATACTTCTCCTTGTAACGTTAACTAATATAGCGTTGGAAAGGTAGGCGCACCCCGCCGGCTTGCCTCTAACCTCGGTGGTCAATTTACGGAAGAGAAATGCGTTTTTATGTAGTCAATATTGACTAGATAAGTCCTTATGCCTCCGCTCACGCCTTTAAACTGACCACCCGTCCTGTTGACGATAAAACCGACCATTTTTCTGCGCTACCCTGTGCGTCCTCTTTTGAGAAATGCGTCGCATAACATTGATTTAGTGTGATTTGGTTCAAGCTTGGTCATGCAAACGCCTGGGCAAATTCGGCGAAGTTGTCACACTTTAATAACTTTGAACGAATAAAGTAGAGCGCGGTTAATTTGTTCCACTGAAGGACGGGGGAGTGAGGGAAATAGTGTCTTTCAGTAGTTGGGGCTGCAGACAAATAAACAGGCGAATAAAATGCTATGGATTCAAGCGTAAAAATAATTTTGCATACAAATGGTGGGGAGTGGTCGAAAGGACTGAGTGGGTCGGTCGACTGCGGTGCTGATCCGGTATTCGAGGAAAGCGCCGAGGGTCTTAACACGCGTATCCATGGGTGTTTCGGAGCGGTGTTGGTGCTGGACCTTTCTCTCTACGGGGAAAACCATAACCACCCGACGGTTAGCCGAATTTTCAAGGCGGGTCGTGAGCAAAAAATTTTCGTAGTGACGAAGCTACGTGATCAAGATAGCCTTTACGAGCTGTTTTTAAAGGGAGCACGAGGATTTTGCAGCCCTGACATTGAGATGGGTTTGCTAGTTAAGGCGATTAGCGCGGTGATGCAAGGGGAATTGTGGATAAGTCGAAAACAAACGGCTTATTTTATGGGGCGCATGTACCGTGAAAGCAGTTCGCGTGTCAGGCAAAGTACGCTTCTCGGTTCGTCGGATGAGTCCCTTGATCCTCAGCTCACCGAGCGTGAAATCGAGATAGCAAAATGCGTGGCGCTGGGTAATTGCGACAAGGCCGTCGCCAGCTCCCTGGATATTTCTCCTAACACGGTTAAAAATCACCTGCGCAATATCTATCAAAAACTCAATGTCTCCGACCGGGTACAGCTGGCCCTCATCTGTCATGGAATCGATGTTGAAGAACTCCGGCGCAGCGCCTGACGCTGGCCGGCTGAATCGCCCTCTATACTCGCTCGCCTCTAGGCCGCCATCGGGCCCATCAAAATATCCGCCAGTTTAGCCCGCTGATAGCTGGCGTCCCCGTAGAGAATCTGATTGTGCTTCTGGCGTTTGGTGTACAGGTGCACGAAACACTCCCAGGTAAAGCCGATGCCGCCGTGAAACTGGATCGAGCGGTTGGAGGCGTAGGCCGCCACGTCCGAGGCACGGGATTTGGCCATGCGAGCAAATTTTTCGGCGTGTTCCGGCTCGGTGTCGTAGGCGCAGGCGGCGTTATAGGTCAGGGATTTGGCGTGGTCAACCATGATCATGACGTTGACCAGGGGATGCTTGATGGCCTGGAAGAAGCCGATCTGGCGGTTGAACTGTTCCCGTACCCGGGCGTATTCAACGGTGGTTTGCAGTTGCCATTCGGCGGCGCCGCACATATCCGCGGCTACCAGGGTGAGGAGGCCGGGTTCAGCGCGACTCAGGGCGGCGCTGCCTTCTCCCGCTTCAGCCAGAAGCTGGTCGCTGCTGACTTTCACCTGATTGAAATTGATATGGGCCTGATCGCGGGTGAGGTCGACAATGGTGTCGGGTACGATTTCCACGCCGGTGGCTTGGGCCGGTACTTCATACAGGGCAATACCCTTACTGCTTTCGGCCTTGACGATAAAGCTGTCCACTTTGCGGGCCTCCTGCACAAACCAGGCCGTGCCATTGAGGGTGCCGCCTTCAAGGGCGACGTCGCAGTCGTCATGGGTCCAGGAGCCGGTTTTGGGGGTGATGGCCAGGCTGGCGGTTTTGCCACCGGCGATTTCCTCCAGCAAACGCCCGCCGGCAGCCGCCGAGCACTCCCGCAGTACCAGGCTGGAATTGGCGGTCACCAGAAACGGTGAGGGCAGGGCGGCGCGACCGCTTTCCTCGACCAGGGCGGTCAGCGCCACCAGGCTCATGCCCATGCCGCCGTTTTCCTCGGGTACTATCACGGTGGTCCAGCCCAGCTCGACAATCTGCTGCCAGAGGTCCCGGTCCCAGATGCTTTCGGGTTCGCGGTAGAGATCGGGGTTGCTGGCCACCAGCTTGTGCAGTTTGTCGGTGGGCAGGTTGTCTTCGAGAAATTTCCGCGCTGTATCGCGGAGCATTTTTTCATCTTCGCCAAAGGCAAAGTTTTTTGGCTGTGTCATGTTTGTTCTCTTTATTTATTGTGGCTTATCAGGCTACGCGTCGATTGTTCCGGCTGGCTAGCGGCACTTATTTGGATTTGGCCATGCCCAGCACCCGTTCCCCGAGGATGTTGCGCTGGATTTCACTGGTGCCAGCGGCGATGGTGACACCGTAGGAGTTCATATAAGCCAGGGGCCATTCGCCGCCCACCGGGGCATTTTCGTCATTGATATAAAGTGTGCTGGCCGCGCCCTCAATTTCCATGGCCAGGGCGCCGCAATCCTGGCGAATTTCAGACATCACCAGCTTGGATTGCAGGGGGATACGCATGGGGTGGTCGCACAGACCTTCTACCCTGGCGCGTCGAGCGCCCTGTTTGGAGCCTTCCTGTCGAATAATCATTTCCATGATCTTGTCGCGCATCACCGGGTCATCGGCGGCGGTGCGGCCATTGCGCGGTGAGGCCTTGGCAAGATTGATCAGCGAGTAGGCGCCGCCTACCGACAGGCCCTCCTGATTGCCACTGCCGCCACTGGTGGCGCCACCGCTGGATGGGGTCACCATCGGGCCGGCGCCACGTTCGTGCAGGAGGGTGGTCTGGGCCACCTGCCAGCCCTTGCCCAGATCTTCGAGCAGGTAATCCTCGGTGACTTCGAGGTTTTCAAAAAAGACTTCGTTAAAGCCGGTTTCGCCGGTGATTTTGATCAGGGGCCGCACTTCAACGGATTTGCCCAGTTCGGACTTGATGGGTACGACGAAATAAGAAAGACCGTCATATTTTTCGGATTTGTCGGTACGCAGCAGCAGGATCATCCAGTCGGCAAAGTGGGCCAGGGAGGTCCAGACCTTGTGGCCGTTGATCACCCATTTGTCGCCTTTTTTCTCGGCAAAGGTCTGCACATTGGCCAGGTCGGAACCGGCGCCGGGCTCACTGAAACCCTGACACCAGACGTCTTCGCAGGAAAATAATCGCGGTAACAGGTTTTCCTTGACCCCCTGCTTGCCGTGAAAGTGGATAGTTGGCGCGGCCATGCCCAGGCCGAGGATGTTGGGCAGAAACGGTTTGTTGGCCGCCTGCATTTCCTGGTTGGCGATAAGCTGGCAGTCCTTGCGCCCGGCGCCGCCTTCCTCGACCGGATAATCGCAGCCCACCAGGCCGGCCTGATAGGCCTCGTATTGCCATTCGCGCAGGTATTCCATCTGATCGGTATGCATGATTTCGATGGCTGACTGGGGCAGGCGGGAGGACGGGGTTTTGGTTTCATGCTTGCTTAGCCAGTCGCGGCAGTAAGCGCGGAAATCCGCCTGTTCGGGGGTATCTTTTTTCTGGTCTTCGGACATGTCACACCTTTTCGCACGTTTCATTTGAATTTGTTATTGCTTTCGCGCCAGGGTTTCGCCGATCGTGGTTTGGCGCTACTTTCAAAAAATTGAGCCCGGTGATCTTAGCACTTTAGATTTCCTCACTAAACATTGAGACGCTTCCGTAGCGAAGAGCAGCTATGATAATGCGCTCTATAGCTAAAGGGGTTGTCTTTATGTCCACGCAAAAGTCCGAGTATCAAACTATTCTGTACCAGGTTGAAGCGGGTGTTTTGACCATCACTCTGAACCGCCCCGAGCAATTAAATGCGTTCAATGGACCGATGTTAAAGGACTTGCTTGATGCCCTCGATCGGGCGGATGCCGATGACGGCGTGCGCGCCATTATTGTCACTGGTGCGGGGCGGGGGTTTTGCGCGGGGGCTGATCTTTCCGCCGGCGGCGATACCTTCAAAGCCGTGAATAAGTTCACCGGCGAGGCGCAGGATAAACCAGGGGTGGACGTGCACCGGGACGGTGGTGGATTGCTGACGCTGCGCATTTTCGATCTGAAGAAGCCGATTATTGCCGCGATCAATGGGCCGGCCGTGGGTGTTGGTATCACCATGACCCTGGCCATGGATGTGCGCCTGGCCGCGGAAAAGGCGCGCGTGGGTTTTGTGTTCGCGCGTAGGGGGATTGCACCGGAAGCTTGTTCCTCGTGGTTTTTGCCACGCATTGTCGGTATCGCCAAGTCATTGGAATGGGTCTATAGCGGGCGGGTATTTCCCGCCGCCGAAGCGCTGGAGGAAAAACTGGTATCGGCGGTTTATCCGGAGGATGAGCTGTTGCCAGCGGCAAGGGCACTGGCGCGGGAAATCGCGGACAATACCGCGCCGCTCTCCATCGCCCTGAGTCGGCAGATGTTGTGGAAGATGCTCGGCGCCGATCACCCCATGGAAGCCCATAAAATCGATTCCCGGGCGGTGCAAGCCCTGGGCCGAAGCGCTGACGCCAGGGAGGGTGTGGAGTCCTTTCTGGAAAAACGCCCGGCCCGGTTCAGCAATTCGCCCAGCAGCGATATGCCGGCCTTTTACCCCTGGTGGCGTGAGCGGGATTTTTCCTGAAGTTGGGGCTGTTCAGCGGTGGCTAAACAAGTCTTCCATTGCCGCCAGCTGCGCCTCGCTAAGCCGGGCCTGATCCCTGGCGATGGTTACCGCCACTTTGCCCAGCTCCCGATAGAGCGCAAGCACCCCGGGTGAGTCGCTACCCAGGGCCTGGAGGTGGGCGTTCAGGGTGTCCAGGTCACCGCGGGCCACAGGCCCGGTGAGCGCCTCGGTGATCCCCAGATTCTGAGTATTGGTCAGTGCCGTGCTCATCAGGGTTTGTATCAGCGTGGTGGCCGCAGCGATTTCCAGGCCGGCCCGGTCGAGCAGACCAAGGGAGGCCTGCTGCAAGGCCACTAGATAGTTTGCTGCGAGCACTGTGGCGGTATGGTAGAGAGCTTTACCCGCTACGGGAATGGTTATCACTGTGCTGTCAATACGCTCGAACAGGAGGCGGAGTCGGGCGATGGCCTCGTCATCACCTTCCAGAGTGCAGGTGCTGCCCGCATAGCTGGCGAGGGATTGTTCCGGTCGGGCAAAACTGTGGGCCGGGTGGGCGCTGGCCACAAAAGCGCCTTTATCACGTAATGGCGATAGCAGCGCGGAGCTGTGCAGGCCGCTGGCATGGAAAACCACAGTGCCGCGCCAGTGCTCTTTTATCCGGGCCAGTGTTTTTGCAGTGTCGGCAATGACATCATCCGGGGTGCCAATCAGCCAGATATCGGCGTCGCTCATACTCTTCAAGGCGCGGGCGAAGCTACCACCGCCACAGAAGTTGATTGCCGCCTCCGTATTCGCCTCGGTGCGATTATAAAACCCCCCCGCCTGGACAAGTCCGCGATCGACCCACAAACGCACCAGCGTACGGGCGAGTTTGCCCGTGCCGACGACGTTAAGATAAGGAGGAGTCACCGCGAACCTCAGGTGGCGGTGTAGGAGAGCACGTTTTTGTAGGCGCGCACCGCGTTTTTCAGGCCCTGATCGATGGCGTCGACAATCAAGGCGTGGCCGATGGAAACTTCCCGTAGACCCGGCACGGTGACAAACAGGCCCAGATTATCGAGATTAAGGTCATGCCCGGCATTCAAGCCCAGCCCCAGGCTCGCCGCATGTTCAGCGGCGGTGCGATAGTTTTGAAAAAGTTCAGCGCGGCGTTTCGGTTCCTTCCAGGCGGCGGCATAGGGACCGGTGTAAAGCTCAATGCGATCGGCGCCCAGCTGAGCCGCCAGTGTGATTTGTTCAACGTCCGGATCCATAAACAGGCTACTGCGTACGCCGAGCTGTTTTAAACGTTCGAGTATCGGAGCCAGGGTTTCGGCGCTACGTCTGAGGTCGAAGCCATGGTCGGAAGTCAGCTGGTCGTTACTGTCCGGCACCAGGGTGCATTGCTGGGGCCGGGTTGCCTCCACCAGTGCCAGCAGGCCGGGGTAGTCTCCCTGGGGGGACGCAAAGGGGTTGCCTTCGATATTGAATTCGATGCCTCGACGCAACCTGGTCAGAGCCGCAAGCTCGGTCACATCGTGGGGACGGATATGTCGTTGGTCCGGTCGGGGGTGCACGGTGATGCCATCGGCCCCTGCGTCAATGCAGATTTGGGCATGGGTCGCGACATCGGGAAAGTTGCCCTCCCGCGAGTTGCGCAGCAGGGCGATTTTATTGACGTTAACACTGAGTGCGATCACCGGGCTCTACCTGTCTTATGGCCGAACAACCGTGGTTAGGCCCATTCCGAGTAGCCGCGTTTCTTTTTCTTCAAGTGGGGTAGCAGGACAGCTAACAAAGCCCCGAGAAAAACCGACAGTGCGCCATAGAGAAACCACTTTTGTGTGTGGCTGTTGGCCATTTGCTCGGTGGTGGCCTTGAGGACGTCGATTTCACTTTGCAGCATTTTGTTCTGTTTGAGCAGATCCTGGTTCTGGGTGTGCAACTTGACGGCATTGGCCGATACTTCCTTGATTTCGGCCAATTGATTGGCGGTATCTTCATTTTCACTTTGTATTGCCGCCAGTTGCGCCGATAGCTGTTCGATTTCACCGCGTGCGGTTTTCAACGCCTCGGTCATTTCAGCGTGTTGTGTCCGGTAGCGTTCGTTTTGTTTCTCGAATTCCGCAATCCGGGTTTTGGCGATGGGTTGACGAACCAGGTACTGGCTTTCCACCCAGCCGTCCATACCTCCCGGCGTGATGACGTGGCTCCAGCCATCCTGGGTTCCCTTTACCGTCAGTTTTAAGCCCGCTTTCAGGCCGCCATGAAGAATCGCGCAGCGATTACAGGGGCTTTTGCGCAGGGGTACGCGCAGTTCATCGCTGATATAACGGGTCTCGGCATAAACGGGCAAGGAAATAAGTACTGCCAACGTCAGCATAGCGTATCGCGGCAAGGTTCTGATTCGTTTCAATTCAAGTCTAATTGCTTTCATTGGGGGAGTGATTCCTGGTTCAGCTTAGGGCAGGACTTTTTTAAAGGGTTTAACGGTGACCCTGGCGTAGACCCCTGCGGCCAGGTAGGGGTCACCATCGGCCCAGGTCTGGGCCGCCTCGGCGCTGTCGAATTCAGCAATGATTATGCTGCCGGTAAAACCCGCGGCGCCGGGATCATTTGTTGCTACGGCGGGGTTGGGGCCGGCCACTAGCAGCCGGCCAGCGGCTTTCAATTCCTCCAGGCGGGCCAGGTGCGCGGGTCGGGCCTGTCGCCTTTTTTCCAAACTGTTGCTGACATCTTCGCAAACGATGCTGTACCACATACGGCTTATCCCCTGAGTATTACGGTTTCTGGTTGCTGTTTTCCGATGCGGGCGCCTGGCTGATCTTGGCCTCGTCCTCTTCGGTTGAACCCTGGTGTTTGATAATCGACTCAAAGGGAATGCCGGTCAGACGGGTGATACCCTTGAACAGGTAAACCATGGCGATAATCATGACCACCGTTGCGGGAAGGGCGATAACGGGATAGCTGAGGGCGGTCATCTTACCCAACTGGGCGTTGTATTCGACACTGCCCGGCTGGCTGGTGACGATAAAGGTCGCGAGCAGGTAATTAAGCGTTGACGAGAGAAAAAACGAAGCGGCGATGATCCAGGAGGCGGTGATCAGGCGTTTATCGAAAGCCGCCACGCGGTTGTGGTGGTGCAGGGCCGCTTCGATTTTGGCGGTATCAACAAAGCTGTCATTGAGTAGCAGAGTGCGTACCAGGGGGTAGGGCGTTTTCAGGGAAGCGACGGTGGCGATGCCGAAGATGGCGGGTATTGCGGCTTCCTTGATGGCCAGGTAGCGGGGATCCAGACCCAGCAGGCTGATGCCGCCGGTAAGAACCACGCTGACAACGCCCAGGCCCGAGAAAAAGTTGATTTTGCCGCGCTGGCGAAAGTCGTTAAGCCCGTAGGTGATTGGAAAGAGCAGGGCCACTACGATAGCCCAGGTGGTGCCCAGGTATTCCTCGCCGCTCAGTTTGGTCAGGATCAGCGTCGGCACCACCACGTTGATGGCCAGGTTGATGAGCATATTCTCCCGGCGAGGTGGTGTGGGCTTGTTGGGACTGTCGGTCATGACTTGGCTTTTCCGCGCAAACAACACCGGATTTTAACATTTACCGGGTCATTGGTACGGATCTTACTCCTGGATTCATGCTTGCAGACGGGGAGACAGTGTTTTTGTCGGCCAGATAGTCGAATTTTGTGCGCGAAATCTCTATAGTGCGCCGCTTCCGTCGCTTTTTGCGACTTAAGTCCCGCGAACCGCAACAGTGGCCCAGACTTTTTACATTCATCCGGAAAATCCGCAACTTCGCCTGATCAACCAGGCGGTGGATATCATTCGTGGTGGTGGGGTGGTGGTCTTTCCCACCGACTCCGCCTACGCTATCGGCTGTCATCTGGGTGACAAGGCGGCGCTGGAACGCATTCGTCAGATTCGCCAACTGGATAAGCACCATAATTTTACGCTGCTATGCCGTGATTTATCGGAGCTGGCCTCCTATGCTCGAGTCAATAATCAAATATTTCGGCTTTTAAAAGCTAATACCCCTGGCGCGTTCACCTTTATCTTGCAGGCTACCTCTGAAGTGCCGCGCCGTTTGATGCATCCCAAGCGTAAAACCATCGGCCTGAGAGTGCCGGATAATATAATTGCCCAGACCTTGCTGGCCCAGTTGGGCGAGCCGCTGATGAGCGTGACTCTGATCATGCCGGGGGACGACTATCCGCTGACCGACCCTCAGGATATTAAGGATATGCTTGAAAAGCGGGTTGACCTGATCATCGACGGTGGTTTTTGTGGGCTGGAAGCGACCAGCGTGATTGATCTTACCGGCGATACGCCCCGGGTCACGCGCGAAGGCATGGGTGAAATTTCTGCTTTTCAATAAGCTCGCGACCGGGAAACGCCACTGTCCTGATTATTGGGCTGGCAATGGCGTATAATTTCCGCTTCACGGTTGCCGGCTCGTAGCGCGGCCCGGAGCGCCTTGTATGGACAACACAGAACCCCCGGTAACTACCGCACCGTCGCAAAGTGAGATGGTGTTTGCGGTCGTTCAGGGTAAGCAAATTACCGAGCTGCCAAAGGATCTCTATATTCCGCCCGAGGCGCTGGAAGTGATTCTGGAAGCTTTCGAAGGCCCCCTGGATCTGCTGCTCTATCTGATCAACCGCCAAAATCTGGACATCCTCGAAATCAATGTCGCCGATATCACTCACCAGTACATGAGCTATATCGAGATGATGAAGGCCCTGCGCTGGGATCTGGCCGCCGAATACCTGTTGATGGCGGCCATGCTGGCCGAGATCAAATCGCGCATGCTTCTGCCACGGCAGGAAGAAGCCGAGGAAGACGAGGGCGACCTGCGCGCGGAGTTAATTCGCCGCTTACAGGAATACGAGCGTTTTAAAATTGCCGCCGAGGATATCGACCGCCTGCCCCGGGTGGGCAGGGATACTTTCAACGTTGCCATAAAGGCGCCGGATCGGGGGCAGCAGCGGCCCCAGCCGGCGGTTTCCATGCAGGAACTGGTGCTGGCGTTGGCGGCGGTAATCCAGCGGGCCGAAATGGCCGAAAGTCACCATATCTCCTTTGAAGTGCTGTCGACCAGGGAACGCATGAGCCAGGTGCTCGGTAAACTGCGGGAGCGACGCTTTTTGCCCTTTAGCGATCTGTTCGATGTCAGTGAGGGGCGCAATGGCGTGGTGGTGACTTTTCTGGCGTTACTGGAATTGATGAAGGAAGCCCTGGTGGAGATTGTCCAAAACGAAGCCCTGGGGCCGATTCACGTACAGGCGAGGACCCGCTGATGGACAATGAGCAGCTGAGAAAAATTATCGAGGCCGCGTTGATGACCGCCGGTCGATCTCTCGATATTGCAGCTTTTGAAGGACTGTTTAACGAGGCCGAAAAACCCGAGCGGGATGAAATCCGTGCGACCCTGGAAGACCTGGAAGCCGATTGCCGGGACCGGGGCTATGAGTTGAAGCGCACAGCCAGTGGCTACCGCTTTCAGGTAAAACAGGAGCTGTCACCCTGGATTGATCGTCTGTGGGAGGAAAAGCCCCGAAAATATTCCCGCGCTGTACTCGAAACCCTGGCGCTGATCGCCTATCGCCAGCCCGTGACCCGGGGCGATGTGGAGCAGGTGCGTGGGGTCGCCGTCAGCTCCGAGATTATCCGCAGCCTTCAGGAGCGCGAATGGGTACGCACCGTGGGGCATCGGGATGTGCCCGGGCGACCGGCCCTGTACGCGACCACGCGCAAATTTCTCGACGACTTCAACCTGGCTAGCCTCAGCGAGCTGCCGCCACTCAACGAAATTCGGGATCTCAATGATATTAACGGTGAATTGGGTCTGAATCCGCCGGAGGATTCTGAAGATAGTCAGAGCGGGGTGGTGCCGGATCAGGTAGCCGTGGATAGCAGCGAATCACCGGGTGAGGCGTCGGAAATGGAAGATGACCCGGTCGCTGGTGAGCATCAGGCCGCGCAATCGGGCACCGATGAGTCCGTACCCCGCGAGCTCCATTGAGTTATTGCCGTGACTGAAAAAATCCAGAAAGTGCTGGCCCAGACGGGCCTGGGTTCCCGACGTGAGATTGAAAAGTGGGTTGCCGCCGGTCGTGTGACAGTTAATGGCCGCCGGGCTCAAGTGGGTGATCGGGTTGCTTTCGACGATAAAATCACCCTGGATGGCCGCCCGGTAAAACTTGCTCGTCGCCGCGAGCGTACACGGGTGCTGGTCTACAACAAGCCGGTTGGGGAGATCTGTACCCGCAATGATCCGGAAGGCCGCAAAACCGTGTTTGAAGCTTTGCCTCCGGTGAAAGGCGGGCGCTGGGTGGCCATTGGCCGGCTCGATATCAATACCAGTGGTCTGCTGTTGTTTACTAATGATGGCGAGCTGGCCAACCGGCTGATGCATCCCTCCAACCAGATAGAGCGCGAGTATGTGGTGCGGGTGCGCGGTGCCGTCGATGAGTCGATGCTCAACCATATGCTTGAGGGCGTACAGCTGGATGACGGCCTGGCCAGTTTTAATCGTATCAAGGCGGGGGCCAGATCCGGGACCCATCAGTGGTTTTCCGTGGTCCTGACCGAAGGCCGGCAGCGGGAAGTCCGGCGGCTGTGGGAGTCCCAGGGCGTTGAAGTCAGTCGGCTCAAGCGTACCCGTTATGGGACGGTGTCGCTGCCTTCCTACGTGCGTGTCAAGGAATATATGGATTTGAGCCCGACGGAAATTGCCAAACTCGGCAAGCAGGTGGGTATCAAGTTCAAGCAAAACGCCTTAACGCCGGAAGAGCAGGCGCAACGCAAGCGCCAGATGCGCAAACTCCGGGCGCGGGGCGCCAACTGATCCCGGTTAGTTAGTCGGCTTTGGTCTGGTCTATTGCGCGTCCAGGGACTGGCCGGTGACGCCCGCGCTGTCCCTGCCCATCAGGTACAGGTAGACGGGCATAAGTTGTTCCGGTGTTTTCAGGATTGTCGGATCTTCAGCTGGATAGGCGGCGGCGCGCATATTGGTACGGGTGGCGCCGGGGTTCACGCAATTGACCCGCACTTTACTGATCTCCTCAAGTTCATGACTGAGCACCTGAGCCAGGCCTTCGGTGCCAAATTTCGATACCGCGTAGGCGCCCCAATAAGCTCGACCCCGGCGGCCGACTCCGGAGGAGGTGAAAATAACCGAAGCCGTTTCCGCCGCTTCCAGCAAGGGTAATAGCGCCCGGGTCAGTAGAAAGGCGGCGTTGAGGTTCACCTGCATGACTTCCTGCCAGACCGCCGGATGGTATTTGCCGATGGGGGTGCGCTGGCCAAGGATGCCGGCGTTATGCAGCAGGCCGTCCAGGTGTCCGAATTGTTCGTCCAGGGCGTCTGCTACCTGCTGGTAGTCAGGCTCCCCGGCTTTGGCCAGGTCCAGGGGGTGAATAATGGGCTCCGGTCCGTCCAGTGCGACAATTTCGTCATAAACCGCTTCCAGCCTGGCAACGGTTCGGCCCAGCAAAATGACCTGTGCGCCGTGGCTGGCATAGGCGATGGCAGCGGCCCGACCGATGCCGTCACCGGCGCCGGTCACCAGTATGACTTTATCCTTGAGCAGTTCGGGAGGCGCCTGATAGCGCTGGGCGTCGGTGGTACTCATAATGGCTGACCAGTTTGCTAAATCAGTTTGAAAGTGAGGGGTTAAAACAAAAGCGCACTGATTTCAGCGGCGTGATTGACCAGGTGGTGGGCATTCCAGGTGTCCGGGTGGTCGTCATCAATATAGCCATAGGCGGCGGCAATGGTAATGGCCCCGGCTTCGCGCCCGGACTCAATATCCCGGCGATGGTCGCCGACAAAGACCGTATGTCGCGGTTCAATGCCCAGTTGTTCGCAGGCCAGTAGTACCGGCTCGGGGTGGGGTTTGGCGTTTTCCACATGATCCGGGCAGACCACGGAAGCCGGCGCTGGCTTGAGTTGTAGCGCATCGAGGATGGCTTCGGTATAGAGACTGGGTTTGTTGGTGACAATGCCCCAGGGCACACCGGCGTAGCCCAACTGGTCGAGTAAGGGCTGAATGCCCGGGAAAGGTCGGGTTTCCCGGCACAGATTGTCCAGATAGATGGTCAGGAACTCGGCTCGGATTTGCTCGAAATCCGGGTGATCTTCCTGACAATTAAAGGCATGGGCGATCAGGCCGGCGGAGCCGTTGCTGACAAGGACCCG
>DLXZ01000004.1:27077-27479 GCA_003448675.1 Porticoccaceae bacterium
ACAAGGACCCGGATCGCCTGCTCAGTGAGCGTCGCCTGCTTTTTTTGCGCCAACAGCTGATTCAGCGAAATGGCGAAATCCGGGGCGGTGTCGAGCAGGGTGCCGTCCAGGTCAAACAGTACGGCCTGGTAATCAAAGGCTGCCATCAGTGCGTCGGTCCCTGGGCTGGGTTTGGGCTTTCTGGTCGAGTGCTGTGGAGCATGTAATTGACGCTGACGTCGCTGCTGGAGAGACGGTATTTTTTGCTCAGCGGGTTGTAGACGACGCCACTGAGATTTTCTGCCTGTAACGTCGCGTCCCGTGCCCAGCCCGCCAGTTCCGAAGGCCGGATCAGGTTGGCGTAGCTATGGGTGCCTTTGGGTAATAAATTCAGAATGTACTCCGCGCCGACAATGGCAAACA
>DLXZ01000004.1:27800-28129 GCA_003448675.1 Porticoccaceae bacterium
GCTCGAGCATCTCCATGCAGGTGACAATATCGAACTGCCCGGCGTGACTTTCCGCCAGGGCCTCGGCGGTGCACTGGCGGTAGTCGATAGTCAGCTCTGATTCCAGGGCGTGCAGTCTAGCGATTTCCAGCGGTAGTTCGCCCATATCGATGCCGGTGACCTGGGCGCCGCGTTGAGCCATGGCTTCGCTCAATATGCCACCACCGCAGCCCACGTCGAGCAGGCGGCGTTCCGCTACTGGTGAGTGCTGGTCGATCCAGTTGGCGCGTAGGGGATTAAGTTCGTGTAGGGGACGGAATTCGCTATTGGGATCCCACCAGCGGCTGGCC
>DLXZ01000004.1:28341-32771 GCA_003448675.1 Porticoccaceae bacterium
TGGCCAGGGCTTCAAACTTGGCCACTTCGGCGGGGTCAACGTTGCTATCGGCGCGTTCGGTGGACATTGGCTTCAGTTACTCGTCGCTGCTGATTTTCTGTTGCCAGTATCTGGCTTTATCGATGAGCTGGTCGTGATCGAGAGTCTGTAATTTCCCCTCGGCGACTAGCAGGCGGCCGTTAACCCAGACGTGGCTGACCTGCCGGCTGCAATCCGTATAGACCAGCTGGGACAACGGATTATACAGGGGTTGGCTCTGTAGCGCCGACAGGTCGACAGCGATTAAATCCGCGGCCTTGCCGGTTTCGATGCTGCCGGTTTCCGCTTCCCGATCCAGGGCCCGCGCGCCGTTAAAAGTAGCCATCGCCAGGCTCTGTTTCGCGCCAAGGGCGCTGGCATTGCCGGTTAGGCCCTTGGCGATCAATGAGGCCAGATTCATCGCCGAAAACAGGCTGAGACCGTTGTTGGACGCCGCGCCATCCGTGCCCAGAGCGACGTTGACGCCGGCCTCGAGTAATTCTTGCGTGGGGCAAAAGCCGCTGGCCAGTTTCATATTGGAATGGGGGCAGTGCAGGACGTGAGCGCCAGTGCGCTGCAGTGTTTCCAGATCCGATGGGCTGACCTGGGTCATGTGAGCGCACTGGGTCTGTGGTCCCAGCGCGCCAAAAGCCAGCAGTTTGTCCAAAGGTCGCCGTCCTTCACTGGCCAGCGCCTCTTCGACCTCGCCGGCGGTTTCATGAAGATGAATATGGATGGCCGCATCCAGCTCGCCCGCCAGCGCAACCACCTTTTGCAGCGTTTCGTCGGTGACGGTGTAGGGGGCATGGGGGCCGAAGGCGATGCTGATCAGGGAGTCGTCCTTCACATCATCGTACAGGGCCAGGCCCTTATGGATGTACTCTTCGGCGCTGCGTGCCCAGGCCGAGGGAAACTCCAGTACCGGAAAAGCCACCTGGGCTTTAATGCCAGCGTGGCGGGCCACCGCCGCAACCTGATCGGGAAAGAAGTACATATCCGAAAAGCAGGTGGTGCCGCTCAGCAGCATCTCGGCGATGGCTAGTTCGGTGCCGTCGCGGACGAATTCCTCGCTCACCCAGCGACCTTCCGTTGGCCAGATATGGTCGTTAAGCCAGGGATGCAGGGGCAGATCGTCCGCCAGGCCTCGCAACAGACTCATGGCGCCATGGCCGTGAGTGTTGACCAGCCCTGGCATCAGCGCGCAGTTAGGGAGATGATATTCCTCGGTTGCACTGAAGCGTCGCCGGGCTTCCCGGTCGGGCAATATGGCGGCGATTTTGCCGTTGTTGATGACCGCGGTACAGCCTTCCAGCACCTTACCTGCCGGGTCCATGAGGATGATCCACCGGGGACTGATTAAGCAGTCCGCCGCGCTTGTTTCCATTGGCTCGGACATGGGTTTTTCGTCAATTACCTGCTGTGTCGGTGTTAGTGCAAGGGTATGATCGGGGAGTATACCCGAAGGTCCACCCGCTCCCGATACTCGATGCTTAGATCGGCGTCTATGGTACAATCGCGCGTTTATATCCGGCTTAAGACAGGCCTTTGCCGGTCTGTTACGGGTTCCTTCTGATAATCAAATCGGAGTGCTGATACAAGGTGGTTGATCCAGCAAAAGAAGTCCTGCCGGTCAATATTGAGGACGAATTACAAAAATCCTATCTCGATTACGCCATGAGCGTTATCGTTGGTCGCGCCCTGCCAGACTTGCGTGATGGCTTGAAGCCGGTGCACCGGCGCGTGCTGTTCGCCATGGACGAGCTGAGTAACGACTGGAATCGGCCCTACAAGAAATCCGCCCGCGTGGTGGGTGATGTGATCGGTAAATATCACCCTCATGGCGATTCAGCTGTCTATGACACCATTGTGCGCATGGCCCAGCCTTTTTCGCTGCGCTATCCCCTGGTGGATGGGCAGGGCAACTTCGGTTCCATTGATGGTGACGCCGCGGCGGCAATGCGTTACACCGAAATCCGCATGGCCAAAATCGCCCATTCCCTGCTGGCCGACCTGGACAAGGAAACCGTCGATTTCGTCCCCAACTACGACGAGACCGAGCAAATCCCCGATGTTCTGCCGACTCGAGTGCCGAATCTGCTGATCAATGGCTCGTCGGGAATCGCGGTGGGCATGGCGACCAATATCCCGCCCCATAATCTGAGCGAGGTGATTGCCGCCTGTTTGGCCCTGATCGAAAATCCCGATATTACCGTCGATGAATTAATGAGCCATATCCCTGGCCCGGATTTCCCCACCGGCGCGATTATCAATGGCCGTGCGGGCATTATTCAGGCCTATCGCACCGGTCGCGGGCGTATCTATGTGCGCGCACGAGCCGAGGTGCTGGTGGATGAAAAAACCGAGCGGGAAACCATCATCGTTCACGAAATTCCCTACCAGTTAAACAAGGCGCGCCTGATAGAAAAGATCGCCGAGCTGGTCAAGGAAAAGAAAATCGAGGGCATTGCCGAGCTGCGTGATGAGTCGGATAAGGACGGCTTGCGCGTGGTGATCGAACTTAAGCGTGGTGAACTGGGTGAGGTGGTGCTCAATAACCTCTACGCCCAAACTCAGCTGGAAACCGTCTTCGGCATCAACGTGGTTGGCCTGATTGAAGGTAGGCCCCAGGTGGTCAACCTCAAGCAGTTGCTTGAAGTGTTTCTACGCCACCGCATGGAGGTGGTAACCCGGCGCACGGTTTACCTGTTGCGCAAGGCTCGCGAGCGTAATCACATTCTCGAAGGCCTGGCGGTGGCCATTGCCAATATCGATGCCGTGATTGAGTTGATTAAAGCCTCGTCCACACCAGCCGATGCCAGGGAAAATCTGCTTGCACAGGCCTGGATGCCAGGTGAAGTGACCAGTTTTCTGGAGCGCGCCGATCAGAGCGCCCGGCCCGATGATCTCAGTGAACGCTACGGTCTGCGAGAGGGGCGCTACTATCTTTCGCCGGAACAGGCTCAGGCGATTCTGGAATTGCGTTTACACCGTCTGACCGGCATGGAGCACGAAAAACTGCTGGAAGAGTACAGCGAAAAGCTCGATGAGATCGCCGGCTACCTGACCATTCTTAATGACCCGAACACACTAATGGATGTGATTCGTACCGAGCTCGAAGAGATTGATAGGGAATTCGGCGATGAGCGGCGCACCGAAATCATCGATTCCCGCCAGGACCTGACCGTGGCCGATTTGATCCCGGTAGAGGATCGGGTCGTGACTATTTCCCACGGTGGTTATGCCAAGACCCAGCCACTGGCGGATTATCACGCCCAGCGTCGTGGTGGCACCGGACGTTCGGCGACGGCGGTTAAGGATGAGGATTTCGTCGAGTACCTGCTCATTGCCAGCACCCATGACACCATCCTCTGTTTCAGTAATGCTGGTAAGGTCTATTGGCTCAAGGTCTATGAAATACCGGTCGCCAGCCGTGGCGCCCGTGGCCGACCCATGGTTAATCTGCTGCCGTTGGAAGAAAACGAACGTATTACCTCGATTCTGCCGGTGAGCGAGTACAGCGAGGATCACTATGTCTTTATGGCGACGTCCAATGGCACGGTGAAAAAGACAGAGTTGACCGCTTTTTCCCGGCCGCGCAGTGTCGGCTTGCGGGCCTTGGAGCTGGAAGAGGGCGACCGCCTTGTGGGCACGGCGATTACCGATGGCAAGCAGGAAGTGATGTTGTTTTGCAGTACCGGCAAGGCCACTCGCTTCCAGGAAACCGACGTCCGCGCCATGGGGCGAACCGCACGGGGGGTTCGTGGCATCAAGGTGCCGGAAGGCGAGCGCGTGATTTCCCTGATCATTCCCGAGGCGGACAAAGCCCTGCTCGCGGTTTGCAAAAACGGCTATGGAAAGCGTACCCCTCTCGAAGAATTTTCTCAGTTCAAGCGTGGCGGACAGGGGGTGATTGCCATTCAGACCTCCGAGCGTAACGGACAACTGGTGGCGGCCGTTAAAGTCAGCGACAAAGATGAAATTATGCTCATATCGGATCAGGGCACACTAGTGCGCACCGCCGTTGACGAAGTGCCGGTACAGGGCCGCAACACTCAGGGTGTGAGGCTGATCCGGGTGCGCGGTGAAGAGTCGCTGGTGGACGTGGCGGTGATCAGGGAAGAGGAAGTGGATGGCGAAGCAGCCGAGACCGGCGATGCTGAAGCCGGTGACCCCGGATCGGAAGATGCTGGTGGCGGGACAGAGGTTTGAGTATGCCCGAACAAAAAGGCCAAACGCTGGGCGATCTGCGTCAACGGATCGATGATCTGGACACCCAGTTGTTAACGCTGGTTAATCAGCGGGCACAGCTTGCCCAGGTGGTGGCCGAAATCAAGACTGAAAACGGTGATGCCGTGTTTTATCGGCCGGAGCGCGAGGCTCAGGTTCTGCGTCGGGTGATGGCGGAAAATCCC
>DLXZ01000004.1:32975-33156 GCA_003448675.1 Porticoccaceae bacterium
CGGGTGATGGCGGAAAATCCCGGCCCTCTTGCCGATGAAGATGTCGCCCGATTGTTTCGCGAACTGATGTCCGCCTGCCTGGCTCTGGAACAACCCATTACCGTGGCTTTTCTCGGCCCGGAAGGAACCTTTACCCAGGAAGCCGCGGAGAAACACTTCGGGTCCTCGACGCGCCCCAGGC
>DLXZ01000004.1:33432-42960 GCA_003448675.1 Porticoccaceae bacterium
GAAGTCTTTCGCGAAGTGGCGGCCGGGGCGGCTGACTACGGCGTAGTGCCCGTTGAAAACTCCTCCGAAGGGGTGGTCAGCCACACCCTCGATAGCTTTCTGGACTCCCCGTTGCGGATTTGCGGTGAGGTCGAGCTGCCCATTCATCATCACTTTCTGGTCGGACCCAATACCTCCGAAAGCAATATCACTCGGGTATATTCGCACCCCCAGTCACTGGCCCAGTGTCGTAAATGGCTGGACGCCAATTTTGCTCATATTGAGCGGGTGCCGGTAAACAGCAATGCCGAAGCCGCACGGCGGGTTTTCGGGGAGTGGAATTCCGCGGCTATTGCCGGCGCCATTGCCGAAAAACTCTACGAGTTAACCCGCCTGCATGAACGAATTGAGGATCAACCGGACAACTCCACCCGTTTTCTGGTGATTGGCCGGGAGTCAGTGCCGCCCAGCGGTGCAGACAAGACCTCCGTGATGGTATCGATACACAATGAACCCGGCGCGCTGTACAGCCTGCTGGAACCTTTTCGAAAGCATAGCGTTGATCTCACCCGGGTAGAGACCCGGCCTTCCCGCGCGAACAAATGGACTTATGTGTTTTTTATTGATTTTACCGGCCACCACAGTGATACCAATGTGTCGGCGGCGCTGGATGAAGTACGGGAACGGGTTGCCGAACTGCGCGTTCTTGGCTCTTACCCCAAAGCCGTCCTGTAATTTTGTTTATGCCTGAATCTAATAACGCGATGTCGGTCGTCGGTGGACCGGTGGTGCGACGTCTTTTAGTCGTTGGCCTGGGTCTGATAGGCGGTAGCCTCGCCCTTGCAGCGCGTCAGCGAGGTCTGGCCAGTGAAGTGGTAGGCGCCTCGCGCAGTCAAGCGACCCTGGAAGCAGGGCTGGCGCTGGGTGTTGTCGATCGGGTGGTCACTGATCTGCCCGCCGAATTAAACAGCCTGGAGTCCGGCGATGTGGTGGTGCTTGGTGTGCCTACCCTGACCGTACCGGCAACACTGAGGATTCTGCAACAGCATTTGCCTGAGGCTGTGACGTTTACCGATGCCGCTAGCGTTAAGGGCAGTGTGGTGGCGGCGGCCCACGAGATTTACGGCTATATGCCCGCCGGGTTTGTGCCGGGCCACCCCATTGCCGGGTCTGAAAAGAGCGGGGTTGCAGCGGCCAGGGCCGAACTCTTCGAGAGTCATCAGGTAATTTTGACGCCCCTGTCGGGAACCGGGAACAGTCATATTGCAAGGGTTTCGGCCCTGTGGGCGGGAGTGGGTGCGCGGGTTACCTGTATGCCGGTGGCGGAGCACGACGAGGTGCTGGCGGCGACCAGCCATGTGCCGCATTTGCTGGCCTATTCGCTGGTGGATACCCTGGCAGCGATGGAAGAAAACCAGGAAATATTTCGCTACGCTGCCGGTGGCTTCCGTGACTTTACCCGCATCGCCGCCAGTGATCCGGTGATGTGGCACGATATCACCCTGGCTAATCGGGAGGCGATTCTCGGTGTGCTGGACAGTGTTTCGGAACATATCGCGGAGCTGAGAGAAGCTATGCTCAAGGGCGATAGCGAGCACCTGCTCGGCGTTTATACAAGGGCCAGCCAGGCGCGTAACCATTTTCAGAAAATGCTCGAACATAAGGCTTATCTTGAACCGATGACGGGTAAAACACTCAATTACTACGTACAGGCTGGCGGGCCACTCAAGGGTGAGGCTCGTGTGCCTGGAGATAAATCCATCTCCCATCGCTCGATCATGCTCGGCGCGCTGGCTGAAGGTTCAACGGAAATTACCGGTTTCCTCGAAGGCGAGGACAGCCTCGCGACTTTGCAGGCGTTTCGCGATATGGGGGTGGTCATCGAAGGGCCGGATCGTGGCCATGTGGTGGTTCATGGTGTTGGCATCAACGGCCTCAGACCACCGCCGGGGCCCCTGTATCTGGGCAATTCCGGCACCTCGATGCGCCTGCTCGCGGGATTGCTCTCGGCCCAGTCCTTCGACACGGTGCTTACCGGTGACGATTCCTTGTCCGGTCGACCCATGGCGCGGGTGGCCGACCCCCTGCGCCTTATGGGCGCCAGGATAGATACGGAAGAAGGCGGTACACCACCCTTGGCCATCAGTGGCGGTCAGGCGCTTCGGGCGATCGAATACGAACTGCCGGTTGCTAGCGCCCAGGTGAAATCCTGCTTGATGCTGGCGGGGCTTTACGCCGAGGGTACCACCAAGGTAACGGAGCCGGCCCCGACCCGGGATCACACCGAACGGATGCTTAGCGGTTTTGCCTATCCCGTGAAATCAGAGCCGTTGAACGCCGAAGGCCGTCGTATCAGTGTCACCGGCGGTGGCCAACTTAAGGCCTGTCACGTGGATGTGCCAGCGGATATTTCCTCGGCGGCCTTTTTTATGGTCGCCGCGTCGATTTGTCCCGGCTCGGACATCCTGTTGCGTCACGTGGGTATCAACCCCACCCGCACGGGCATCATTAATATCCTGCGCCTCATGGGAGCTGATATCGAACTGCTTGATGAACGCCAGACCGGTGGTGAACCAGTGGCGGATATCCGTGTCCGTGGCGTCCCGCTTAAGGGTATCGAAATCCCCGAGGATCAGGTGCCCCTGGCTATCGACGAGTTTCCAGTGATTTTTGTTGCGGCTGCCTGCGCCAGTGGTACCACCGTGCTCACGGGCGCCGAGGAGCTGCGGGTTAAGGAAAGCGACAGGATTCAGGCCATGGCCGATGGCCTGGTAGCCCTGGGCGTGGTCGCTGAAGCGACGCCTGATGGCATGATTGTTGACGGCGATAACAGTGTGATTGGTGGCGGTACCGTGGACAGCCGGGGTGATCATCGTATCGCCATGGCCTTTACGGTGGCGGGTTTGCGGGCTCAGGGGGAAATTGCCATCAAAAACTGTAATAACGTTGCTACCTCGTTTCCGGGTTTTGTTGAACTGGCCAACTCCCTGGGCTTCAGGGTGACAGAGGAGCTGATTTGATGGCGGGAAAAGTGCCGGTAATCACTATCGACGGACCCAGTGGCTCGGGCAAGGGCACCATCAGCCAGATGCTCGCGGCAGTGTTGGGTTTTCACTACCTCGACAGCGGCGCCCTCTATCGTCTCCTGGCCCTGGCCGCCCAACGACACAAGGTGGCGCTGGATAACGTTGAGGGTCTCAGCGTCCTTGCCGGCCATATGGATATTGCCTTTGAAATGGACCCCGAGGGTAACAGCCCGCGCGTGGTGCTGGAGAGCGAGGACGTCTCCGACATCATCCGTGGTGAAAAAGTCGGTACCCAGGCTTCCATTGTGGCTGCCATCCCGGAAGTGCGTAATTCGCTACTCCAACGCCAACGGGTTTTTGCCCGCGCCCCGGGCCTGGTTGCCGATGGGCGGGATATGGGCACCGTGGTTTTTGCCGGCGCCGAGGTCAAAATCTTCCTCACGGCGAGTCCCGAGGAAAGGGCTAGAAGGAGACATAAGCAGTTGATTGGTAAGGAAGAAAGTGATAGCCTTGCCGCCCTCGTCGACCAGGTGAAGGAGCGGGATGAGCGGGATGAAAGCCGTTCGGTGTCGCCGTTGCGGCCCGCCGGGGACGCTTTTATTCTGGATAGCACGGGGATGTCGATCACGGAAGTTTTCCACCAGGTGCTTGACCGGGTTAAAGCGAAACTAAAGGTCGAATTAAAGGTTTAACAAGCTGGTTAGTTAGGACGGGTAGAAAGCAATATTAACTGAAGTGAAGAGTGAACAGGCCAGAATTGCACTCATTGACTTCGTAACTTGAATAACCCACCAGACTGGTATGGTGGTGAGCGGGCTTGCTTGGTAAAGCCCCGATATTTTATTGAGGTATAAAGCGAATGAGCGAAAGCTTCGCGGAACTGTTTGAAGAAAGTTTGAAATCTGTGGAAATGGCGCCGGGCGCGATTGTCACAGGTGTAGTCATTGATGTTGATAAGGACTGGGTGACTGTTCACGCGGGTCTGAAGTCGGAAGGCGTGATATCCGTCAATGAGTTTCTTGATGATAATGGCGATGTCAGCGTTGCCGTGGGCGACGAAGTCCAGGTTTCCCTCGAAACCGTGGAAGATGGTTTTGGCGCAACCCGCCTGTCGCGGGAGAAAGCCCGTCGGGCGGAGTCCTGGATCGAGCTGGAAGCAGCGCAAAATGCCGATGAGGTGGTGACAGGCATCATTAGCGGTAAGGTTAAAGGCGGTTTTACCGTCGACCTCAACGGACTACGGGCCTTTTTGCCGGGCTCCCTCGTCGATGTCCGGCCCATGCGCGACACTGCCCACCTGGAAGGTACGCCGCTGGAATTCAAGGTCATTAAGCTCGATCAAAAGCGCAACAACGTGGTTGTCTCGCGGCGCGCGGTAATGGAAGCGGTCAACTCCGCCGAACGGGAAGAGCTCCTGAAAACCCTCGACGAAGGCATCACTCTCAAGGGTATCGTCAAGAACCTCACCGATTACGGCGCCTTTGTCGACCTGGGCGGTATCGACGGCCTGTTGCATATCACCGATATGTCCTGGAAGCGTATCAAGCATCCGTCCGAAGTGGTCAACGTCGGTGACGAAATTGAAGTTAAGGTTCTGAAATACGATCGCGAGAGAAACCGCGTTTCCCTGGGCATGAAGCAAATGGGCGACGATCCGTGGATGGATATCAAGGGTCGTTATCCCGAGAATACCAAGGTGCGGGCCACGGTTACCAACCTCACCGATTACGGTTGCTTTGCCGAGCTGGAAGATGGTGTTGAAGGTCTGGTTCATGTATCCGAAATGGACTGGACCAACAAAAACATTCATCCCTCCAAAGTGGTCCAGATCGGCGAAGAAATCGATGTCATGATTCTGGACATTGATGAAGAGCGCCGGCGTATCTCCCTGGGCATGAAACAGTGTGTCATGAACCCCTGGGACGAGTTTGCCAGCAAGCACAGCAAGGGCGACCGCGTTTCCGGTAGCATCAAGTCTATTACCGACTTCGGCCTGTTTATCGGTCTTGAGGGCGCTATTGACGGCTTGGTGCACATGTCCGACATTTCATGGAACGAATCCGGTGAAGAGGCCGTGCGCAACTTCAACAAGGGCGATGAAATTGATACTGTCATTCTGGCGATTGATCCCGAGCGTGAGCGTATCTCCCTGGGAATCAAGCAGCTGGCTGATGATCCCTTCTCCAACTTCCTGGCGGCCAATGAGAAAGGCGGCCTGATCAAAGGTACCGTCACCGAAGTGGATGCCAAGTTAGTGGTGGTCGATCTGGGTGAAGGTGTTGACGGCAACATGAAAGTGTCCGAGATCTCCCAGGACCGTGTGGAAGATGCCCGTACAGTGCTCAATGTTGGTGACGAGATTGAAGCCCGTGTGGTAGGTGTGGATCGTAAAAACCGCGCTATTAGTTTGTCGATGAAAGCCAAGGATATTGCTGATGAAAGGGAAGCTGTTAAGGAGCACAAGGAGAAGGAATCAGCGGTGGCGGCGCCAACCACTATTGGCGATCTGATCAAGGCGCAGATGGAAAACAAATAGTCGGCGAAGCGAGCGTCTGGCGATCCCGGACGCTCTAATTGAATATGAGAGTGTTATGACCAAGTCCGAGCTGATAGCGAAAATTGCCGAGCAACAGGATCAGTTGCCACCCAAGGACGTGGAACTGGCTGTGAAAGTGATTCTCGAATATCTGGCTCACGCTCTGGCCAATAACGATCGCATTGAAATTCGGGGTTTTGGTAGTTTCAGCCTACACTTCAGGGAGCCGCGACAGGGTCGCAACCCCAAGACAGGCGAAAAGGTTGAGCTGCCGGGTAAGTACGTTCCCTATTTCAAGCCGGGTAAAGAGCTACGGGATCGGGTCAATAACGGGATGAAAAAATCCTGATGCAAGAACCCAGCTCAAGAACGGGTAGGAGATAAAACGGTAAGGTCCTGACCTTACCGTTTTTTTGGCAATGAAGAAACTGAAAACGCTATTAACGTTCGTCGCAGTTTTACTGGCGGTTTTTCTGGGACTGTGGATTGTTCAGGATAACCCCGCGCAAACTGCGGTAACACTTCTTGGTTTTCCGCTATTGACCTTGCCGTTGGGCTTGTGGATTCTGGTGTTTTTTGGTGCTGGGCTGGCGTTGGGACTTTGCCTCTGTTATCCAGCGGTGTTTGCCCTGCAAGGAAAACTGAAGCGGTCAATGCGCCGTGAGCGACAGCTTGACGACCAGCTTGCAGAGGCCCGCGATCACCCATCATCGGACGCGTAGTTCCTTATTTCGTCTGCCGATAGCCGTTTGGTTATGCTCCCGTTCCGGGCCTCAATCTGGCTAAAGCCTTAAATAAAGAAAATCATGCCCCAATCGCACAGTCCCCGCGTTATTGTCGCCCTGGATTACCCCGCGGAAGCGCCAGCGCTGACTTTTGTCGACCAACTTGACCCGGCTTTGTGTCGCGTCAAGGTCGGCAAGGAGCTATTTACCCGATGCGGGCCGCAACTTGTGACCGGCCTGGTGAATCGCGGGTTCGATGTTTTTCTCGACCTCAAGTTCCACGATATCCCCAATACGGTTGCCGGGGCCATTAGCGCCTGTGCCGACCTCGGTGTGTGGATGGTTAATGTCCATTGTTCCGGTGGTAGGGATATGCTGGAAGCAGCACGCAAGGCTCTGGAAAACCAGGGTGGGCAGACCTTGTTGGTCGGGGTGACGGTGCTCACCAGCCTAAACCAGCAGAACCTACGCGAAATAGGCGTCGAACGCAGCCCTGAAGAGCAGGTTTTGTCACTGGCGGCTCTAGCGGTGGACGCCGGACTGGATGGTGTGGTTTGTTCGGGTCATGAAGCTGGCCGGATCCGCACACGGTTTGGCGATGAATTTTTACGGGTAACACCGGGAATCCGGCCTTCCAGTTACCGTGTTACCGACGATCAACAGCGCGTATTAACACCGGCCCGAGCGCTGGCCGAGGGTAGCAGTTACCTGGTTATTGGCAGGCCTATTACTGGCGCCGAGAATCCGGTCAATGTACTACTTGCTATAAAAAAGGAAATTGGTGAAGATATTTGAACGGGAATGATTCCCGTGTTTGTTTTTACAAGAAGTGCCTCGGGCACAAGGAGCTAAAAATGAAACGTTTCACCAATCTTTTGTTCGTCCACCGTATTTCCCATCGGTTCAAAACCTTTCTCCGCTCAGCCACCCTGGCTCTTGGTCTTGTATTGGCGATGGTCCCAGTGCAGCATGTCCACGCGGAGGCCAGCCTCGCACAAGCCCGCATGCCAGCCGCCAGCGTTTCGGTCAATATCAACACGGGTTCGGCGGAGGAAATAGCGGAAGCATTAATTGGCGTGGGCATGAAAAAAGCCCAGGCCATCATTGACTACCGCGAGCAGCATGGTCCTTTCACGGATAAAAGCCAGCTGGTTAATGTTAAGGGTATTGGCGAGGCGACTGTGAAGAAAAATCTCAGTGTCATAGACATCTGAATGCTTGTTAGACCAGGTGGATGAGCGAGTTGGCTCGTTAATCACGTTAAGCCTTATAAAAATAGCCGCACCGAGTTGCGGCTATTTTTTTGCTTTGAGCATTTGTCGGAAGGGGCAGAGGTGCCCACGCTTGGAAGTGTATAATCTCCGCGAATCGTTAAGCGGCAAATAGTGATGAAACGCTTTCAGAATATTGCAGTGGTGGCCAGGTTGCGTCAAGCGGAGGTTGTCGACAGCCTGCGCCGTCTGGTGGACTTTCTAAAAGCCGATGGTCGCAGTGTCTACGTAGAGAAGCAGACCTCAGAATCCCTGAACGACCCGACCGTTCCGGTGGTCAGTCGCAGTAGCGCCGCGCAAATGCTGGATCTGGTGATCGTGGTCGGTGGCGATGGCAGTATGCTCAGCGCCGCCCGTGCGCTGGCCGATCTTGATGTGCCCTTGCTTGGGCTGAACCGAGGGCGTCTGGGTTTTCTGACCGATATCCACCCCGAAGACATGGAACAGAGCATTGGTCAGGTACTCAATGGCGAGTACGAAGCCACCGAGCGCTTTTTACTGGAAATGTCTGTAGAGCGAAACGGTGAAATCATCGGTAGCGGACTGGCCCTGAATGACCTGGTGATTCACCCCGGCAAATCCGTGCGGATGATGGAGTTCGAGCTGTATATCGACGGCCACTTTGTCTATAGCCAGCGTTCCGATGGACTGATTGTTTCCACGCCGACCGGCTCCACCGCTTACGCGCTGTCGGCCGGTGGACCGATTATGACGCCCGAGCTGAACGCCATCGTGCTGGTGCCGATGAATGCCCACACGCTGGCCAGCCGGCCCATAGTGGTTGGCGGCGATAGTCAGATCGATGTGCTGGTAGGCACGCGTAATGAGCTGCACCCATTTGTTACCTGTGACGGTCAGGTCGATGTTTGTACCGAACTGGGCGACACCATCAAAATTAGCCGCAGAGAGCCCCCACTTAGACTGATTCATCCACGCTCTCATGACTTTTACGGGACCTGTCGTAGCAAACTCGATTGGGGCAAACGGCTCGATTCACTGCGTGACGACCTGGAAGAGTAAACCGGGATGACTGATTCCAGGGCCGTAATGCTTGAGTTGCCAGCTGATATCGATCTCGATGCACTAATAATCGGACTCAATCGCTTGCATATCAAGCATAAACTTGTGCGTGATGAGGAAGGCATACATTTATGGCTGGAAAACCCCGAGGATGGCGATCGTGTCGCTGAACTGGTTCGGCAAATTGAGCGTGTTGCTGCCGCTGAAGCGCAACTGGATGTGGTTCGAGCGCCGGTTGGCGTGGTAGCGCGAGCTTATTTAAGCCGTTTGCCGGTCACAATTACCGCGCTGGTGCTTTGTCTATTGGGTACCCTGGTGGTGAGGTTTTACCCTGATCTGGCGGCGTGGTTCACTTTTCAGGGTTTTACTCGCCTTGAAGACAACCAGATTTTACTTGAGCCCCTGTCGGAAACCTTTAAACGCAATGAGTGGTGGCGTTTGCTGACGCCAGTTTTTTTACATTTCGGGATTTTTCATATTGTTTTTAATGGTCTTTGGTTGTGGGAATTTGGCCGCCGGGTCGAATTACTTACCGGTAGCGGCGCCTATCTATTGCTGTTGTCGGGGACTGCTATTGGCTCCAATGTAGGGCAGTATCTGTGGAGCGGCCCTTCATTATTCGGCGGGTTTTCCGGGGTGGTTTACGGCTTGCTGGGCTATATCTGGGTGCGCAATAAGCGTCAACCGCACCCGCTATTGCAGCTACCAGGGGCGATTTTCCCGTTGATGATCGGCTGGCTATTGATTTGTCTGTTCGGCGTGATTGATTTTTTTATCGCTGGTGGTGTCGCCAACGGCGCCCACGTGGTCGGCCTGTTTATCGGTATGTTGTTTGGTGCTATTTCAGGACAGAGCCGGCGGCCAGCAAATTGAAAAATAGTGAATTATTTTTGACTGGAATTCGATTAAATTTTCCCGATGAATATTCATGAACTTATCGCCCGCATCGACCCCGGTATTTATGAACATCT
>DLXZ01000004.1:43027-48143 GCA_003448675.1 Porticoccaceae bacterium
GGTATTTATGAACATCTGAAAACCGCCGTGGAAACCGGGCGCTGGCAAAATGGTGCTACTCTGAGCGAGGAGCAACGGGCGCTTTGCCTGCAGGCGGTCATTGCCTACGATCTGGAACATAAACCGGAGCATGAGCGGGTTGGCTACGTTGCTATGCCTACGGGTGCCTGTGGCAGCGAAAAGTTCGCTCCCGATGGAATCAACGCCGGGGCGGGGGATGACTATCGTCCGGTGAAGCTGCCGGAAAGCGATGCCTAAATCAAGCACACACCCGCTAATCAAGGTTCAATTGAGCGTCGAGGAAGCAGATACGTGGAACATTTAAGCAGCGGGCATCTGGAAAAAATGCAAGTAATCTTGCCCGAGACGGGTTCGGGTGCGGTCAACTACGCCCTGCCGCTGGATGAGATCCGAGTGCCACTTAACCCACTGCTCGGCCAGCCCATACAGCTTGAATACAACGGCGCCATTCGTTGCGCCCACTGTGGTCGGGCCAGTAAAAAAAGTTTTAACCAGGGTTTTTGTTTCCCGTGTTTTAAAAAACTGGCGCGTTGCGACAGCTGTATTGTCAGCCCGGAAAAATGCCATTTCGACCAGGGCACCTGTCGGGAGCCGGACTGGGCCGAGCGTTTTTGCATGACCGATCACTTTGTTTACCTGGCTAATTCCTCCGGTGTCAAAGTGGGCATCACTCGTGGTAGCCAAATACCCACCCGCTGGATCGACCAGGGTGCAACCCAGGCACTGCCGATTATGCGCGTCAGTACGCGCTACCAATCCGGCCTGGTAGAGGATATTCTGCGCCAGCATGTCGCCGATAAAACCAATTGGCGGGCTATGCTCAAGGGCAATGCCGGGGCGGTGGATCTGGCGGCCGTCCGCGATCAGCTCTTTGAAGCCTGTAATGAAGAGCTCACTGCCTTGACCCAGCGTTTCGGTATTCAGGCGTTGATGCGGATTGAAGATGGCGAAACAGTGAATATCGATTACCCGGTGCTTGAGTTTCCGACAAAAATCACCAGTTTTAATCTCGATAAAAACCCCCTTGCCGAAGGGCGTTTGTTGGGTATCAAGGGTCAGTACCTGATACTCGATAGCGGCGTGATAAATATCCGAAAATACACGGCTTATGACATTAGCTTCAGGTATTAAATTGGCGTTCTTTTAATAAGTAAGTGCCAATCAACGACTGATCGAGTCAGCTTTAAAAGCAAAAAATCGAGAGAGACCACCATGCTTTACCGTGACGCCCAGGCCAAAATCAACTATCTGAAAGACTATCGTCCACCTGAATTTTTAATCGACAGTATCGATCTCTATATTAATCTGGGCGACGAGGAAACCCTGGTCACCGCCACCCTGAGTATGCGCCGGGCCGAAACCGGCGCCAAAAATAATCCTTTGGTGCTGGATGGCCAGGCGCTGGAGCTGCGGGAAATCGGGCTTAATGATACGGCACTCAAAACCGACGATTATCGGGTCGACGCCGAAAGCCTGACGGTTTTTTCCGTGCCCGATGCCTTTCAGCTAAAAACCAAAGTTGCCATTAAGCCTCAGGAAAACACCTCCCTGGAAGGCCTGTATAAATCCAGTTGTATGTATTGCACCCAGTGTGAAGCCGAGGGTTTTCGTAAAATCACTTACTACCTTGACCGGCCGGATGTGATGGCGGATTTCACCACCACCATCGAAGCCGACAAAAAAGCCTGCCCGGTGTTGCTGTCCAACGGTAACCCGGTAGACAAAGGCGAGCTGAAAGGCGGTCGCCACTGGGCAACCTGGCGGGACCCTTTCAAAAAGCCCGCCTATCTGTTCGCGATGGTGGCAGGGCAACTGGCCTGCATCGAAGACAGTTTCACCACCATGAGTGGCCGGGAAGTGGCCCTGCGTATTTATGTCGAGGAAAAAGACCTGGATAAATGCGACCACGCCATGTCTTCCTTGAAGAATTCCATGGTGTGGGATGAGCAGGTCTACGGCCGCGAGTATGACCTGGATATTTTCATGATCGTCGCTGTCGATGATTTCAATATGGGCGCCATGGAAAACAAGGGGCTCAATATATTTAATACCTCCTGCGTGCTGGCTAAGCCTGAAACCACGACGGATGCAGGCTTTCAGCGGGTTGAAGCGGTGGTGGCCCACGAATATTTTCATAACTGGAGTGGTAATCGGGTGACCTGCCGCGACTGGTTCCAGCTCAGTCTCAAGGAAGGGTTTACCGTGTTTCGCGACGCCGAATTTTCCGCCGATATGGGTTCGCCCACGGTCAAGCGGGTGGAGGATGTCAACCTGCTGCGCACACTGCAGTTTGCCGAGGATGGCGGCCCTACCGCCCACCCGGTTCAGCCCGCTTCCTTTATGGAAATTTCCAATTTCTACACCCTCACCATTTATGAGAAGGGTGCCGAGGTGGTGCGCATGATCCACACCCTGTTGGGGCCGGAGGCCTTCAGAAAAGGCAGCGACCTGTATTTTGAGCGACACGATGGTCAGGCAGTGACTATCGAAGACTTCACCGCCGCCATGGCCGAGGTCAGCGGTCGCGACTTTAACCAGTTTCACCGTTGGTACACCCAGGCCGGCACGCCCCGTCTCTGGGTCCGCGGCACCTACGACCAAGGTACGCAAACCTATCGACTGGATGTTAAACAAAGCTGTCCGCCGACCCCGGAAGGTAAAGACAAGCAGCCCTTTTTGGTGCCCCTGCGTCTGGGCCTGGTGGGCAGTCAAGGTGATCTGCCCCTGTATGCTGCCGACATTGCCGAGGGTGAAACCGAAGTGGTGTTGGAGGTCAGCCAGGCCGAGCAGAGTTTTGTCTTTGAGCAGGTAGCCGAGGCGCCGGTGCCCTCGTTACTGAGGGGTTTTTCGGCGCCGGTGAAACTGGATTATCCCTACAGTCGTGAGGAGCTGGTCCACCTGATGGCCAGGGACAGCGACGGCTTCAACCGTTGGGAGGCCTGCAATCAACTGGCACTGGCGGTGTTGCAGGATCTGGTTAGTGCTAGTGTGCACAATACCGAGCTGGAGCTGGACTCCCGCCTGGTCGAAGCCTACCGAGGCCTACTTACCGACACCTCGCTGGATCGGGCCATGGTCGCGCTGATGCTGAGCTTGCCCACGGAGGCCTATTTAAGCGAGGAGGCCGATACCATCGAGGTCGAGGCCATCCATCAGGCTCGCCAGTTTGCCCGCCGTACCCTGGGTGGCGTGCTGGAGCGGGAATTCATGCAGGTTTATCAAACTTTACAAGCCGAGAGCAAGAACCAGTCTTATGCCGCCAGCGGCGAGCAAATCGCCCGACGTAGTCTGAAAAACATTGCCCTGGCCTACCTGATGCAAAGCGATGGTGAGCCAGCCATCGACCTGGCCCATGCCCAGTATCAGCACGCGGATAACATGACCGACGCCAGCGCCGCGCTGGCGGTGTTGGTCAACAGTGAAGCGGCCCGTGGGCGCGGTATTACCGAGCGGGTGCTGGCGGACTTTTACCAGCGCTGGCGCCATGAGGCCCTGGTGGTCAACCTGTGGCTCCAGATTCAGGCCCAGTGCACCCTGCCCGGTGGGCTAGAGCGGGTTTACGGGCTGCTGGAACACGAAGCGTTCGATATCACCAACCCCAACAAGGTGCGCTCGGTGATCGGTGCTTTCTGCGCCGGCAACGCCATCAATTTTCATCGCCCGGATGGCGAGGCCTACCACTTCCTGACAGATCAAATACTCTCCCTCGACAGGCTCAACCCCCAGATCGCCTCGCGTCTGGTCACCCCGCTAACCCGCTGGCGCAAATACCCGGCCCGGTGCGCCGAGCAGATGCAAAACCAGCTCGAAAGACTCATGGGCGAACCGGGGTTGTCGAAGGATGTTTACGAGATTGTTAACAAGAGTCTGGCTTGATCCCGCGCAAGGCCTGGGCGCTGACACTTGGTCAAAATAGCCCTTAAAAGGAGAAGGCTTATGCGATTTCAAACCCTGGCGGATGTGCTCGATGTGGTAAAGGCCTTTCATAAGGCGCTGGCGGCGCAGTTTTCCGAGCTGGAGCAACTGACCACGTCAGAGCGCGCCCAACTGATGCTCGATTACCTTAACCGGCATGAACAGCATCTCAGTGAGGCCACGGCCCAGTACCGTGATGACGCTGACGTCGGTCTGTTAAACACCTGGTTGCAGTTCGCCCCGGAGTCTCACCCCGAAGACCTGGTGGCAAAGGTCCGGGGAGTGGATCTGAACGATGTCGACAGCATCGTTGCCGTGGCCCTGGAGGTGGACGACTATCTGGTTCAACTCTATCGCGATTTGTTGGCTGATTCAGAAACCGATGAGCTAAGGGAAGTCTTCGAAAGCTTGATTCAGCTGGAAAATAATGAGCGCCACAAGCTGGCGCGGGCGGCTTTTCGCCTGAACGATCTGTAAATTTGTGGCACGTTTTTACCGTGCTTTAACCAGAACCTAGCTTGGACTTAACCAGGATTGTTTTTTGCCTGCTGTTATCCGGCCAGCTGCCACTGCAGCAGCGTAAAGGGCCTCGGCGCATCCCTGTGGTGTTCAAACACCGCCTGGACGGGCGCGTCGATCACCACGTCCTGGGTGGGTTCGCCCAGTAAATTGCCCACCATGCGGATATTGCCGACCTCGGGCAGTTCCACCAGCACCACCAGGTAGGGTCCGTGATCCTTGAGCGCGGGGTGCACCGGGTGCCAGACCCGCTCCCAGCTGTAGATTCGCCCCTTGCCGTCAATCTCTTCCCAGCCCAGTTCAAAACTGTGACAGGCGTGGCAGAGCCACTCCGGCCCCCATTGCCAGTTGCGACAGCTCGTGCAGCGCTGCACCACGAGTTGGTTATTTCTCAGCCCTTCCCAGTAGGGGGTATCCAGCCCGTCCCGGCTGGGCATGGGCGCGGGCAAACCTTCCGGCAAATAGCATTCACTGGTTTCACGTTGGTTCATGACAGGGTCTCCTCGCTGCCGAGTATGCAGTTGCTCACGGGCGTTACCATGGGCCCCGAGGTGACCATGGAGATACTCGCGTTTGCCACCTGATTGGGGGATTCACCCCGGATCTGTCGCACCGCCTCGACGATCAGTTCCAGCCCGTGCATATAGCATTCGGCCAGATA
>DLXZ01000004.1:48329-48777 GCA_003448675.1 Porticoccaceae bacterium
CTATAGCATTCGGCCAGATTGCCACCGCTGGTATTGAGGGGCAGTTGGCCGCCTTCAGCCAGCAGGTTTTCGTAGCGAATAAAGTCGTTGGCCTCCTCGTGGTTGCAGAATCCGTGTTCAATCATTGACATCACCACGCCGCCAGTAAAGTTTTCGTAGCTCTGTAATACATCAACGTCCTCCGGCCCGACGCCTGCCATCTGGTACAGCCGTGGCGCCAGGGAGGTAAAGCTGGACGTGGCATACAGCGGCGCGTTATGGCAGGGCGCGGCATTGCGGTGCTCCGAGCCGGCGGTGGCGCCGAGCAGGTAGGCGGGTTTGTGCCGCAGGTCCCGGGCTTTTTCCGCCGACACCAGCACCAGGGCCGCGGCGCCGTCGTTTTCCATGCAGCAGTCATAGAGCTGGTAGGGCTCCACAATCCAGCGGGCCTCATCATATTTTTCCGGCG
>DLXZ01000191.1 GCA_003448675.1 Porticoccaceae bacterium
GCGGCATAGGCGGTATCACCCACCGGGCCGTCGAAGGCAAAAATCGAGGCGACGTTGACGAACACCCCGCGCTCGCCATCTTCGTTCAGCGGCTCCAGCGACGCGATATCCGTGGCGGCGAGGCGACAGACATCGAAAGTGCCGGTGAGATTGACATTGACCACCCGCATAAAGTCGTCCAACGGGTGCGGCCCCTTGCGGCTGGTGATCTTGCGGCCAATGCCGATGCCGGCGACATTCATAACGATGCGGGCAATGCCCAGTTTTTCCTTTACCGTGGCCATGGCGGCGGCGACGCTGTCACTGTCTGCCACATCCACCTTGACCGCGACACCATCCACCTCATCGGCGATGGCCCCGGCCAGATCCTCGTTTAAATCCAGCACCGCCACTTTGGCGCCTTTCGCCGCCAGCGCCCGCACGGTATCGGCGCCAAGGCCGGAAGCACCGCCGGTAACGATGGCGATTTGATCTTTGATTTCCATCCTGATCTCCTGAATGTTAGGTATTTAAGAGTGATAAATGTTTAAAACAAGTATTTGGTAATTAGGTAGCCCGCAGCCCTGCATCGAGACGAATCACCTCGCCATTGAGCATGGGATTCTCGCAAATGTGCAGGGCCAGCTTGCCGAACTCCGCCGGTTTGCCGGCCCGCTTGGGAAAGGGAACCGTCTCAACCGCCGCTTCCGGGTCACCGCGCAGCACTTCCGCCGCCAATGGCGTGTTAAACACACCCGGCGCGATAGTCACCACCCGCACACCATAAGCGGCCAGGTCCCGGGCCATGGGCAGGGTCATACCGATCACCGCCGCCTTGGTGGCGGCGTAGGCTGTTTGACCGCGGGGGCCGTCCAGACCGGCAGCCGAGGCCACATTGACCATCACGCCCTGCTCTTCGCCATCGACAGGTGCCAGTTGGCGCACCAGATCAGCGCCCAGGCGGCAGATATTAAAGGTGCCGGTGAGATTGACGGCGATTTGGCTGCCCAGTGCAGCCAGGGGCTGCGGGCCGCCGCCACGGGTGGCAATACGCCCGGTGATGTCGATACCGGCACAGTTGATAAATATCCTCGGCGCACCGTTGGCCCCGGTCGCCTGTTCCAGCGCGGCAAGCACCGATGCCTCATCCGCCACATCGCACTGGAAAGCCGCACAATTCAACTGCCCGGCCACTTCCTCAGCCAGTTCCAGGTTACGATCAAAGAGTGCAACCTTTGCGCCTTTCTCCACAAACAAGCCCGCCGCACCAGCGCCCAGGCCGGAAGCGCCACCGGTAATGACCACGCTTTGATTTTTTACATCCATTGCCTTTTTCCTAGGGTTAGCTGGGCGTTCAGCCAGCGCCCAGGCGCACAGCACCGTCGATGCGAATCATCTCGCCATTGAGCATGGTGTTCTCGGCGATCTGTTGCACCAATGCGCCAAACTCCAGCGGGTTCCCCCAACGCTTGGGAAAGGGCACGGTGGGAATAATGCTATCGATCCAGTCCTGGGGAATACCAGAGGCCAGGGGCGTTTCAAACATGCCCGGGGCGATGGTCACCACGCGGATGCCGTACTGGGCCAGATCCCGGGCCATGGGCAGGGCCAGGCCCTGCACCCCGGCCTTGGAGGCGGCATAGGCCGCCTGACCGATGGGACCATCCTGAGCCACCACGGAGGCGATATTGATAATCACGCCCCGCTCGCCGTCTTCATTCAGCGGCTCGGTTTTGGTCAAACGATGAGCGACAATGCGGGCGACATTAAAGGTGCCAGTCAGGTTCACCGCAATCACTCGCTCAAACTCTTCCAGCGGGTGGGGCGCCTTGTCATTGGCGGTACGAATCGCCACATCGATACCGGCGGCATTTAACAAAATGCGCGGCGCGCCCAGAGTGTCCACCACTTTATCAACCGCGGCTTCTACCGAGGCGCCATCCACGACATCGCATTCCAGCACCATACCACCGAGCTCGGCAGCGAGCTCCTCGGCCAGGGCGCCGTTTCTATCCAGCAGCGCGCATTTAGCACCTGCTTTGGTCAAAATTCGCGCCGCCCCCGCGCCCAGACCGGATGCACCTCCAGTAATTAAAGCCACCTGGCCTTCTACATTCATAACTACCTCTCTTGTTTGTCGTAGAAACTTATCAGGAAATTCAGCACCAGCACCGGGCCAAAACCCACCACCGCTTGCTACCGCACAATTGCCCCCCATACTACCTAGGACAACGCGCCCGCGGCTACCCGGCGGGCTATTGAATCCTTGGCGCTGGGTTGGGTTGGCGGGGAGCCGCCATCCAGAGCAGCACTGGTGAAATCAGCGCCAATAAAACACTGACTCCCAGCATCACCCCGTAGCCACCTGTGAGATCGAACAAAAAGCCGCCCAACCAGGCGCCAAGGGCCGCGCCCAGGGAACCACTGATCGCCAGCGTGCCGAAAATAGAGGGGAAAAACGGGCTGGCGAACAGATCCCGCGAGGTGGCGGGATAAATCGGCGCATTGGCGCCATAACCCAGCCCGATACAAATGGCGAAGGCCACCGCCACCCACAGGGCAAGAAAAGATCCCAGATAGACCAGGGCCACCACCGCCGCAACGTTGAAAAACGCGGCGAAAGTATAGGTAAGCTCCCGACCGATCCGGTCCGATAACCGACCCCAGTACAACTGACCGACAATA
>DLXZ01000117.1:0-2527 GCA_003448675.1 Porticoccaceae bacterium
AGTGGCTTGTTTTAGCGCCGCCGTCGCCACACCTACGCCGCGTGCGGCGACATTGATGCGCCCCAGTTCCAGCCCCCCCACGGCGTTGTAAAAGCCCTGGCCTTCGACGCCGCCAATAAGGCAATCCTGGTGGACGCGATAATCTTCGAAACTGATCTCGGCGGTGTCGATGCCCTTGTAGCCCAGTTTTTTCAGTTTGCGGGTGACGTTAAAACCGGGGCCTTTTTCGGCGATAAACATGCTCATGCCCTTGCGAGGCGGGCTGGCGTCCGGGTCGGTTTTTACCAGCAGGCCGATTACATCGCCTTCGAGGGAGTTGGTAATCCAGGCCTTGTTGCCATTGACCACGTAGTAATCGCCGTCCTTACGCGCTGCGCAGCGGATGCCCTGAAGGTCAGTCCCCGCATCCGGTTCGGTCAAGCCAATACCGCCGCGCAATTCGCCGGTGGCGAAGCGGGGCAGCCATTTTTCCTTTTGCTCGTCGGTGCCATAGCTTTGCACGCAACGGGCCATTATCAGGTGGGAATTGAAGATTCCCGAGAGGGACATCCACACCTCCGATACTGCGGCGACGATTTTGGAGTAGGTCGAGGCGCTGAGTCCGAGGCCACCATACTCAGGCAGAATAGTGGCGCCAAACAGGCCGATTTTTTTCATCTGCTCGACCATCTCATGAGGATATTCATCCGCCTGTTCGAGGTCGTGCGCGTAGGGAGCGACATCCCGTTCCAGCCACTTTCGGACGGCATCGAGAATTAATATTTCTTCTTCATTACTGGACATGGGTGTATCTACCTGAGGAACCTGGTGCGTGCTGCCTTGCGAGGCATTTAACTGCTAATAGTTGGCTTTATCATCAACCGCATGGCCGGTTTTGGGAATCAGCATGGAGCGGACAAAATCTATCACCACAACGCCATCTTGATTTTTACCCAGGGTTCGCACGGTGACGATGCCAGCAGTGGGGCGGCTCTTTGACTCACGGATCTCCAAAACTTCCGACTCGGCATAAAGCGTATCGCCAACGAATACCGGCGCTGGCATGCTGACTTCTTTCCAACCCAGGTTGGCGATGGTTTTCTGGCTGACGTCGGAAACGCTCATACCGGCAATGACCGAGAGGGTCATGGTGCTGTTCACCAGCGGTTTTCCGAATTCACTATGCTTACAGTATTCCTTGTCGAAATGCAGCGGGTGCTGGTTCATGGTCAGCAGGGTGAACCAGGTGTTGTCGGTTTCGGTTATCGTGCGACCGGGGCGGTGCTCGTAAATATCACCCACGTTAAAATCCTCCAGGTAACGACCATAGGATTCGCGGTAACGACCGGGGGCTATTTCGACAGACTTGGGCATGGGAAACTCCTAGGCAAAAACAGGCGGGAAACCTTAAGGGAGCGCCGGGATGCTGTCAATTTGAAACTGCCGCCTCAACGCAACCCCTGTCATGTGACTAATCTGAGGGGTGAGGGTGTCTACAAACTGTTTTTGTGCCGTACAGGTATAGGTGCCCGATAGTATCTGTGCTAAGTTTCGGGCGGCACTTAATAGACCAATACTAAAGCAGGTCGGCGACTTGCACGACAATTATCAATAACACTGACAGGGGAACTACCATGATTAGTTATGTCACACTAGGTACCAATGATCTTGATCGAGCCGCGAAGTTCTACGACCATGTTTTGGCTGTGGTCGGTGCCAAGCGGGGCCTTGCCTCGGATCGTTTTATATCCTGGGCTGGCTCCAGTGGCGCACCCATGCTGATGGCCATGAAACCCCATGATGGTAATGCCGCAACCGTTGGCAACGGCGTGATGGTCGCCCTGGCCGCTGAATCCCCCGAGCAGGTTAAGGCCATCTACGACGCAGCCATTGCGGCGGGCGGTACGGATGAGGGTGAGCCGGGGGAGCGCGGTCCGGGTATTTACGCGGGTTACTTTCGGGATATGGACGGCAACAAATTGAACGCCATTCATTTTGGCTCCCATTTCGGTTCTTAACGAGTTGTCTTAGCTGGCAGGCGCCTGGGACTCCAGATCCTGCCAGCGTTGATAGCTGCTCTCCAAGGCTTCTTGAATCCCTGCCAGCTGATGAAGGGCTGCGTGGATATCAGCCTGGTTTCGGTCATAAAAGCCATTCGCCGAGATTAAGGTCTCCAGCTCTCGCTGACGGGCTTCCAGCTTTTCAATTTCGGCGGGGAGAGCGTCCAGTTCCCTTTGTAGCTTGTAGGACAGCTTGCCTGGAACCTTGCTGGCTTTGTTCGGATCGGATTTGTTTTTGTCCGGGCGCTTTGAGTGGTCTTTCGCTTCCGCTTTATCACCTGACAAGCGACCTCCACGGGCCAGCCAGTCGCTGTAGCCACCAATTGATTCGCTGACTCTGCCGTCTCCCTCAAAAGCGAGGATGCGCGTCACAGTGTTATCCATAAATTCTCGGTCATGACTGACCAGGAGCAGGGTGCCATCGAATTCGATCAGTAGCTCTTCAAGCAACTCCAGAGTTTCTATGTCGAGATCATTGGTCGGCTCGT
>DLXZ01000117.1:2737-2917 GCA_003448675.1 Porticoccaceae bacterium
GGTCGGCTCGTCCAGCACCAGAATATTGGCCGGCTTACTGAACAGGCGTGCAAGAATGGCGCGGTTTTGTTCGCCTCCCGAAAGACTTGATACCGGCTGGCGGGCTCGCTCCGGGCTGAACAGGAAATCCTGAAGGTAGCTAATAGCATGGCGTTTTCTGCCATTTATCTCGATAAATGG
>DLXZ01000203.1:0-3819 GCA_003448675.1 Porticoccaceae bacterium
GTGAAACCCAGCTGGAAACCGATCGGCGCTTGTTGGCTGCCCGAATCAAGTCAATCCACAAGCGGCTTGACAAAGTGCGCCGCCAGCGTCAACAGAGCCGCCGTTCCCGGCAGCGAACCGAAACGCCTCTAGTATCGCTGGTGGGTTATACCAATGCCGGTAAATCCACACTGTTCAACACCTTGGCTGATGCCGAGGTTTATGCCGCGGATCAACTGTTTGCGACACTTGACCCGACCATGCGCGCGATCAAAGTACCGGTGGTGGGCAATGTGATTCTTGCTGACACCGTGGGTTTTATCAGCCACTTGCCCCACAAACTGGTGGAGGCCTTTCGTGCGACGCTGGAAGAGGCGGCGGGTGCGACGTTACTGTTGCATGTGATCGACGCCAGCGCCGAGGAAATGGAAGACAATATTGATCGGGTCGATGAAGTGCTGAGCGAGATTGGTGCTGCCGATATTCCCGTGCTCAAAGTCTATAACAAAATCGATTTGCTGGAAGATAAAGCGCCGCGCATTGATTATGATGTCGGTGGCAGGCCCATCGCGGTGTGGTTGTCTGCGCAGACGGGTGAGGGCCTTGAGTTGTTGCATGCAGCCATGGAAAAGGCTCTGGCGCCGAATACCCTGGACATTCGCTGTCGCCTCTTGCCTCAGGCGGGGCGGTTACGCGCCAGGCTCTACGAAGCCGGCGCGGTGACGGCTGAACACAGTGACTGCGATGGCGCCAGTATTGTCGAGCTGCGTATCGATCAGCGCGAATGGGAGCGATTGACTCGCGCAGAAAGCCTGGGCCCGGAATCCTGGGTAATTCAATCCGAGCCCGGGAGCGAGCCACGCCAGTTAGGGCAGTAAGCCCAAAGTGGCTGGTGTAATTACAGCAGGGTCTGGTCGATGCAACCTTTAATTCGCGCCGGTGCAATGGATTTTCATCGGGGGGTTGATAGAATCGGCACCTTTGTACTCAATGTTCTCTCTGGAGTGAACTGATGGCGTGGAATGAGCCCGGTGGCGGCAATGGCGGTAAAGATCCCTGGAACTCCGGTGGTGGTAAAAACAATCCGCCTGATCTCGATGAACTGCTGAAAAGCCTGTCCGATAAACTCGGTGGCATTTTCAGCGGCGGTAAGGGCGGCGATAGCGGCGGGGGTGGGGCTGGCAGCAGCGCCAGTTTCGCCATGCTCGGCCTGGTGGTGGCGGCTCTTATCTGGGCGGCATTGGGTGTTTATCAGCTGGATGCCAAGGAGCAGGCCGTGGTGCTGCGCCTGGGTAAGTTCCACGGCATCGTCGGCGACGGCCTGCACTGGAATCCGCCCCTGGTCGATAGTGTTGCCAAGATCAATGTTACCGAGATGCGCCAGTACCATACTTCCGGGGAAATGCTCACCGAGGATGAAAATATCGTTGAAGTGCCCCTGACGGTTCAGTACAACATCAAGAACGTCAAGGATTTCGTACTCAATGTTAAAGACCCCATTGTCAGTTTACAGCACGCCACTGATAGCGCCCTGCGTCATGTGGTCGGTAGCACCGGGCTGGATGCGGTGTTATCCATTGGTCGGCAAAAACTCGGTGTTGATATTCAGGATCGCCTCCAGACCTATCTCGATATTTATGACGCGGGTATCAATATTGTTACCGTCAACGTTCTGGAAGGTAAGCCACCCTCGGCGGTCAAGGATGCCTATGACGATGTGATCAAGGCTCGGGAGGATCGAGAGCGGTACATTAACGAGGCCCAAGCCTATGCCAATGGCATCGTCCCTGAAGCCCAGGGTCGCGCCAAGCGGGTGAGTGAAGAAGCAACGGCCTATAAAGCCAGAGTGATTGCGGAGGCGGAAGGTGACGCCAAGCGCTTTCTCAGCGTCTTGGCCGAATATAAAAAGGCCCCGGAGGTGACTCGGGAGAGAATGTATCTGGATGCGCTTCAGGAAGTATTTGCTAACACGTCCAAAGTTCTGATCGATGTAGAGGGCGGCAATAATATGATGTATTTGCCCTTGGATAAGCTGGCGAAACAGTCTTCGTCACTCGTTGGCGAGCGGGGTGGCGTATTGGACGACAATGATATTAATAGTATTGCCAATCGGGTGATCGAAAATATTAACAAACGCGCTCAGTCGAGTACCGCGCCGCGCCGGGAGCCCAGATAATGAACAGTAAATCGACCAGTGTTCTGGTAGTTTTGGCGCTGACGATTATCATTGCCAACAGTTTTTTGTATGTCATCAAGGAAACGGAGAAAGCGGTTAAGCTCCAGTTTGGTCGCATTGTAGAACCGGATATTGCGCCGGGCCTGCACTGGAAGTGGCCTTTTGCCGAAGACGTGCGCCGCTTTGATGCCCGAATTCTCACCATCGATGCGCCGCCGGAGAGTTTTCTGACGGTACAAAAAAAGCGCCTGATCGTGGACTCCTTCGCCAAGTGGCGGATTCGGGATGTGGAGACCTACTACAAGGCTACCGGTGGCGATGAACGTGTTGCCCATAGTCGTATTGCCGACCGGGTTAATGATGGTTTGCGTAATCAGTTTGGTACCCGGACATTGCATGAGGCAGTTTCCGGTGAGCGCGATCAGTTGATGGCCAGTATTACCGAAGAACTGAATAAAAACGTACGTGAGGAGTTGGGTGTTGAGGTGGTTGATGTGCGGGTGAAACGTATCGATCTGCCCCAGCAGGTTAGCCAGGAGGTGTACCGGCGGATGAAAGCCGAGCGCGAGAAAGAAGCCTGGGAGTTGCGCTCCAAGGGCAAGGAGTCCGCTGAAGAAATCCGTGCGGGGGCCGACGCCCAGGTGACGGTCATTGCTGCCGAGGCCTACCGTGGCGCTGAGGAAACACGGGGTAAAGGGGATGCGGAAGCTGCCGCAATCTATGCTAACGCCTATCAGCAGGACCCCGATTTCTATGCCTTTACACGCAGCCTAACCGCTTATAAGCAGGCCTTCGCCAACAAGGGCGATATTATGCTGGTGGATCCGGAGAGCGACTTTCTCTCTTATTTGAAGGACAAGAGTGGCCGATAGATGCTACTGAAAGCGCCGGACTTCCCCGGTGTGGGGTGATACAATTCCATAACCGGGGCAACCCGGTTTTTTTATGAGCGCCGGGGCGCGCCCGGCGGGTTTGCCAGGCGGTTTGGTGACAGCCGATGGCCGGGGTTCGGAAGGTTCAGGTGGTAACAGAGGCTTGAGTCAGGATTTTTTGGCGGCACTGTGTCTGGTGCTGGTAATCGAAGGCATGCTGCCGTTTCTCATGCCGGGACGTTGGCGGGATATGGTGCTGGCTTTGGCGCATACGGATGAGCGCACTATCCGCATCGTTGGTCTGGTCAGCATGATTCTGGGCGCGGTGCTGCTTTACTGGGTGAAATAGGCTATGTCGAATATTGTCGATCGCTGGCTGCTGCCGGAAGGTATCGAGGAGGTTCTGCCTGATCGAGCGATCAAGGTTGAGCGCCTGCGTCGCCGCCTGCTGGATTTATACCATGCCTGGGGCTATGACCTGGTGATTCCGCCGCTGGTGGAGTTTACCGAATCCCTGCTCAGTGGTTCGGGCGCTGATCTGGATCTGATGACCTGCAAGATGGTCGATCAGCTCAGTGGGCGGATGATGGGCGTGCGCGCCGACATCACACCCCAGGTGGCCCGTATGGATGCCCACAGCCTGCGGCGTACTGGCCCCAATCGGTTGTGTTATGCCGGACAGGTTCTCTATACGCGACCCCGAAGCCAGGTCGAGAGCCGTTCGCCCATTCAATTGGGCGTTGAATTATTTGGTGAGCAGGGGCTGGAAGCGGATATCGAAGTGGTGCTCCT
>DLXZ01000203.1:3974-4404 GCA_003448675.1 Porticoccaceae bacterium
GTGGTGCTCCTGCTGCTCGAAACCCTGAAACAGGCCGGCATCCGGGATTTGCATCTGGATGTTGGGCATGTGGGCATTTTTCGGGCGCTGGAACATCAGGCGCAGCTGGACGCTGTTCAGGGTCGGGAATTGTTTGAACTTCTGCAAAGCAAGGATGTGGCTCTCGAAGGTTGGGTGCAGGCTCATGTCCCCGATCCTGGTATTGGTAAGGCCCTGGCGGCATTGCCATCCCTGGCGGGCTCCACGGACGTGTTGGCAACCGCGAGAGAAGTGTTGGGCGATTGTCCGGCTACGGTAACCGAAGCCCTGGAGCAACTTTCGGAACTGGTCGAAATGGTACAGCAGCGGACCGAGGGCGTGGATATTTACCTGGATCTCAGTGAACTGCGTGGTTACCACTATCACACTGGTCTGGTGTTTGCGGCCTACA
>DLXZ01000206.1:0-13984 GCA_003448675.1 Porticoccaceae bacterium
GACTTCGGCGGTTTTCAGCGCCGCGCCAACGCCGGTAGTCACGCCACAGCCCACCAGAGCTGCGGCTTTCATATCAATATCATCTTCGATTTTGACCAAACACATCGACGGGACAACAGCATATTCCGCCATATTGCCGAGAAACTGCATGACGTTGACGTCCTCTCCATCCTTGTGAACGCGGGTGGTGCCATCCATCATTTTACCGTCGGGGGTACTCTTGAGGCACAGATAGGGTTCGCTGCGCAGGCAGTGATAGCAGTCACCGCAATTGGGTACGAAAGACAGAGTGACGTGGTCACCGGGAGCTACGTTGGTAACATTGTCGCCCACCTCTTCCACAACACCGGCGCCTTCATGGCCCAGGACCATGGGAAACGGCACGGGGATGGTGCCGTTGATCACCGACAGGTCGGAGTGGCAGATACCCGTCGCCTTCATTTTTACCAGCACCTCGTCGGCTTTGGGAGGATCGAGCGTCACTTCCTCAACGCTAAAGTCATTGAGTCCGTGGGCTACCACTGCCTTCATTGTTTTCATTTCGTTCTCCTACTGTGTTGCGATGATCGATGTGCCACTCTGGGCGACTGAATTCGGCGGTGGAGTTTACCATTACCATCGACAGGCGCATACGCAAGCCGGATCGGAGACACACAAATCACTACTTCACCAGCTAGTGCTACGCTGTCTTTAGGGCATCTAGCTGTTCACATTCAACAATAATCAGTCATCAACTCAACACGACCGATATTCAAGCATCAACAAGGGCCGGTGGTGACCCAGGACGGCAAGCCCCTGATTGTCGCCGAATCCTGGGCCAAGTGCTTGAGCGCTTTTGATGCCGCAGAAAACGGCAGCCTGGGCAATCGCCGTGTGTTGGCCGACCTGAGGGATGCGCCCTCGATGGTATCAGCCTCGATGCCGAGGGCACCGTGTGGGTGGCGGTGTTAAATCAGGACAACTTCATGCGCATGCTGGAGGGCGGTGAGATCACCCACCGGGTCAGGGTGATGGATCGCTCTGCGGTGACCGGCACCCTGGGCGGCCCTGACGGGCGGACGCTGTTTGGACTGACCCATCAGGGTTCAATCCAGGACATCAGCAAAGGGAAGGCGGCTTCACGTATTGAGATCGCACGTGGATATACCCGCGGGTGGTTCGCCCTGAGGGCAGTGAGTATTAGCGCGGTGAAAAACACAAGGCCGACTATTAAGCCCGTTATTTTTCTAGTGCCGTTAAGCGATGAGATGATTGGGGTGGCTGACGGGGATCGAACCCGCGACAACAGGAGTCACAATCCTGTGCTCTACCAACTGAGCTACAGCCACCATTGACACTTTTATTTCTTACCGGACTCTTCACAAAAAGTGGCGCGCCCGGCAGGATTCGAACCTGCGACCCACGGCTTAGAAGGCCGTTGCTCTATCCAGCTGAGCTACGGGCGCTCATCTGTCACTTCTACCGGCAAACACATCTAGCTTAAATCCCGCCTGGTCGGGGAAGAGGGATTCGAACCCCCGACATCCTGCTCCCAAAGCAGGCGCGCTACCAGACTGCGCTATTCCCCGAAATGTGTTCCCGCGAGAAGGCGCGCATCATAACGCCGGTCGACTGGAGGGTCAATTGAACCACGCTTCTCAGGATGCCGGCAGCATGAGAAAATAGCCGTCTATAAACCTTTGACTAAAGTAGTGGAGCACCATGCCCGGCATTATCCTTGATGGCAAAGCCCTGGCCCAGAAAAGCGAAGCGGCGTTTGCTGAACGCGTCGCGGCGCTCAAAGCGGCCAATCAAAACAAGTCCCCTATTCTGGCGACCATACTGGTCGGTGACGACCCGGCTTCGGCCACCTATGTGCGCATGAAACAAAATGCCTGCAAAAGGGTGGGCATGGATTCAGTCGCGGTGGAACTGCCGAGCCACACCACCACCGAGGAATTGCTGAGCACAGTCAATGAACTTAACGCCAACCCCGACTGCCACGGTATTTTGCTGCAACACCCGGTACCGGCACAAATAGACGAGCGCCTTTGTTTCGACGCCATCGATCTGGCCAAGGACGTGGACGGCGTCACCTGTCTGGGTTTTGGTCGCATGGCCATGGGCGAAAAGGCCTACGGTTCAGCCACACCCCAGGGCATTATGCGCCTGCTCGACGCCTACGACATCACCCTGGAAGGCAAACATGCCGTGGTCGTTGGGCGCAGTCCGATTCTGGGCAAACCCATGGCCATGATGCTGCTCAATCGCAATGCCACCGTGACGATCTGTCACTCTCGCACCCAGGAACTACCCAACACGATCCGGCAAGCCGACATCGTGGTTGGCGCGGTGGGCAAACCCGAATTTATCCGGGGCGAGTGGATCAAATCCGGCGCCGTGGTGGTCGATGCCGGCTACCATCCCGGCAATGTCGGTGATATCGAGCTAACGGCCATCGCCGATCGGGCCAGCGCCTATACGCCCGTACCCGGCGGCGTTGGCCCAATGACCATTAACACCCTGATCATGCAAACCCTGGAAGCAGCGGAAGCCGCCCATACCAGGCGCTAAAGCCCTACGGAACAAGGTAATTTTTCGTGTTTAGTTATGTAGACGAGACCATCCGCGAGCAACTGGTTCGCAATCACCAACTGATTGACTTAAGTGCGAAAGGGAAAGAAATCAGCGCCAACGAAGCTCCATTTATTTCGGTGTTGGGGCCGGTCACCATCCCCCGCATTATTGACGGCGAGGAAGTGCCCCTGGAATGGTACCCCTTTGTCCGACGCCTGGAATTGTCACAGGTACTGGAAGCCGCTAAGGACGTTACCGATGGCGAGAGCGAGGCCTTTCGCGAACTGTTGCAAACCAATATGTCGGTAAATTCGGTGTTCGCCCTGCCCGGTTTTCGTGAACAACAAAATCCACTGGTGCGCATACATTCCTGCTGCCTAACTGGCGATATATTTGGTTCCATGCGCTGCGACTGTGGCCCCCAATTGTCGGCAGCGTTTTCGCAAATGAAACAAGATGGCGGCGGCGCCGTGGTCTATATGTCCGGTCACGAGGGGCGTGGCATTGGCCTGTGGGCCAAGGCAATCACCTACTTGCTTCAGGACGCGGGTCAGGACACCTTCGAGGCGAATGTCTCCCTTGGTCTGCCGGAAGACTCCCGGGACTTTTCCGACGCCGCGGTGATTCTTCGTTACCTGCTCTCTGGTCGCTCTATCCGCCTGCTCTCAAACAACCCCCAGAAGCGGGAACACCTGGAAAAAGGCGAGCAAATTGTTTCAGAAGTAGTACCGCTGGTCAGCGGTCTTTCCGAGCACAATATTCGCTATATCCGCTCCAAACGCCGTAAGGGTCATACATTGCCGGACGATATCTAGGCAATTCACACCTGGGCTTGTAGGCATGGACCCCAAACAACTGGTTGCCCATCGCGGTTATCAAGCGCTTTATCCGGAAAATACGCTGCTGGCCTACCGAAAAGCCATCGCGGCGGGTGCGCTGTTTCTTGAAACAGACATTCAGTTCAGCGCTGATATACAGCCGATTCTATATCACGACCTCAAATTAAAGCGGGTCAGCGGCAAGGCTGGTCTTACTACCGACCATCCTCTGCGTAGCCTGGTGGAATTTTCCGCCCACGAGCCCAAACGCCTGGGTCAACATTATATCGAAGAGAAAATCTCACCCCTGTCGGCGCTGGTTAGGGAACTTGAGCAACACCCCAAAATTTTCGCCTATATCGAAATCAAGGAGGAAGCCATTGCCTTTGTCGGGATCAAGGCGGCCTACACCGCCATCAGCCAGTGCCTGCAATCGGTGGCAACACAATGCCACCTAATCAGCTACGATTACAGTTTCATCCTTCACGCCAGAAATGCAGGCTGGGAACGCTGCGGGGTGGTGCTGAAAAAGTGGCGCGACCTGAAACTACCGGTCATCGAAGCCATTGCGCCGGGAACCATCTTCTGCAACCACAAAAAAATCCCGCGAAACGCCCAGCTAAATCACCTAGAACCAGAGCTGGTGGTCTTTGAAATCACCGATACCAGACTGGCCAGCCAGTGGCTGGATCGCGGTGCCGATAAAATAGAGACTTTCGATATTGGCACCATGATAGACACATAGTCTATCTTTATCGCTAAAGCCAACTTCCTCAATATCAAAACCCAGCACTCCCACAGGAATGAGACACTTCGCTAACAGCGCAGCCTTTGATGCTCGTCAATGTCCAGCCCCTGTGGGCCAGATAATGTAGGCGCCGACCGCCACGGAGGAGATTTCAATGAGCGAACACCTGTCAGACAAACAAACCTGGACCCGCCTCGCCATCACCATTGGAACGCTTGTTGGAGTGATGATCATAGCAATCGCTCTCTCCAATATGATTGGCGGGTAAGTGTGGGGCAAACTGCCGGGACACTGGCAAGCTGCGGCGTTACTTCCTCCGTCAAATAATTTCTCTGCCCTTGATGAGCGGGTGGCGCCCTTTCCGAAAACGCCGAGGATTGCGCCCCTTGTTGCCTTATTGACTCAAACACCCACTTGATTCAACAGCCATCCCAGCACCAATACCTGAGGTACGCACACTAGCGGCAAAAATAACGCAATCTTCCACGATTTAGTCATTTCCCGTAGCACCACGATTTCGGTGTAATCAGTGGCGATGCCCGCCATCAGAAAGGTAAAGCCATTCCCGGGAGCGCCCGCCCGCGTCACCAGATCAGCGGCAATGGGTGTTGACCCTTCGGAACACACCTCGATAATCGTCGCGGCTAACAGGGTCAGCAGCAGGCCCATAGTTGTCGGCCCAAACAGTGTCGAGTAGGTGTCCATCGGCACGAAGGCGCGAATTGCCGTGGCTAGCACAAGCCCGAAAAACAACCAGCGAAACACCATTCGCGAATCCTTTAGCCCATCCCACAGAACGGCACCCACACCACCAGGTGTAATTTTCGCCGAACCAATAAGTTTCTTTAACGCCGGCATGACAGCTACCGCCTCGCCACTGTTGTTCTGAATGGGGTTATCTGGCAGCTTGCCCCGTGCAACCAGTGCGTCGAAAATTAACCCGCATAACAGACCAATCAGCAATGACAGTGCGACATAGACAAGCGTCCATTGCAGCCCAATCAGTGTCACCATAATGATGGTGAGCGAAAGAGAGTTCCAGGGGCTCGCCACCAGAAAAGCGATCACCTGCCCCAGGCTCGCGCCCCGTTCATAGAGCTTGGTGCCAACCATCAAGATGCCGTGGCTGCAAAGATCCAGCAGTAATCCAGCGAAAGTTGCGCGCGCGACGCCTTTTACCGTTCGCCCCTGCCCGAGCGCGGAGGTCACGATTTCCCGCGGCACCCTATCCAGGAGGCCAACAAAAACCACCGCAGCCAGCAAGCCCCACCACATTTTATTGACCAGCTCAAAAACACCGCTGCTCATGGTTTGCAACCACACCGGCATGCTCATCCACTGGCCTGCAAACAGCGCCAGCAGGTAGCACGACAACGTGATACCGCCTGAAATAATTAGCAGGTAATCGGGCTTATTCCGCGGCGCATGACAACTGGCCTGCTCGCCGGTTGACGGCGCTTCATGATGGCAGGACTTGGACATATATTCAGTCTCCGTTTCGCCTCAGGTTTTAGCCTTTCCAAGGTGATCAGACGCCGCGCTACCAGCAAGGGAATCAATGATCGCGCACCCGGCCTGTTCATCATTAGAACACGCCGAAATCAATTCGCTTAAAACCCTACGCATATTCTCAAGCTCGTGAATATGCTGTTCCACCTCCACCAGTTTATTGGCGACCAACGCATGCACTGTGGCGCTTTTGCGTCGGGGGTTTTCATACAGGTTACGCAATTGACGGCATTGATCGATGGTGAAACCTACCTTTCGTGCCTGACGCAGGAATATAAGGCGGGCGATGTCGACGCCACTATAAACACGATAACCATTGGCGCCGCGTTTAGCCGCGGGCAGCAGCCCTATGCCTTCGTAATAACGAATCGCTTCTGTGGTCAAACCACTGACTCTGGCAATTGCACCAATATTCATTATGACCTCCATTGGATAGACCAGCAGGGTGATGGCCTTACTGTAAACCTTATAGTAGCTATAAGGTCAAGCGACGAGAAATAGTTCTACCGGCCCGAAAATTCTTCCGGGCCGCTTTAGTATGCTACTGAGTCATTAACTTGTTCGGAAAAAATCGGGCGTTAGTGGGTCAGGAACTCTGGCGATCAGGAGGTCAACACCAATCACCGTTGGGGACAATCAATAGACGCCTATATCACTGTATGAACGTGAAATTTTCTCAATGGCAACGACATAGGCGGCCGTTCGGTAATCGTTGACCCCTTCTCGGGTATCAAGCACTTCCTTAATTTGTTGAAATGCCAGCCGCATTGTGTCGTCGAGCCCTGAGCGGACCAAGTCGAGCTCATCCGCCCCCTGCACCAATTCCTTTTGAATCCATTCGGGAATGAGTTGTTCAGTCATCGACTGAATCGCCTGGAGCATATGAAAGCCACGCATTTCATCATAGCGTCGCTCCATACGACCAAAGCGGATGTGGGCCAGATTGCGGACCCACTCAAAGTAGGAAACCGTTACACCACCGGCGTTGACGTAGGCGTCGGGCAAAATCACCACGCCCCGATTCCGCAGCATTTCGTCGGCATCGAAGGTCACCGGTCCATTTGCGGCCTCGACGATCAGTCTCGCCTTGATCACGTCCGCATTATTGGCATTTATCTGCGCTTCCATGGCGGCGGGAATCAAGATGTCACAATCCAGTTCAAGGGCGCTTTTGCCATTTGCCAAAAATTGCGCATCCGCATACCCCTTGATGGTTTTGTGCTCGACAATGTAATCACGGATCTGCTGGATATTCAGGCCTTCGGCATTCACCAGCGCGCCATCACGTTCAATGACGCCAATCACCACGCAGCCATCCTCCTCCTGGAGCAGCTTGGCTGCGTGATAACCGACATTCCCCAGGCCTTGAATCACCACTTTTTTCCCCTCAAGAGAGCCAGACATCCCGGCCTGGGAAACACAGTCGGCATGACGAAAAAATTCGCGCATCACATAGACCACGCCTCGACCTGTTGCCTCGGTTCGCCCCCGAATACCTCCGTGTGCTACCGGTTTACCGGTCACACAACCCAGATAATTAATATCTTCGGGATGTAAATGCTTATAGGTATCGGCGATCCACGCCATTTCGCGTTCGCCGGTACCCATATCAGGCGCGGGCACGTTAGTTGCTGGACTCAAGAACCCCTTGCGCACCAGCTCTCCGGCGAAACGGCGGGTTATTTTTTTCATATCGCCTCGGGAATACTTGCTTGGGTCAATCAGCAAACCACCCTTCGATCCGCCAAAGGGCACATCGACAATGGCACACTTATAAGTCATCAGCGCAGCCAGAGCCTCGACCTCATCCTGATCAACGATGGTGGCATATCGAATACCGCCTTTGGCGGGTAAGCGATGCGTGCTATGAACTGAGCGCCAACCGGTAAACACCTCAACCTTTCCGTCGATTTCCACCGGGAAATTTACTTGAATCGTTGCGCTGCATGTCTTGATGGCGTTGGCAACGCCTTCGTCGATATTCAGGGCCAAAAACGCCCTGTCGGCCATATGGTTAACGCTATCGGTAAAAGACAATTGTGATCCCGCTACCTTCATGATCTAAGCCCCGGTTTAATCTTATTGTTTGGCGACCTGTGATCGCCTGTATAAATAGCGTCCCAACGGAGAAAAGCTTTAGCCTTCGCCGCGCACATTCCGTGTCGCCCTCATTCTCTCAGCTGAGGACTTTTCCTCAAAGATAGCTTCCCCGTCAGGCGCTAACAGATCAGGGAAACCGTTGCAATTAGAACATCCCAGCCAGGGGCTGACATAGGAATAACTTCACCTAACAACAGGAAGCTTTAGATACTAACGCTCGTGAGAGTAGGTAAAGTGCCTGTATTGGCTGTCGAGACTATTCATCGTCATTTATGGCCAAGCAAGGTCAGAAACTGCTCAATTGACGCCAGCTCGAAGCCCGCGTGCAATTTATCGCGTGCAGCAAGATCCCGGATGTCTTCAATAGTGAACCAGTCTACTTCCAAAATCTCACTGTAGTCGACACGACCAATCCTGCCATTAAATACCGTGCCATAGATCTTGTGCTGGTAGCCTTTGTAGGACCAGGCGCCTACGTCATGCAACTCGTCAAGATCGGTATCCAGTTCTTCGTAAATTTCCCGCCGTGCGGCCTGTATGGGTTTTTCTCCCCAGTCAATTCGACCACCGGGAAGGCCCCAAATACCGCGATTGATACCCTGGACATTGTTGTGCACGACCAGCAGGAATTCATTTCTGGATTTCAGGATACACCTTGAGGTGCGGTATTTGCTATTAGTCATTGTAACGATGTGTTTACCGGTCAGAAGGGCAAAACCCTGGAGTGCATTTAGACACTCTGGCAAGGCCATTAAAGTCATGAGTGGATAACACGATTATACAAATCCTATTTTAGCGATAACACACCCCTGGCCCAATACTACCAAGCCCGTCAACTTCCAGCCCCTTTGAAATCAATGATCGAGATACTCGAATCAGGGGAAACCCTACTCAGCTTAGCCTCTAGCAGTCATCACCTCGATTGCCTCCGTTGACCTTTCTGGATATAGCTAAATCCTTGTTTGCAATAGCCACACCAGCAAGTAGCAAATAATTTGATATACCTACTACGATGCTATTTAATCTACAGCAATTTTCTAATCTGCCAGGGAGCCGGCGCATTTGTTGTTAACAGCGGAACCACAACATGAAGGCACCAGAAATCCCTATATGCGAGAACGCTCGGCTTGGATCTCTTAATTCGCTCCATATCCTCGACACCCCTCCTGAGGAAAGGTTTGATCGTCTAACACGGATCGCCAGCAGCCTTTTTCAAGTACCGATAGCCTTAGTCAGCCTTGTTGACAGGGATAGGCAATGGTTTAAATCTGCCGTGGGGCTGGAAGCCAAGGAAACATCGAGAGACATATCATTTTGCGGCCACACCATACTGGACAGGGACATCCTCATTGTTAACGATGCGTTAAATGACGAGCGTTTCGCGGATAATCCACTGGTGTGTGACGAGCCGAAAATCCGTTTTTACGCCGGCTGCCCTCTCACGACAACAAGTGGTCATACCATTGGCACTTTGTGTTTAATCGATCGTCATCCCCGCGCTTTTTCCGATTCGGAACAAATCATTTTGCGTGATCTAGCGGCCATGGTCGAGAGAGAAATTGAATTAACTCAAATGGCGACCAGGGATGAGTTAACCGGCGTCCTCAATAGACGAGGCTTTCGGACGCTGGCTTCACAAGCACTCAATCTCTGTGAACGCAAGGGTTTGCCCGCATCGCTAATTTATTTCGACGTAGATAAATTTAAGCAGATCAACGATACTCACGGGCATGCGGCAGGTGATAACGTATTGAGCCTCGTGGCGGAAACGATGATTAAAGCATCTCGGGAGTACGATCTCATCAGTCGCATAGGCGGCGACGAATTTGTTATTTTACTTATAGATACGAAAAAAACGGCGGCTCAGCTAATCCTAGAACGTTTCGATATGTTGTTAAAACAACGTGTCGAGACCAGCCGTGTACCCTATCAAGTGACTTTATCGTGCGGCATTGTAGAATTTGACCCAGTCGAGCATAAATCCATTGAAGCTCTCTTGACAGCCGCGGATGCACAAATGTACTCCCAAAAACATGCTAAGACAGTAAAATAAACCCAGACAGGGATGGCCTGCTGTCTCAGCGCTTCCAGTCCTGAATAAACTCCCCAAAACTGACCCTGTTTAATATTCTCTCACCATCTCCGAGCACATCAAAGATCATACCGTCTACAGCACGCATGCTGAAAAACACCAACGAACCGTTGGGACCGCCATATTCCATGTGCGCTTCGCCACCTGGCTTGTGTGAATAGTCACCGGCCAACCGTATTTTATGAACTTCCTCACCATCAACGGTTTCGACTGTGTGATGTTCGCCCGCAAGAATGAGTGAAGTTGTGTCACCCACATGACGATGAAAATGACAGTAGGAATTTGGCGCCCAGCGACCAATAAAATCCACCGTGCTGGTTTCAGGCGAAGTTCCCAGGATACCTACGGAGTACTTGATGGGGTAGTCAAAACGGGGATCTTCGTCATAGTGAACCCACTTCACCGAGCTAAAATCAAAATCAGTTAGCCGACCAGAGGATGCTGACAGCCGCTGCTTAGTCATATCAAGTCACCTTGTCTTTTGTTGCTTTTGCGTACACACGGGATAATTTACTCTCAGCGGGCCAAAGTCAGCACCAGAGACCGCGGTGGGTAATAAATGAAAACCGGATGTTAGTGCTCTGTGCTAAGTCCCGACAGGCTGCCCTCATTTCGCCAATTTTCAAGTATTTCGAAAAACTCGATCGGCCCACCACCGTACTGGTTGGTCAGGAAGTTATTTTTATTCACCCCCCCTTTGCCTTCGTTATTGTAATAACCCGGCGTACAGGCCGCATAAAACTCGGTATTGTTATGGGCCTTTTGCTCAATCACATTACACCAGCTATCCTCTGCTTCCTGGGTGACTTCGACCACCTCAATATCATTTTTCATACAATGATCGACCACGTAGGCGATATGCACGGCCTGCTCATCCAAAGTATGAGGCAGACTAACCGTCAGGCCGGTCTGAAATAAGCCCATAAAAAAGCAGTTGGGGAAATTATGGCTGAATAAGCCGTGCATGGTTGACGGGCCATCCGCCCATTTTTCGCCGAGCTTCGCGTCATTACGGCCGACAATGTCAAAACCGGAAGCACTGGTGAAGCTGGTGCCTGTCTCAAAGCCGGTGGCGATAATCAGGCAATCCAGTTCGTAAACGTTATCGTCAATTACCACACCCTGTTCATTGATTTGCTCAACACCCTTGCCGTCGGTATCGACCAGGGTGACATTGGGTCGGTTAAAGGTTTTCAGGTATTCATCGTGGAAACAGGGGCGCTTACAAAATGGTCGATAGTAGGCCTTGAGTTTAGAAGCGGTTTCCTTGTCAACGACGATGGCATCGACGCGCTCACGAATCTCTTCCATTTTTTGTAAGTCGGTGAGCTCCTTGAGGGCGGCCTTTTCCTCGGAGGACATTTTCGTCCGGGAGGCTGCATCTTTCATCACGCCGATCTGACGGCCGAACAAGTCAGTCCATCCATCATTAACCAGATCTTCCTCCTGGTAGCCTCCGTTGGTGATGATATTGAAGTTCTCCATTCGCCGTGCCTGCCATCCGGGCTCGAGCGATTCCACCCATTTGGGATTGGTCGGGTGATTACCGCGAATATCGATGGCCGAAGGCGTACGCTGGAAAACATAGAGTTCCTTCGAGTATTCACCGAGCGCTGGGATGGCCTGAATCGCCGTGGGACCAGTGCCGATAATCCCTACCCGTTTGTCCTTCAGATTAACGAGACCACCCGTGGTATCGCCGCCGGTGTAGTTGTAATCCCAACGGGAAGTGTGAAAGGTATGGCCTTTAAAAGAAGTGATACCGGCAATACGCGGCAATTTTGGCTTGGCTAGGATACCAGTCGCCATGGGCACAAAGCGGGCCTTAATCGTGTCGCCCCAATTGGTGCTCAACAACCAGCGCTTGCTGGCTTCATCCCAGCGCATGTCGGTCACAGTAGTTTGCATCAGCGCGCCATCGTAAAGATCGTACTCCCTGGCGATAGCCAGGCTGTGGTCGAGGATTTCGGGGCCGAAAGAGTATTTTTCCCTGGGAATGTAATTCAGCTTTTCCAGCAGGGGCAGATAAAGATAGGACTCCACATCACACTGAGCGCCTGGATAGCGATTCCAGTACCAGGTACCACCGAAATCACCACCTTTTTCAATGCAGCAGATGCTTTTAACACCGGCTTCACGCAAATGCGCACCAACCAGCAATCCACCAAAACCACCGCCAATAATGGCCACGTCGACTTCTTTTTCGATGGGATCACGGCTAAAACCCGGCTCCGCGTAGGGGTCTACATCAAAGATATCCAAATCACCGCTCAATTCCTGGTACTGGGCAAAGCCCTCGGGCCGGATTCGCTTATCCCGCTCATGGGCGTATTTATCCCGCAGTGCGTCTGGATCAAAGCCCAGCCTACCCGAGGCCAGTTTTTCCGCTACCGGGCTGTCGGATGGAAAATCCGCAAACTTCTTCAGTGGTGTAGCGCTCATTGTTTACACTCCCTAATCATCGTTTTAAGTAATCATTGTTGTATCCGATTCCACATCTACCTATCTGAAATCAGACCATCTTTAATTTCCCACTCCATGATATTAGATCCTGCTGCCTTTCAAATTCAAACAAAAAACCCCGGAAGCTGTTTGCACCGCCGGGGTTGGTATTGAGATAGCAGCAGCCTCCCCGGATAATTCCCAGGGCTTTTGCTCGCGCTTCGCTGTTATTTAATCTCCATACCCTGAAGATTACCTTCCTGACGCCATTCCTCGAGAATCTCAAAGAATCGGACTGCGCCACCACCATACTGACCGGATATAAAACCGTTCTTGTTAGCCTCACCGCCTTCGTTGTTGTAGTAACCCGGCGTACACTGAGCCAGCAGTTGCTCGGTTTTATCGCCGTAGCTGTCACAAATGTCGCACCATTCGTCTTCGCCTTCCTTGGTGGCTTCCACCGTTTGCGCACCTCGCTGCCGGACCTGATCAACGATATAAGCCATTTGGCTGGCCTGTTCGTCTAGCATGTGAGTGGCATTCGGTGTTACCCCGGTCTGGGTGAAACCGAGAACGAAACAGTTGGGGAAGTCGTGGGTGGTTAAGCCATGGTGGGTACGCAGACCATTGGCCCACTTCTCACTCAACTTAGTGCCATTTTTTCCGATCAGATCGTAACCGGACTGGCTAGTGTAGCTGGTGCCCACCTCGAAACCCGTGGAAAAAATCAGGCAGTCCACTTCGTATTCAACCCCATCGACGATGACGCCGTTCTCGGTGACTTCATCCACGCCCTGACCATTGGTATCCACCAGCTTCACGCTGGGGCGGTTGTAGGTTTGCAGATACTCATCGTGGAAGCAGGGGCGCTTGCAGAACTGGCGGTAGTAGGCTTTCAGATTTGCCGCGGTTTCCGGGTCCTCGACAATGGAGTCAGCCCGATCGCGAATTTCCTGCATTTTCTGGAAATCGGCAATTTCGAACACCTCTTCCCTTTGCTCCTCGGTGAGGTCATCAACATTGCCGGTAACGATGCCGCCGACATTGCGAAAAATATCGGTCCAGCCATCACCCACCATGTCTTCATCGGTATAGCCGCCACCCAACGTGCGATTAAAGTTTTCAACGCGGCGCTTGTGCCAGCCGGGGGTTAACTTGGCTTTCCACTCCGGATCGGTGGGCGCATTGTGACGGGCATCAACCGAGGATGGCGTGCGTTGGAACACGTAGAGTTGTTTTGCATCCGCACCCAGGTGGGAAATGCACTGAATGGCCGTGGCGCCCGTACCGATAATACCCACGCGCTTGTCGTTAAGCTTGGTCATGCCGCCTTCGGGGCCACCACCGGTGTAATCGTAGTCCCAGCGGCTGGTATGGAAGGTATGACCCTTGAATTTTTCGATGCCGGGAATGCCGGGCAACTTGGGCCGAGTCAGAGGGCCGTTGGCCATGGCGATAAACTGGGCCTTCATGGCGTCGCCACGGTTAGTATGAATAATCCAGCGGCTGATGCTGTCATCCCACTCGATTTCAGTCACTTCGGTCTGAAAACAGGTGTCCTTGTACAGGTCATAATGCTTGGCGATATTGATGCTGTGCTCCAGCAGCTCCGGTGCGTGGGCATAGCGCTCGCTGGGCACATAGTCCAGCTCATCGAGCAGCGGCATATAGACATAGGCTTCGATATCGCACTGGGCGCCGGGGTAGCGGTTCCAGTAC
>DLXZ01000206.1:14285-18473 GCA_003448675.1 Porticoccaceae bacterium
CCCGCAGGCGGGCGCCGGCCAGGAGGCCGCCGTAACCGCCGCCGATAATGGCGAACTCCACTTCATCGGTCAGTGGTTCGCGCTCAAAGGGCTCGGCATAATGGTCAACCATGAACTCTTTCAGTTCACCGGCGGCGTCGCGATACTGACCAAAGCCCTCTTTCTTGACGCGCTTATCGCGCTCGTAGTTGTATTTTTGCCGCAGAACATTGGGGTCAAACCCCAGTTCGGACGGATCGGTGGTATAGGGTTTTGCTGTACTCATAGGACTGTCCTCTTAGTTTAAGAATTAAAAGTGGCAAAAAGCTGTTATAAAATTGAACAAGGTATTTAGAACGGAACACTAAGTGATTTCAAGACCCTGTAATTGACCGTCGTCACGCCAATCCTCCAGTATTTTGAAAAACGCCACCGGGCCACCGCCATACTGACCGGCCAGAAAACCGTTGCCGCCATTACCCTTGCCCTCGTTGTTGTAATAACCGGGCGTGCACTCGGCATAAAACTTTTCCCCGATTCCCGCCAGGCGATTGATCTCCGCCACCCAGGCATCCTCCGCTTCCTGACTGGCCTCCATGGTCTCAACTTTGTTTTCCACGCCATGCTTGATGACGTAGGCAATATGTTTAGCCTGCTCGTTAAGGGTGTGAGGCACATTGGCGGTATAGCCGGTCTGGGTAAAGCCGACGAAATAGCTGTTGGGAAAATTATGGCTGTGCATGCCATGGAAAGTCGCCAGGCTGTTGGCCCATTTTTCCCTTAGGGAAGTGTCATTGCGGCCAACCACGTCGTAACCGGACTGACTGGTGTAGTTGGTACCCACCTCAAAACCGGTGGCAAAGATCAAGCAATCCAATTCAAATTCCTCACCATTAACGACCACGCCGGTCTCGGTGACGCGCTCAACACCCTGCCCCAGAGTGTCCACCAAGCTGACATTGGGCCGGTTAAAGGTATCGAGGTATTCATCATTAAAACAAGGACGTTTACAGAACTGGCGATACCAGGGCTTGAGAGCCTCGGCGGTGGCCTCGTCATCTACAAGGTTGTCGGCCCGCGCCCTGATCTGCTCCATTTTCTGGAAGTCGGCAATCTCCATGGCCAGCTCCTGCTCCTCCGAGCTCATCTCAGTGCCGTCATTTGCCGCCAGGATAGTTTGGAGATTGCGGAAAATGTCAGTCCAGCCATCGCTGACCAAATCCTCCTCCTGATAACCGCCGGTGGCGATAGTATTGAAATTATCCATGCGCGCCTGATGCCAGCCCGGCTTGAGGCTCTTCACCCAGTCAGGGTCGGTGGGGCCATTGCCACGGGCGTCGATGGATGATGCCGTGCGCTGAAAAACAAAAAGCTGTTTAGCCGCCGCGCCCAGATGGGGGATACACTGCACGGCGGTAGCCCCAGTTCCGATAATGCCGACACGCTTGTCGCCCAGCTTGTCCAAGGCCCCCGCACTGCTGCCCCCGGTGTAATTGTAATCCCAGCGGCTGGTATGGAAGGTATGGCCCTTGAAGTTATCGATGCCGGGAATACCGGGCAACTTGGGCCGGGTCAACAGGCCATTTGCCATCACCACATAATGGGCCCGTATTCGGTCTCCCCGGTTGGTGGCAATAATCCAGCGCTTGATGGACTCATCCCAGCGAATCTCGGTTACTTCCGTTTGCAGGCAGGCATTATTGTATAGATCAAATTTGCGGGCGATTTGCAGACTGTAATCGAATATCTCCGGCTGGAAGGAATACTTCTCCCTGGGCACGTAACCAACTTCCTCCAACAGAGGGAAATAGATATAAGCCTCCACATCGCATTGAGCGCCGGGATAGCGATTCCAGTACCAGGTGCCGCCAAAATCGCCGGCCTTATCAATGATTCGAATGTCGTTAACACCCGCCTGACGTAAACGCACACCGGCTAGCATGCCACCAAAGCCACCGCCGATGATGACGACTTCCACCTCGTCGCTTAGCGGTTCGCGCTCGATCTCGGACTCCACATAGGGGTCGTCGACATAGTTGGAGAAATCCCCAGTCGGGCGCTGGTACTGGTCCAGGCCCTCCTTACGAACACGCTTATCCCGCTCCTCGGCGTACTTCGCCCGCAGTGCATCCGGATCGAAACCCAGGTCAGCTGGATCAAATAGGGTCGATGTTGAATTACTCATTGAAAAACCACTCCTGTATGACTTATTGATGAATGTATATTCTTTTATTAATTAATTAGTTATCAGGTTTTGGCAATGTATATTACAGGAATAACCGATGAACCAAGGCGCGTCTGTGCTCGAGATACCACAACTCACGACATGGCCGACATACACACCATACCGCCGGGACGGACGCCGGCATCCTCTCCGTTATCCATAAGCTTTTCGACAGCCACGAAAGTCGCCACGTATCCGTCAGCGCGCTGAATCTAGCGGGAACCTCCCGCTGGCAAATCGTTGACTATCAGGGACGCATGCTGACGAGCGAATCGAAGTTAACCAGATTGATACCGGTTCGCTGACCAGGCACTAGCTGACCGCGATAGGTAATGCCGTTGCAACGCGCGATATCGCTGGTTTGCTTACGCACCGCCAGCTCCGGCGGCAGACCCTCCTTTCGCTCCCCGCGCCCATTGGGTCAACACTTAGGTAGGCCAACCAGCGTCGACAATAAATTTGCGGTGGGCTTACACACCGTTCGGCATGGACATCAAATATCTTATACCCATGAACAACCCTTGCGCTATTCCTCGCTGCGGCAGTCACTCCCTTTACAGCCGCGAGGTCACCGCCTTTGTATGTCAGCACTCGAGCGTTAACATAATCCGCCAGGCCACTATCGAATCAAAACCATGACCCAGGTATTTTTGGGCTTTGCGCCCATAGGCGCCCTCAACACCGGCTGGTGTGTATGGCGCACCGACAAAACCGCAGGAACCCAGACAGTACTTAAGGGTGAAAGCACGAGTGTGGACAAAGCGCTGACCGCAGCCTGCGAACACTTCGCCGAGACCCCGGATGCCGTCGGCATTGCCGCCCCGCTTCACTGGACAACCAGGGATGATCGGGAAGCTGACCGCATCCTGCGTGGCATGGTGTTATCACTGGGCGGTAAAAGCGCGACAGTTCCGGCCCTGCCTTCCGTGTCCGGCGCAAAAATCACAGGGGGCGTCATGCTGGCGGCGCAAATCCTTCAACGTTGGGGCACAATGCCCGTCACCGAAGCCGCGTCCGATGTTTTGCTGATGATGGATTCCGCCGTAAGCGAACTCGATGACGCTTTAGATGTGAACAGCGACGCAGAAAAACATGCGACTCTGGCCGCCTATACCGCCCTCGCCTCCCGCGAACAAAGACATAACTGGCACGATTTACGCCAGTTTGATAAAGATAGTTACGAACCTGTCATTGGGATAAAAGCGGCTTTTTGGTTGCCAGTCACTGCGTGCTAAAACCCGTCTAACCTGTCGCCAGAAACTACCGTCCTGTTCATTGCTGGAAAAACATCCCTGCGAGCGGACACCCTTTGCATCTATTACCACCATAGAGATAAAAGTGCACCTGTGATCAATAAAAAACCATCGTCTACACCAAGGCACTTGCTTTTATCATGCGCCCCCATATTGCTTTCAATAATTACCATTACACAGTTAAAGCTGAATCTCACTGCAATGTTGACGCTGACTGTAGCTTCTTATTTTGCTGCCTACATTAATATCCTGCTAATTGTTAGTAGAATAAAAAAACCCAAAGTAATTAATATGTTGACATCGTCCTTACTGGTGATAGCGATATTTCCTTTCGGTTGTCTTTTGTTTTTAATTGCGAATTGGAAGATTATCAAAGAGAAATAATCATTATCAAAAGGTTAATCAAAGGGGTCAGAACAGGACAACAACCTGGACCTTCACTGACGAGGGGCAACCCAAATAAACGCGTCGGTTTTTCAACTCAGATCCGCGAAGTTCTGGTTAAGTGGAGCTTTGTCGCCCTTTTTCTGATGAAGATCCATAAAACTGAGCATCTCCTTCAGCGCCTCCTTACTTTCCGGCAACCATTCAAACAGGGGGTGGACGTGAGTGGTTTTGTACCATTCACAAAGCTGCGCGGTGACACCCTGACTTCGCGCACGATTAACAATACGGACGCCATCGTCGCGCAGAATTTCATTGCTGCTGACATGAACCTGAAGTGGCGGGAAG
>DLXZ01000206.1:18735-21760 GCA_003448675.1 Porticoccaceae bacterium
CACGTCGGGCTCTGTACAAAGATGATCACCAAGCACTAACTGTCTCACCACCGGAATCAAGCGGTTACTTAACAGCGGGTCCGTCCCCTCATTGGTGAACATAGTTCGACTGCCCAGTGAAAAATCCGAAAGAGGCGACAATACAATTGCACAGCAGGGTTTATCCAACGGCGACCGGCCGATTCGCAATAGCGTCGCCAGGGTTAAATAACCACCAGCCGAATCCCCGGCAATAACAATCTCGGAAGGGTTAATTCGATTTTCTGAAACTAGCCATTTGTATGCCGCAAAACAGTCGTCTCCCGAGGCGGGATAGGGATGCTCCGGTGCAAGCCGATAATCCACCAGTAAGACCCGGGCATCCGCTGCGGCCGCTAAACGCTGAGCCCACTGCTTGTAGAGACCTGGCGCGTGGATGATCATCCCGCCACCATGTAAATATAGAATCGTTCGATGGACTTCGGGTTTGTTATTTATCCACAGATAATTCGGCTTTCCGTCTATCAAATCAACATTGACCGATATTGGCCTTTTGCTGGTCAACGCGCGGTCAAGACGCGCAACCCAGCGGCGCATTTTATCGATGGTTTCTGTTTCACGGCCCGGCACAGCTTTAGCCGAGGATCGCTTCACGAAAGGTTTGACCACGCACCGTGACACGGCATTCAACAAAAGGACTTGCCAGCTTCTCATTCCTTGATACCCTTTTTCATTTTGGTAGCAACATCTTAAATATGCTAGTCGGTCGACACTGTCAACTGGTGTAGCGGGCCAAAACAACTTCACACCGGTTCGCATACCGGTTTATTAACCCGGCTCTCGAAGCTTTCACCTTGTAATCGCCTATATACTCCAGGCTAAGGCAATGGGGTTACCGCCCTGACAGACCGCGCGCTTCCAGACCATTATTCAAATATCCTGATCCCGCATCCCCTAAAGTAGTCCTCCCAAGTTATATCTACGATTCAATGGCGCTAGCGAGGCGCGCCAACCTGCCAGCACGCCTTGACCTTAAAATAATTCCATTGCCACTGTAACTGACGACCGTTATTTAGCTGATTTCCATCAGCTTAAAGAAGCACACGTAAGAATATTGGGGCAATCGTTTTGCATGTAGCATACAACCGAGAGTAGTATGCCAATCACATGACACAATGGTTAGTCCATTTATGAAACTACCCTCCATACTCCAGAACAAAGAATTACCGCATTTCGAAGTGCCCGGCTGGCTGCCAGGCTCCCATACACTGAACGAAATGCTCGAATGGCCCGATGGCGCCCCCCGACCAAAGATGAACCTGAGCACAATGATGCTAGTAGGGATTGATGAGGCCGTACTCATTGGTCTCGGTCTGGCATCCCGGCTGCGGTTCCCGACGCGAGGGTTTCGCGAACGCTGCGCTCAAGAAATGGAAGACGCACTTGAATTTTATGAATCCATGGGCTGGGTTGATGACCCCCGAGGTTATCACCAGGCGCCCCCGCCCCTGGAGAAAGTCAAGTTTGAAAGGAAATCTTCAGTAGGTGTTCATTTCGAGCACATGACCTTCGAAAGTGGCTACGTGCCCCATATGGGAGAAACAGGTCGCTCACGATGGCTCGGCTACGAGAACAATCACACTGCGCATTGTTGGGTTTTACGCCATTCCGGGCCACAGCGGCCCTGGCTGATAAACATTCACGGCTACCGAATGGGTGTGCCGTATCTCGATTTACCTTTTTTCCACGCACAGGAACTACATGAGAAGAAAGGCCTCAACGTATTGCAATATGTTCTGCCCCTGCATGGGCCTCGTAAAATTGGCCCTACCAGTGGTGATGGCGTTCTCTCCCCGGGGTATGTAAACCTCATCCATACCGAAGCCCAGGCCATGTTCGAATTACGCCGTATTATTCACTGGCTCCGCAAAGAGGGCGCACCCGAAATCGGTGTTCACGGCATTTCCCTGGGCGGTTACACCACCGCACTACTATCCGGACTTGAAGGCAACCTGGCGTGCGCAATAGCCGGCGTACCTGCTGTAAATCTGGTACGTGCCGCGCGGCGCCTTGGGCAGCGAAACCTTCTCTATTTCATGGACAATATCGGCATGCCTTGGGATGATATAGAGCGCATGACACATATCATCTCGCCCCGCTCATTAAAACCAAAGGTCCCCAAAAAAAGGCGGTATATATACGCAGGCGTGCTAGACCGATTGGCGAGGCCAGAAGACCCACTGGATCTTTGGGAGCATTGGGGCAAGCCAAAAATCCAGTGGTACGACGGCAACCATGTCACTTTTCCGTGGGAAAAAGAAGTGCTGACATTTATAGATGAGGCTCTTGATGAGTCATATACAGGGCTAAAACCATCTAAAAAAAGGAGTTAGAAGCCACAATCAAGGACGAGTCATACTCAAATCTATTTAAAACGTACAATAAGTATATGTTGCTGGATATACATGTATTTATGACCTCATGCCAGCCTAGCAAGCACCTTGAATTATCCATTCAAGGTGCTTGCTAGGCTATCACCACTAGTCCTTAGTCCCCTCTGAAAGCGCATATCATTGGGATTCTCCCATACCACACAACCCAAAACAGGAGTGATTAAGCTCCTCATTGCCCCGGCGTCAGGTGACGGTTCGCTAAAACAAACGCACGTGTTATTCCAAAGTGGTCGCTCACGCACATCACACGCATAACTACAATCTATTTGCTCGATAACTTTTAGATATGCTTGAATCAGGGCTACTCAAAGGACGACGAATGAGTAGAGATACCTGCTATGACTGACGACCGAAACCCTTCTAACCCCGCAAACCAGCGAAATCTCTTGAACCACGACTCTGTAATAAAAACAATCACTGAAGGAAGCTTTTCTCGTTTAGCGATGGCGATGAAGAATGCGTCTGTTATCGCGCGCTTTGGTCGCTTACAACCACGCACACCTACCGTTTATTACGTGCCCCACCAAACTGCCGATTACCGTTTGCGTTGCTACGAGACCAAATCTGCTTGCAGCAAAAAGATCCCTATTATT
>DLXZ01000206.1:21874-22538 GCA_003448675.1 Porticoccaceae bacterium
CATCTGCTGGCAGCAAAAAAATCCCTATTATTCTGGTACCACCCTTAATGATTTCTGCCGATGTTTACGACATGGCTACGGAAAGTAGCGCCGTTTCGTATCTTTCTGAACAAGGGTTTTCCGTTTGGTTGGTAGACTTTGGTGCACCCGAACATCAGGAAGGAGGGCTGGAACGGGATTTTAGTGACCACATACTCGCGGTTAATGACGCTGTCGACCATGTATCACGAGAAAAATCCGCATCCGTACATTTAGCGGGATACTCTCAAGGTGGAATTTTTTGTTATCTAGCTGCGGCATACCGCAGTTCAAGAGACGTCGCTTCCATTATCGGATTCGGTTCCCCTGTCAATATTTATAAAAACTTTATTCCGGGCATTTCCGATGAAACCATGACGCGAACCCTGGAAACGATAGGGAAACTTATCCCAAAAAGCCTTACTCCTTCTGTCGTCCCGGCCTGGGCCAGTAAAAATCTCTTTAAGCTCATGAGCCCGACAAAGGAGATCAAAAACTGGTTTACCTTTTTAAGCTCCCTCCACGATAGAGAAACGTTATTAAAAAGCGAAGAAGGCAGAAGCTTTCTGGGCGGCGAAGGCTTTGTCGCCTGGCCAGGGCCTGCCTTGCATGAGTTTTTGGGACAGATGCTACTCGGCAACCGCTT
>DLXZ01000206.1:22800-23047 GCA_003448675.1 Porticoccaceae bacterium
ACCTGCCCTATTCTTGTTGTAGTTGGGAGCAATGACGAAATAGCAAGAGCCGGCTCTGTCCGTGGCATCGGCGACGCCGTGCCTAATGCAAATATTTACGAGCTACCTGTAAGTGGTGGTCATATGGGGATTGTCGTGGGTTCTACCGCCATGGCCAAAACCTGGCCGACCGTTAGCCAATGGTTGCTGTGGCAAGAAAATAAGGGTGGCATGCCGGATGACGTAGGGAAACTCGGAGAAACAACAA
>DLXZ01000206.1:23339-23895 GCA_003448675.1 Porticoccaceae bacterium
AAAGGCGCGGTAGATACGGTCAGTGACGTGATTGGGTTAGCCGGAAGCTCACTTCAAAGCATCGCTAGCAACTTTAATGCACACTTTTCCTATCTATCCAGGCTGGATAAGCTGACTGACGATAGCGAGATTAGTTTTGCCCGAGCACTGTCTGAACAAGCGATAAAGGCGCCAGGTGACACATACTTTTTGTATGATGGCCGGGCACATAGTTACTCAGACGCTAACAAGCGAATCGATAATATTGTGAGAGGACTAATCTCCATCGGCGTTAGGACTGGTGACCATGTGGGCATTCTCATGCATGCTCGGCCCTCTTCACTTGCCACCATTATGGCGGTAAACCGTCTTGGTGCAGTGGCGGTCTTGCTACGCAATATTCAGACCGATAATCAGCCGGCCATTGAATTAAGACTGGGCCGCGTCCAGTTTTTGATTGCCGACCCGGAAAATGCTGAACTCGCTGAAAAACACTATAAAAGTCAGGTATATATTCTCGGAGGTTTTGGACGTTCACAGCGAAAACTTCCTCCTACTGTTGAGGATATGGAAAAAA
>DLXZ01000012.1 GCA_003448675.1 Porticoccaceae bacterium
AGGCTTGCCCATGACTTTTATGATTTCGGACGAGCTTTTAGCTGCGCTGTGGAACTAATGATGGCACAGCTCAACGTTTATGTGCTTGCACTGTTCGTTAGCGGTGGTTTGCTATGTGTGCTAACGCTGCGGTTGTTCTGGAAACAGGGTTTGATTAAATATTTGCCGGTGTTGTTTCTGGGTCTTTTATTGAGTGGTGTTGGTGGTGTGTTTATCGCTTTGGGTCTGGGTTTGCTGGATTATCAGATCATCCCGCGGGATAGAACGCTCGCCACCGTTTATTTCACTCAAACAAGTGATAAATCGTTTTCGGTACAGGTGAAAATGTCGAGTGGCTCACAATCCTCGCTCACACTGCAGGGAGATCATTGGCAAGTCGATGCCAAAACCCTTAGCGGCGATCGTCGCCTGCCTTTCGACATTCAGCCTCTGGCTCGATTGGAAAATTTTTACGTCTATAGCCGGAGCCAGAAAATGCAGAGTGTTGAAATACAGCGAGTTCCCGTTGGGGATCGGCGTTTTCCTGTTAGTCTTGACACTTGGCAATGGTTAAAAAAGGCTCCTGGATTGCGCGCGTTACTGAATTTTGAGGTCACCCGTACTGTTAGACAGCCTATGCTGGATAAGACGGTTTATCGTATTAGCATGAGCAATCTGGGCCTGGTTGCCGAGCAAACCCACGGCATCCCGCTGACAGGGCCAGTAAAATAAAACCTATTTATTGAAGGAGACAGTTGTTGGAGTTTTTAGCGGACTATGGATTATTTCTCGCCAAAGTGCTTACCTTGCTGGTTGGGATCGGCGCCATCATTGCTCTGGCCGCAAATGCCTCCAAAGTAGTGGGTAAGGACAAAGGTCATCTGGAAGTCACTTCGCTAAATGACGAGCTGAAGAAAGTCGAAGAAACGCTTGGTGATGCGTTGTTGCCGGCAAATGAACTGAAAGCTACAAAAAAAGCGAGGAAAAAACAGGAAAAAACCTCCGCCAAGCAATTTAAAAATAGCACTGGGAATGAGAATAACCAGGAACAGGCCAAGAAGAATGTCTTTGTTCTAAATTTCCATGGGGATTTGCGCGCTTCAGCGGTAGCCTCGCTACGTGAGGAAGTGACAGCGATATTGTCGCGGGCGACTGAGCGGGATGAGGTCGTGGTGACCCTGGAAACCGGTGGTGGCATGGTGCATAGCTATGGCCTGGCCGCCAGTCAGTTTGACAGGATAAAAAAACGCAATATCCCGTTGACCGTTTGTGTCGATAAGGTGGCCGCCAGTGGCGGCTATATGATGGCCTGCGTAGCAAGCAGGATTCTCGCAGCGCCCTTCGCGATGATTGGGTCAATCGGAGTTGTTGCTCAAATACCCAATATCCATCGCTTGTTAAAACGCCACGACATCGATGTCGAACTGATGACTGCAGGGAAGTTCAAGCGCACCTTGACTGTGTTGGGAGAAAACACAGATGAGGCGCGGGACAAGTTTCGAGAAGATCTTGATGAAATTCATGAACTGTTCAAGCAACATGTGCGGGAGCACCGCCCCCAGGTGGATATCGAAATGGTAGCCACCGGCGAAGTCTGGCAGGGGAGTCGTGCACTGAAGCTGGGTTTGGTGGATGATATAAAAACCAGCGACGAATACCTGACCGATCTGGCCCGTGACTGCCGAGTGTTCAAGATACGCTATATGGAGAAAAAGTCGTTGCCCCAAAAACTCGGGTTGGCCGCCGAGGAAAGCAGCGATCGCTTTCTCCTCCGTTGGTTAGAACGCCTGCTGAATACTCGGCACCATTCCTGAGCTACGATTTGGCAGTGATTAACCCCGCCGTAAATGTTCCTTAACCGCGATAGGGTTGGGGAAGTACAGCACCACGATGTAACTCGAAACCAGAAAGGACAGAATGGCAGCGGCCTGAATCAAGTGTGAGGCCAGGTTGTTGATTAGGCCGGCACTGTGGGCCACGTATGCGATCAACAGAGAGAATTCGCTGATTTGTCCGAGTCTGAAGCCGAGATCCCAGGAAAGCGCATTATGCTCGTGTTGGGTCCGCAACAGGTAGTGGAACGCCAGGGGTTTCAGCAGCAGCATGCAAAGCCCCAATGCCAGCGCCGGGGCCAGTAGTTCGGGTAGCAGACCCAAATCAAATTGCGCGCCCAGGGAAAAGAAAAACAGGATAAGAAAAAAATCTCGCAACGGTTTTAAGCTGAGGGCGATGTATTGGGCGATGGGGCTGGTTGCAACAGTGATGCCAGCGATGAAGGCACCGATTTCGCGAGACAAACCTGCCATCTCTGCCAGCGCCGAGACGCCCATACACCAACCGATGGCCAGCAAAAACACATATTCGCTCATGCGGTCAAAGCGGGTGAACAGGGGTAGTAAGATGTAGCGTACGACACCCACGCAGAGCATGAAAATAAGCGGTAGGGCTAGAAACGCGGTACCTATCCGTACCGGATTGACATTGCCGCTCTCGCTGCTGAGTAAAACCAGCAGAATGAAAATGGCAAGAAAATCCTGGACCAGTAGCATGCCAACCATCAGTTCACCGGTGTGGCGATGATGCAAAATCGTAGTTGGCAGTAATTTGATTCCGATAATGGTGCTGGAAAACATCATCGCCGCACCGATGATAAGGCTTTCGAGCATATCAAAAGCGAATAGACGGGCAATGGCAAAACCCGAAACCGCAAATATCAAGGAACTGATCAGGGTGACCAGGGTAACTTGTTTGAACACCCTGAGCAGCGATTGCGGTTGCATATCCAGGCCCAGTAGAAACAGCAGAAAGATAATGCCGACGTGGGATATATCGGCGATCAGTTTCACATCGGGTACTGCCGCTAGGCCATAAGGCCCGAGCAGGGCGCCAAGGGCAATGTAAGCTACCAGCAAAGGTTGACGTCCGTACAGCGCCAGTGAAGCCAGCAAGGCGGCGCCGGAAAAAATCAGAAAGAAGGAATGAAATACTGCGTCGTTCAAAATTTGCGCTCGTTACAGAACCTGATCGTTGTGCTAATAGTAGAGAGTATTTTCTCCCGGTGCAGTATAAATAATAGCTACCAAGCCTGAGCCGCCGCGTTGGAACGGTGTCTAGCACGTTCTGACGTGACTGATGCAGGTAAGTGTGACTAAGGCTGGTGGCACACTGTGGTCATGCCCTGAAATGATGCGGCTGGGTCTTAACTGCGCTTGCTTTAAGCGCGACGCCTGAACAGCGGCTCTGGTCGATCGTTGCTGCTTTGATACGTGACCGAAAATTCATCGAAGTAAATTCGGGGGTCTGGAATATTGCGCTGACCATCGATGATAAAGCTATCAAATCCACAGCGGGCCAGAAACAACAACTGCTCCGGCATGATCTGGCCGAGCGCACGGAGGGGCCCCTCATAGCCATACTGTTCCCGGATTATCCGCGCTGTTGAAAAACCCCGGCCGTCCATGAAGGTGGGAAAATTAATGGCGATGCAGGGAAGTTCTGATAGTCTGTTGCCCAGAGGCTCTATTTCGTCCGCGCTATCTAAGCAGATGCCCCAGGTCGGGTCGCAGGTTCCATTTGTTTCCTGTTCCAGCCAGAGGTCGAGTGGTAGTAACAAGTATTTATCGTCACTGGTTATTTCATGACTTTCGGTTACCAGCCGCCAGGGGTCGTTTTCAATAATAGCGCCGGTGCTATCAAGCAGCTTTTGCATAAACAGACTCCTTGAACGGTTCTAGCCCTACCCGGCGTTGGGTGTCGAGAAAGCGCTCGCCTTCGATGCGCAGCTCGACATAGGTTTGCAGGATTTTTTCAACCACATCGGGCACTTCGTTGGCTAGAAATGACGGTCCGAGCACACCGCCGAGAGCGGCATCCGTGCCAGCGCTACCGCCCAACTGAATTTGATAAAACTCCTGACCTTTCTTATCGACACCGAGAATACCGATATTGCCCACATGGTGGTGGCCACAGGCGTTCATGCAACCTGAGATGTTAAGGCTGAGATCGCCCAAATCATACAGGTAATCCATGTCGTCAAAGCGGC
>DLXZ01000179.1 GCA_003448675.1 Porticoccaceae bacterium
CTTGCAGTAATACTCATGGCGAACAACAACCGACCCGTAACGGCCGCCATCACCCGGCCGTTGCGCCGGACGGCATTTATCGCGGCAAAACATCGAGCATGTTCGTAATCGCTGTTTCGCCAAAACAATGGCAGGCCCTGTGTAACACCATGGGCCAGCCGGAGCTGTACGACGATCCACGCTTCAGAAGTAATGGCCGGCGCGTACACAATATCAAAGCGTTGGTAGAAGTCATTGAGGACTGGATTCAGTCCATGCCCAGCGATGATGCCGCCCGGGAGGCACTGGAAGCGGCGAGGGTGCCGGTGGCGCCGGTGCTTACCCCTGCCGAGGCCATGCAGCACCCCCACCACATCGAGCGCGGCACGGTCCGCACCATCAGCGATCGGGTGCTGGGCGATTTTCAGGTGCCCGGTATGCCACTACGCTTTTCCGAGTGTATGAATTCCGAGGACCTCGAAGCGCCATTTCTCGGCGAGCACAATGAAAGCATCCTGAGCGAGCGCCTGGGTATGAGTAGCGAAGAAATCAAAGCGCTCAATGAAGGAAAGGTGCTGATCGCGGAAGCTATTCCTGCTTAAATCTTTTCAGCTTGAAACTAAAGGGTGCGGCTTAAACTGGCTACTCTAAAAGGCTGTTCATAGTAGTTTGGCGGCAAGCGATTAAATGGTTATTTGGAGAGTATTGCTTCGAAGGTGAATGTGAAGGTGGGTTGATAACTCAGCAATATCAATTTGTAGGGGGAAAATAAAAGTGGACTATAAAACCATCTCTGTAAACCAGTTGACGCCCGCCATCGGCGCTGAAATAAGCGGTGTTGATTTATCCCGTGATCTCAGCGATGCCACCATCGATGAAATTAATGACGCGTTGGTGAAACACCAGGTGATTTTTTTTCGCGATCAGCACCTGACCCCGGAGCAGCACAAGGCCTTTGGTCGTCGGTTCGGTAGTTTACATATCCACCCCGTGGCGCCCGGCATTGAAGGTCATCCTGAGATTCTGCCCCTGCATTCAGATGAGAAAGTGCAATATTCAGCAAACGCGTGGCATTCCGATGTGTCCTGCGATGCCGAACCTAACCTGGGCGCCATTCTCTATGCCAAGGTCCTGCCAGAATATGGCGGCGATACCCTGTGGGCGAGTACCCAGGCGGCCTACGACGCACTGTCCGACAAAATGCAGAATTTCCTGTCGGGTCTCGAAGCCGAGCACAGTAGCGCCCACGTTTTTGGGCGGGCAAAAAAGGAAGGCGACAAACGGCCTTCCGCTATACATCCTGTTATTCGTACCCATCCGGTCTCTGGCCGGCAGGGTATTTTTGTTAACAGCGTATTCACCACTAAAATTGTCGGCCTGAAGTCCAAAGAAAGTGCCGCGATACTGTCCTTTCTAACAGAGCACATGGAAACGCCTGAGTTTCATGTGCGTTTCCAGTGGCGCGTCAACTCCATTGCGTTTTGGGACAATCGCAGTACCCAGCACCGGGCAATTGCGGATTACTTCCCCGAAACCCGCACCATGCACCGGGTAACGATCCATGGCGACGCGCCTTTCTATCGCGCTCATTGATTGGCGAAGTTTTATGGGTCAGGAAACCCAATAAGCGGCGATAGCCACGATGATCAGGCCGATGCATCTTTCCGGGTTTATGATCTATTGCCCCGCGCCCCATATGATCATGTCCTGGGTATATCCGCGGGCAAAAATTCGTCATCAGTGGACAGATGTTGAGTATTGGGTAGAGATTGCCCAAACCCTGGAGCGCGGTAAATTCGATTTATTTTTCTTTGCCGATGGCTGGGGTGGTGGCACCAACGACGCCACGGTGCGTTACGCCATTCAGTTTCCGACGTCCGATCCTCTCTGCCTGATCCCCTATCTGGCGGCGGAGACCACGAAGTTGGGTTTTGCCGCGACCATGTCGACGACCTTTTACCCGCCTTATATGTTGGCGCGCAAGCTGGCTACACTGGATCACGTCACCAAGGGCCGAATCGGCTGGAATATCGTGTCGTCCATTGCAAAGGGCGAAGCACGGAATTTTGGCATGGACGACCTGCCGCCCCATGATGAACGCTATGATCGCGCCGATGAGTATATGGAGGTGTGCTACCAGTTGTGGAATAGCTGGGAAGATGATGCCCTGTTAATGGATATGGAAAATGGCATTTTTGCGGACCCCGCTAAAATCCACAAAATCAATTTCGAGGGCCAGTGGAATCGGGTTCAGGGTCCGCTCACCGTGATTCCGTCTCCGCAACGCCAACCCTATCTTTTTCAGGCTGGTCAGTCCGAGCGTGGGCGTGAATTTGCCGCCAAGCATGCCGAGTGCATTTTTGCCGCGGCTACTGGCACCAAGGAGATGCGTGAATTCAGCGATGATATTGCCGCCCGTTGCGAGCGCAATGGCCGCGACCCTGGCCACTTAAAAATACTCTGGGGCGCACAACCACTGGTGGCGGATAATGAGGCCGAAGCGCAAACGCGACAACGAGAAATCCGCGAGCGGATTCCCCTGGAAGCATCATTGGCGCTCATGTCCGCGCACTTTAATTACAATCTCAATGAACTCGATATTGATAAGCCAGTGGGTGACCTGAAAGTACCGGGTACCCAGGGTATGCTTGAGGCCTACACCCAATCAAAACCTGATATCACTTTGCGTGAGATCGCTGGCTCCTACCTTTCGGGCAGTGATGGTGGATCGATGGTAGGTACAGCCAGTCAGGTTGCGGACCACCTGATCTACCTCTTGGAGGAGGGCGGCGGTGACGGCTTCCAGATTACGCCGTCTTATTATGCGCCGGATTATTTTGCCGATCTGAACCAAATGTTGATTCCCGAATTACAGCGGCGCGGTGTGTTTCGATCCGAATACGATGACAGCACTTTGCGCAGTCGTATGCGTGGCGCCAATTAGTCCAGGTCAAAGCCCTGCGCCGTTAAGAAAGCGCGAAACTCAGGGCGCTCTGGCAAGGACAGTTGGCGAGCTGTATTTTCCGACCAGCGGTATTCAGCAGCCGTGCCATATTTATCCGTATGCATCTGAGCCTTATCGGGTATGGGAAAAATAGCGTGGCGCCGGGCATCGTAAGTTTCTATATCTGTTTCCAGACCACTGTCGTCGTAGCGGTCTCGATGAATGACAATATCCGGCGCTAACCGCTGATTGATAAACCCAGGAGCGGCGGGCTTGCCCAACGTGAGTCCGGCGATGGGGAACACGCCCGGCGGTAACTCCAATAGGGCCGATACCTGTTCAATCCGGTCCCTGATTTCACTGATGGCCGCACAACCCAAACCCATGGATTCCGCGGCGGTGATCAAGCATTGCATGGCCATGGCAGCGTCGATTACCGCATTGACGAAACCGTCCAGATTGTTGTTGGCGTAGTTGTGATTTCTGAATTTGGCTACCCGCTGATTCCGTCGCGTGTCGGCGCAAAACACCAGGAACACGGGGCAGGTAGTAAGCTGCGGTGTTTTCGGGCAATGCTCCGCGAGACGCTGGCGCAATGAAACATCGCTGACGACGATAATGGAATATTGCTGTAAATTTGATTTGGTGGGCGCGGACTGGGCACAGGCTAGCAGCGTATCCAATACCTCGTTGGCAATCGGCTCATCGGTATAACGTCGAATTGAGCGTCGATTAAGCAGGTCTTCGATAGTCGTATTGAGCACATCATCACTGGCGGCGTCCCG
>DLXZ01000041.1 GCA_003448675.1 Porticoccaceae bacterium
CCTGTCTCGTTATCACCGAAACCCCATAGCAGTAAAACAGCTAACTTACAATTTAGTTTCAACAACTTAGCTACGCCTCTTACGGCTGGCCTTAACAGTGATAGCAAGAATAAAAACTACATCAAAGTATTTGTGTCTCTTGATCAACTTTTTTATTTCTTTAAATTTCAATGCATTAGGTCATGTCGGGATGATAGTCGGAATGGGTCGCCTGATCCAGTGATAAACACCACCAAAGAGGCACCCACAGGCCTTTGGCGCGGCCCGGAATCGAGCTTAAAGCGTGTCATCCAGGCACTACAAATTATTCAGTTCACCCCAGCGATTCAGGTGAAAGCTGATGCCGCCAAAGGTTTGCTCCGCTACCCTTGCCCGCTTGAGGAAAAAACCGATTTCTTCTTCGTCGGTCATGCCGATGCCGCCGTGCATCTGTATGGCTTCGTTGCTCACCAGTTTAAACACTTCGGACACCTTGGCCTTGGCCATGCTGGCTTGCTCGGCGATGGTGGTTCGATCGGCGTCCTCGTCCAGAGCCGTGAGTGCGGCGATCACCACTGACTTTGCCAGTTCCACTTCGCAAAACATACTTGCAGCCCGGTGCTGCAAGCCCTGGAAGGTGCCGATCAATACGTCAAACTGCTCTCGGGTTTTCAGGTATTTAATCGTGCGGTCAAAGGCTTCCTGCAGACCGCCCAGCATTTCCGCGCTCAGACAGATGCGGCCTACGTCTAGCACATAATCCAGCAGGTCCGCACCATGGTCCACACTTCCGAGAACCTGGGTTTCCGCTATCCTTACCTTATCAAAGTTGATGCGACAGGCATTTCTGCTATCAACCATGATGTTTCGATGGCGGGTAATACCCTGGGTGTTTGCATTCACCAGAAACAGTGTAATCCCTTCTCTCGCGGTGGCGCTTGCGCTGGTGCGAGCGACAACAATTAACGCGTCGGCAACATGGCCGTCGAGTACGAATATTTTTTGTCCCGTCAACGTGTAGGCATCACCCTCTTTAATGGCTGTACAGGAGATATCAAAAGGCGAATGGACGGATTTTTCATCGACGGCCAAAGCCAGGGAGATTTCACCCGCTGCAACGCGGGGCAGTAATTCTTTTTTCAGGTCCTGGGTTCCGCCTTCAACAATTGACGTGACCCCGAGAGCGCAGGTAGCGAGTAAGGGGGAAGCGGCCAGGGTTTTCCCCGCCTGCTCCATGATCACTCCCAGGCCTTTGTAGCCAAACTCGAGTCCACCGAACTCTTCCGGAATGGTAATCCCTGCCCAACCCAGCTCGACCATTTCTTGCCAGGCATCGGTGCAATAGCCGGTTTCGTCTTGTCGGTCGCGAAGTTCCCGCAGGTTTTCTACCGGCAACGTGGCGGTAAAAAAATCCCTGGCCGAATCGCGGAGAAGGCCTTGTTCTTGTGAATAATTTAGGGGCATGGTTTGTTCCTGGAAAGCGCTATATCTGCAAAGCTATTCGCGTAAATCTTTTCTGATTACCCGGGTCTCGTCACCAGTTTTCGGGAACCTATTCCGGTAAACCCAGGACGCGTTTAGCGATAATATTCAACTGGATTTCCGAGCTGCCACCGTAGATGGTCGCCGCTTTGGCACCCAACCATATTCGAAGTGTTTCCAGTTCGGTGTCGGAGAAATCCTCCCCTTCCCAGGCCAGGGCATTGCTGCCCATCACTTCGAGCATTAACTCGTGCTTTGCCTGCACATTTTCAGAGCCATAAAACTTGAACATCGAGGTGGTATCACCCGAGGACGCACCCACCTTGGCTTCGTCAAAGGCTCTTTTGATGGTCAGCTTAAAAGCTTTGGTGTTGATAAGGTGGCGGATAATATCGGTGCGCAACTCCGGGTTGGCGATGCGCCCCTTGTCTTCACCAAGATAGTGTTTCGCCAGTTTGACCAGTTGAGGCACCCGGGAATTTTCACCGGAAGGTTGGCCGGGAGACTCGCCGATTGAAGAGCGCTCATGTTGCAACAAACGCTTGGCGACCGACCAGCCCTCATCGACCTTGCCGATCACGTTTTCCTTGAGCGCCTTGACGTTATCAAAAAATGTTTCGCAAAAGGGCGAATCACCACTGATGAGTCTGATCGGCTTGAGAGTAATGCCCGGCTGATCCATCTCGAACAGCACAAAGCTGATGCCCTGTTGTTTTTTCTCGTACTTACCGGTCCGAACCAGACAGAACATCCAGGTAGCGAGGTGGCCGCCTGAGGTCCAGGTTTTGGAGCCATTAATAATAAAGTGGTCGCCTCTGTCTTCGGCTTTGGTTTGTATATTCGCCAGGTCGGAACCGGCATTGGGTTCGCTGTAACCCTGACACCAACGGGTATCGCCGGTGATGATTTTTGGCAGGTGGGCTTTCTTTTGTGCCTCCGTCCCCAGGTCGAGCAGCGTCGGTCCGATCATGGACAGGCCCATCCCCAACAATGGCGGCGGCGCGTTAATCCGCGCCATTTCATCCTTTAAAATAGCGTTTTGGTGGCGGCTCAGTCCGCCGCCACCGTATTCCCGCGGCCAGGTTGGCGCCGTCCAACCCTTTTCGATCATCGCTTCCAGCCAGATTGCCGAGTCGCCTTTGCGCAGTGTTCTCAATACACTGAATTCAGCAAAGGGATCAGGCCAGCGCTTTCTCAGGCTCTCCGGGCAGTTATCCTGTAGCCACGCGCGGACTTCCCCACGGAAGGCTTCAAGCTCCGGAGCTGCACGACTTGATTCATGATTTGTGGACATTTATTGCGCCTCTTAATAACCGCTGCTGTTTATTACCGTTATAGTCAGGGCCCTGAATCAGGTCCTGCTCGGTAAACCCCCGCGGGATTATGCGTTAATCTTAGATTCTGCATTAATCGCATAAGTGTTTCAAAAATAACTTGGGGTTTGCCCGGTCCGTGCCGAGACCCGGCATATACTAAATAAAACATTCAATTGAACGTGACACCAGGCAACCACGCGCCAACACAAAACGCGTTCCAACATAAACGCCCTCCACCACAAATAAAAAGGATTAAAAATGAGCCACTTTACACCGGACGACTCACAACAACTCCTCCAGGACACCGTACGCCGCTTTGCCCGAGACAAGGTAGCGCCCAGGGCCCAGGCCATTGACGAAAAAGCGGAATACCCCCAGGACATGTTCGATGCCCTCAGGGATATGGGTTTATTCGCCATACCCTTTCCTGAACACTACGGCGGCGCCGACAGCATCCTGTCTGCCTGTGTGGCCGTCGAGGAACTCGGGCGCATCTGCTACAACACCGCCTACCTGCTTATCGTGCAATGGGTGCCTTTTGGCGCCATTCTCGCGGGCGGTTCGGAAGCGCAAAAACAGCGCTTTCTGCCGGGCCTGGCCGATGGCACCTTGCGCTCGGCCATATCGGTCACCGAACCCGGCGCCGGCTCTGATGTGGCAGGCATTAGCACACGGGCGGAAACGGTCTCTGGTGGATACAGGCTAAACGGCAGCAAGTTTTTCGCCACCAATTCCAGTATCGCTGATTTCGTGATTGTCGCCGCCAAGACAGACACCACACTCCGCCATGGCGGCATCAGCGTTTTTATTCTGGAAAAAGGCATGGCAGGGTTCGAAGTCGGCCCCAGTGAACGCAAGTTAGGCTCGCGAGGAGTCCCCTCCTCGCCGATTTACCTGAGTGATTGCTTTGTGCCCGAGGCTAATCGCCTGGGGCCGGAAGGCGAAGGTTTCGCCCTGGTGATGGAAGCCTTTAACAAAAGCCGCCCCATCATCGGCGCCCGCGGCATTGGTCTGGCCCAGGGGGCCCTGGATCTGGCCACGGATTATGTACGGGAACGGCAAGCCTTCGGACAGGAAATAGCAAACTTCCAGGGCGTACAGTGGATGCTCGCCGACATGGCCACCAAAATCGAAGCCGCCAGATTGCTGGTTTATAAAGCCGCCGCGGAAGCTGACGCGGGCGTAACAGGCAAGGAACTGGCCCCGATTGCCGCCATGGCCAAATTATTCGCCACGGATATGGCCATGGAGGTGGCGACGGACGCGGTGCAGTTATTTGGCTGCTCCGGTATTTCCAAGGATAACCGCATCGAACAATATTTCAGGGATGCCAAGGTCTTGCAGATTATCGAAGGCACCAACCAGATCCAACGTAATATTATTGGCAGGCATGTGGTGAAAACCTATTAGTCAGCCTACCCTTCAGCCTGTTGATGCTAAAACACGCTGTCATTCGCCGGATCGCAACTGCTCTTTCAACATTTGAATCGGTGTTATTACCTGTAGAAGCGACCAGACGACAATCTAGCGATCACGCAGACCAGTAATCAAGCAGGTGGCTTTCAGGTTTTTCCAACACATAGCATCCCACACCTTGGGATGAAAGAGGCGAAGTCTTTCCAGAGATTTACTTACCGGAAATTAGCGCAGGAACATCGACAGTGGCATTGTTGATGAATTAAAAATCCGTTTTAGCCTAACTTCTCAGGCAACCCTTCTAACGCACAAGGCTCAGGTCTTTAGGCAATAAAGGCTTCACCAGCACCTGGTTGAGTTTGCACACCATGTGCAATAGAGATAACCAAACGTAAGGGAAGATACAGGGTTTTAATGTCACGGTTTAATCTCACATCTCTTGCGCTTTTCCAGATAAAGAAATAGCCCCGGCGCGGGCCAGGGCTATTCGAACAGGCAAACTTACTACGCCAGCGGCGTTGCAAGTTTGCATAAGTTTATTGAAGTGCAGAGACGGTGTTACGAACCCACAATGCCACCATTTTTGCGCGTAATCACAAACGTACAGTCGCGCGGAATGGTTACGCCATCCTCAGGTGCGGGAAAGTTCGTTAATGATGGATCACCATTACCCGGATGCTGAGTATTGATAAACAGGGTTCGGCGATCCGGTGTGGTGGTGAGTCCCGTAATCTCATCGCCAGTGACGCCCGTAAACAAGCGTTTCATTTCACCTGCGGGGTTATCACTGCGAGTATCAACGACCAGGCACTGGTTGTTGAGGCCATCTTTTTGCCCGCCATCGGTCTCGACAAAGAGTCGGCCATCCGGGTCAATCCAGATGCCATCTGGGTCTGAGAAGCTTTGCTCGGTACCATGGGTATCTTTCGCAAAAACAAAAATGTCCCATTTAAATGAAGTGCCGACATGGCGATGGCTATCGTGCCAGCGAATGATATGACCGTCGGCATTAGGCGCCAGCGGGTTAGCCGCGTTCGGTTCGTTGCGCCGACTGTTGTTGGTCAAGGTGCAGTAAACGTCGCGATTGGGTGCCACCGAAATCCACTCGGGACGATCCATCGGCGTCGCTTCCAGCAGGTCGGCAGCCATGCGCGTGTACACCAACACTTCAGCCTGGTCGGCAAAGTTGGCAGCGAGTATCGGGTTGTCGATAGTCAGTTCTAGCCAATCGCCCGTACCATCGTCGTTGAACCGCGCGACATACAGCTTACCGTGATCAAGCGGGCTTTTTCCCTGTCTCAACATAGCGCGCCAGTTATCATCGGATACGAACTTGTATATGTAATCGAAACGCTGGTCGTCACCCATGTAACAAACGATGCGACCGCCCTGACCGACGGTGATGGTTGCACCCTCATGCTTGATGCGGCCGAGGGCTGTGCGCTTGACCGGCGTTTGCGTGGGATCCATCGGGTCGATTTCCACGACCCAGCCAAAGCGGTTCTCTTCGTTAGCGTATTCCGGATTGGAAAGGTCAAAACGCGAGTCGAATTTCTCCCAACCGTAATTAAATCCAGTGCGTGAGAAACCGTATCGTTCCTGGCCTGGGGTGGGCACCCAGGTGTTGTTATTATCGGTAGCGCCGAAATACCCGTTGAAGTTTTCCTCGCAGGTCAGGTAGGT
>DLXZ01000116.1 GCA_003448675.1 Porticoccaceae bacterium
ATCTCCTGGACAAGACGCCCAGCCGACCCCGGAAAAAAGGCTGCCGATTTTGCCACACGGACCCGTTGGCGGCAACAGAAAAACCTGCCAGCACACAGCCGGATAGAGGATCAAAACCCGCTTATTGGACGACCGGTCTCGATAATAGCAAAACGCACGGCCGCGAGGACGAGCAAGTCACCGTTGCTTTGGTGCAGGCGGCTGGCACAAACAGCGCCTGTTCCGGTTCAAGCGGCTGATCGCCAACCATGGCTGAACCCTGGACAAGCATCATCAAGCTGTAGGAAGAGCATGGCGGCAATTGCCACTGGACTTCAGGCTGAAGTACTAAACGCTGTACTTCGAAATCCTCAAAGCGGACGACCTGCTCACGCAGGAACTGACCAGTATCCTCCAGCACCTCCAGGTCATCGCCCTCACAGTGATCTGGCGACATCATGGCCACCGCCTCAGCGCTGTCCCAATGTCCCTGGGTCAACACCTTCTGAGCGAAGGACAATATCTTGCGTTCGTAAACCGGCGTCTGAAACTCTACCGCCCGGACACCATGTTGCAATGCGTGGGGCATCAACAGGGGCACTGTCACCACATCGCCAGTGCGCAAAGGTCGCATACGGGTGAAAGCATCCATCGTCGCTCGAAGCACCGCTTCCCGCGCCCTCAGGTCAGCAGGCAATTCCTCCTGCCAAGATTTGGTTTGTTCAGCAGGAACCGGTTCATTCAAAGGGAAGCCATCCCGTTTACGCAGTTCATCAATAAGCCCATCCACCTCAACGCGGACTTCACGATAATCTTCCACCGCTTCCAAATAGGCTTCCCTGAAGAGATGCTCATCATCGAAACTGGCGCGCATTACGGGGTCAAAGCCGAAGCGTATACCCCCTACCCCATCAGGCCAGACGCTACGATCGACATGGGTAACCACGTAGACTTCCCGTTTTTCTTCATGGAGCTCGAAATACAGATCCCCGTAGACCGGCTCTGGCAAAGGATCCAGTATCTTCAGCAGATTGGGCGCCCGGCGTACGACACCGGAAGCCGAACAGTTCTCACCCAATTCCGTGACCCCCATCAACAGCTCGGGCAACAAGCCCAGCAACCAGGCCAGGGGTACGGAATAACGGCCATCGGTAACCGCCGACAGACCCCGTTGTTCCATCCCGGTGTACCAGATTTCCTGACCCCAGGGTTTGGCAATAGCGACCGGTTCAAGCAGTAGAGCCCGGTTCAAGTTCAGCAGCGGCGCCCGCCAGGCATCCGCCAGTTGCCGCAACTCAAGCAGTGAGGTCGGTTTTTGTAGCAGTTCAAGATCCACTTTCCCATCGAGCTCTTCCTTGAGCACCACGAATAGCCCTGTTGATTCAGGACAACACCACAGGGCAACCGCCAGCACTAGCTCGGGCTCTTCAGGTAAATACCACTGCTTAAAACGCCAGCGAACCAGAGCGGATTCGCCGCTACCAAGATTAAGCAGAAAAGTTTCAGGTGAGACTTCGGTCACGGATAAGGCGTTCATCAATCTTTCAGGAATCTGTCAGTAATGCTACCAGAAGCATTTACCTCCAGCAGCCTACTCTCACGCTTGACGATAACGGCTGCCCGTCATTAAATGGCCACGGGTTCAACGAGCAACACATAACAACGGGAGCACTCCATGTTAAAAACTAAAACCCTCGTCGCTATCCCTCTTGCCATCGGCCTGACCCTCGGGCTCGGCGCCTGTGGTGACAGCAGCAATGGTAATAAGCAAGAAACTTCCGAAGCCGCGTCCACTGACACACAACGTGCCGACAAGGCCGAAGAGATCAGAGGCAAAGTACTGGACACTACCGCAAAAGCTGTCGAGTTAGCGGATGAAACCGCCAAGGAGGTCAAAGAAAAAGCCGCAGAAGTTGTAGAGAAAGGCGGCGAAGTGGTTGAGCAAACCACTGAACAGGTATCCGGCGCCATCGAATCAGCGACCGAGGCAGTGGAAAGCAGAATCGCCGTGCCCAGTGTAAGTCCCGAAGAAGAAGCGAAAGACTAAAAACCAACCTATTAGTAAAAAACGAACAGCAAGGTACAGGAGAATTACCATGAAAGCAGCCGTACTGGAACAATTCAAAAAACCCATGGTTGTCCATGACAACTGGCCCGATCCGGAATGTGGACCGGAAGACGCCATTATTAAAGTCGAAGCTAACGGCATTTGCCGTAGCGACTGGCACGTCTGTGAAGGCGACTGGGAGTGGATCGGCCTGCAACCCGAGCTGCCTCACGTTATCGGCCACGAATACTGCGGCGTCGTCGAGGAAGTGGGCTCGATGGTCAAGAACTTCAAAAAAGGCGATCGCGTGATCTGCCCCTTTAATTTCGGCTGCGGGACCTGCGAATTTTGTCTGGCCGGGCATCAAAACACCTGCACTAACTTTGAAGGCGCGGGCTTTGTTAGACCCGGTGGTTATGGCCAATATGCAGCGGTTTCCCGAGCCGATTTGAATCTGGTCATGCTCCCCGAATCCATTCCCTTTGTCGAGGCAGCCAGTATGGGTTGTCGCTTCATGACCTCCTTCCATGGCGTTGTCGACCAGGCCCAGGTAGGTGCTGGAGACTGGGTAGCCATCCATGGCTGTGGCGGTATCGGCCTGGCAGCCACACAAATCGCCAACTCCCTGGGCGCCAACGTTATTGCTGTGGATATTAATGATGAGTCACTCGCCGTGGCCAAGCAAATGGGCGCGCTGTACACCGTTAATGCCGCCAAGGACAACGCCCCGGAAGCAGTCGTAGAGCTCAGCGGCGGTGGCGCCCATGTCTCCATTGACGCCCTCGGTATTGCTACCACTTGCCTCAACTCCATCCTGAGCCTGCGCAGCCGTGGCCGCCACCTGCAAATAGGGCTCACTACGCAAGAAGAAAAGGGTTTTGTGTCATTGCCAGTCGATGTCATGGTGGCTCGAGAGCTCCAGCTGGTAGGCACCATCGGCATGCAGCCCCAACGCTATCCTTCCATGCTGAACATGGTGGAGTCCGGTAAACTGACCCCGGGCAAAATGGTCACCAACGTCATTCCCATTGACGATGCCGCTGGCGTGATCAGCTCCATGGGCTCCTATGGCACGGTCGGCACCACCGTCGTTAAATGGTAGCAGCTGTTCCAAGCCAGGCTGCTTGGGAGGGCCCGCACAGGGCCCGCCAACAATACACCCCGCCATGCGGGGTGTATTCGTTTAACCCTCTGGTTTTAGCGTTCTCTTATCCACATGGCTACCTCCCGTAACGGAACCGAAGCAGTCCGCGGCTCCTGCTTTCGTGGGCAGATAAACAGGCCGGACTTACGCCAGCTCCTGCTAGAGCGGGAACTATCGCGTCTGCTGAGCAACGGCAAGATTATTAAAGAGGACAAAAACCGCAAAATACTCGCTATCAATACTGGGCCAGACAGCAAGGTTTTCGTCAAACTCCACCGCGAGGAGAGCCCGCTTGAAAGGCTTAAAACTGCCGTACTCGGTTCACGAGCCCAGCGCAGCCACAGGAAAAGCGAACTGCTTGATAGCCGCGGGCTACCGGGATCTGCGTCCTATGGCTTTATCGACATTTTTGACTACGAGGGTCGCGGTAGCGTCCATTTCAGCGAGCTTCTGTCCGACACTGAAACCCTGGCCAAAACCTTAGCCACAAACCCCTGTTCATCGCCGATCAAGTCGGCCAGTAAATTGATCGCGACGCTGCACCAGCAAGGCCTGATTCACGGCGATCTGAAACTGACCAACCTTATGGTGCGTGGCGAGAAACTTTATTTCGTCGATCTGGATGGCCTGCGTCGCTCCAGCAGCAGCAGACTGCGGGCCCGGGACATCGCCCGCTTTCTGGTGGCTCTGAGCGAAGCCAATACCGAGCTGTCAATGACGCGCAGCGCCTTTGCCACCTATTGCCAGACCCTGGGCATACCGGAACAAGCACTGCACGAGCGCGTTATAGCTATTGCCAAAACTTTCCAGAAGAAACACCTGACAAAGTACCAACGCCCGCCACGGCCTGTTCTTTAGTCAGCCTGTTCCGTGCAGTCGGGTGTCCCTAAAGCCGTACCAGGCCACCAAGGTGGCCAATAGACAAAGCAGAGACGCGACACCAAAGACCAACTCCGCGCCCAGGGTCCAGTAACGTCCGGCCAGATAAGAACCGACAGCACCGCCAATTCCAAAGCTGACCGCCCCGTACAGCGCTTGCCCGCCGCCCTGGGTGCCCGGCTTGAACAAACGCCGGATAGTGTCGATAGAGGCCGCGTGAAAAGTGCCAAAGGTGA
>DLXZ01000051.1:0-591 GCA_003448675.1 Porticoccaceae bacterium
ATTGAGCTTTCCAGCGGCATTCCGGTTGGAAAGCTTGATTGCTTGATGCGTAGCAATTTATCCAATCCTGGTTTATTCTAAAAACTAAAACATACTAAATTACTCGGGTTTATCGGATAGGGATTACCCGAAGTACAGGTGGATGATCCAGTTTATCTTCTGTCCAGCTTTCAGATAGTCGTGGCGCCCCCACCGACCGAATTCCCCTAACCGCTCGTTTATGTGCGGAAAAGACAAATCAGGAGGTAAGGCAATGACTTACGATATTGTGATTAAAAACGGCATGGTCATCGATGGCACCGGCGCGAAGCGGTTCAAGGCCGATGTGGGTATTGTTGATGGCATGATTAAAACCGTGGGCACGGTTGCAGGCGACGCGAAAGAAGTTATAGACGCCAGTGGCCAGATCGTCTCTCCCGGCTTTATAGATGGGCACACCCACATGGATGCTCAAGTCAGCTGGGACCCCCTGGGCACCTGCTCGGTATGGCATGGCATCACCACCGTTGTCATGGGTAACTGTGGTTTTAGTCTGGCCCCCTGTGCGGCCAGGGATAAGCATTTCGTGGTCCGCAACCTGGAGCGCGCCGA
>DLXZ01000051.1:903-1894 GCA_003448675.1 Porticoccaceae bacterium
TTCCCCGAATATCTCGATAGCGTTGAGCGCCTGCCCAAGGGTATCAACTACAGCGCTTATATCGGCCACTCGGCCCTGCGCACCTATGCCATGGGTGAGCGTGCGTTCACCGAGGAAGCAAGCGCCGAGGACATGGAGGTCATGAAAAAGGAACTGGCCGACTCGATCAAAGCCGGCGCCATGGGTTTTACTACCTCCCGCACCCGTAACCACCAGACCCCCGACGGTGACCCGGTAGCAAGCCGCCTGGCCAGCTGGGACGAAGTGAAGGAGCTGGTGGGCGTGATGGGTGACCTGGGTGCTGGAATTTTCGAAATCGCCAGCGAAGAAGTTGGCCGTGACCCGAAACTGCAGCGGGAATACCACGAGCGTTTAAAAGACCTGGCGGTATCAACCGGTCGGCCCGTGACCTGGGGCATGTTCAGCACCAAAAGAGCGCCGGAGATTTGGGAGCCCTACATGGACTTGTTGAACGAAACCGCCGAGGCCGGTGGCAAGATGTTCGCCCAGGTGCACAGCCGCGCGCTGACCGTGTTGATGTCCTTCGAGACCCGCATGCCTTTTGATGGCTATCCGGTCTGGAAGGAGATGCGGCAAAAATCGCTGGCCGAGCAGGAAGCCATGCTGCGTGATCCGGACATGCGGGCCAAACTGGTTGCCGCCGCCCAGGGTGAAAACCCGGACAAACGCAAGGCCGCCGGGCCGGAAATCCGCCGTATGGATTACGACTCCGTGTTTTATCTGGACAAAATTCAGGGCCCCCACCAGAGCATTAATCAGCTGGCCGAGGCACGAGGTCTGGACCCGGTTGACGCCATGATTGAAGTGGCGCTCGAAAACAACATGAAAGCCTTTTTCCTTCAGCCTTTGATCAACGAAAACCAGGACCATGTGCTGGAAATGATGAAGCACCCCCGATCCGTGGTGACATTCTCGGACTCCGGCGCCCATGTCTCGCAAATTATGGATTCCTCCCTGCAAACCCACGTGC
>DLXZ01000051.1:2144-2321 GCA_003448675.1 Porticoccaceae bacterium
CCTCCCTGCAAACCCACGTGCTGTCTCACTGGGTGCGGGAGAAGGGCGCGTTTACCCTGGAAGAAGCCATTAATATGCTCACCGGCCAGGTGGCAGAGGCATGGGAATTTGAGGACAGAGGCCTATTGAAAGAGGGCATGGCGGCGGATGTGCTGGTTTTCGATGCCGACCGTGTCG
>DLXZ01000051.1:2570-2837 GCA_003448675.1 Porticoccaceae bacterium
TCGATGCCGACCGTGTCGTGCCCCTGATGCCCGAGGTCAAACACGATCTACCCGCTGGCGCCCGCCGTCTGGTGCAAAAAGCCGATGGCATTTCCGCCACCATCGTCAACGGCGTGGTGCTTATGCGTGATGGCGAGCATACCGGCGCTTACCCCGGTAAATTGCTGCGCGGCCCCCTGGCCAAGAGCGGAGCGACTGCGCTGGCCAGCTAGCAACCACTGCCATTGTGGCGCTCTACGCGGTAGTGATAGAAAAACCGCTTCTGAT
>DLXZ01000051.1:3117-3284 GCA_003448675.1 Porticoccaceae bacterium
GGTTTTTAAGTGCTGGCCGTGTAGTGAACGGTGAAGCCGTGGCAATCACGTGTTACGTGGTTTATCCTTAAAGACAAATAACTCACTGCTCAGTGTTCCGCCAGCCGCCTGATGTGCAAACAAGTCGCGAAACCCAGGCGGGGCAGACCCGATAGAACAGCTAAGCG
>DLXZ01000184.1 GCA_003448675.1 Porticoccaceae bacterium
GTTTTTCCCGCTTAAAAATAATGTCCTTGAGTTCTTCCAAAATCCCCGTGTCGTACATGAAGTGAAAGGGATAGATACCGTTATCTTTAAACGTTTGCTTCATGGCGGCAATGCGCCGGGCCGAAGCCTTGGGCGAATTAAGGCCACCGTGGGCGTACAACAGCAAATGCTGATAACGGTCTTTTTTACTTTTTGCCAGGTTTTTAGCCGTGGTGCGAATGTCCTCGGCATCACTCCAGTAGGTGCCCTGCGTGTGATAGCGACCGTCGTCGACGTGAACAAAATGACCGGCAATTTCGCTGCGCGGTGGACTTGGTTTTTTTGCCAGCCCACTGCGGTTCCTTTCCCGGTTATCGGGCAGGTGCCAGATCTGAGGCGTTGACAGCGCCAGGCTGAATACCCAGGCGTCCATCAGATTTTCGTGCCAATCCTCGTAGGACCAGCGCGCCAGGCCCTCCCTGCCCGGTCGGTTTTGTATGCCCCAGCCCCTACCCCACGAATTCTGTACCCAGAAAGCCTTATCGTCGTAACCCACTATGGCAAAGGCATGCCCTCCGAGCGGGGTCTTGTCGAAAGGGATCATGCCGGTCGACCGGTGGGGCCGTTGCCAGCCAGCGTGGGTTTTCGCCGAACAAAAGAGTGCCCCGGCTTCGTTGATGGCGGCATGAAAATCCGCAATCCGAGCTTGCACCCGATAGTAGGCGCCAACCGTATTTTGCCGCGCTGCCTTGGCGCGCTCAGCTGTTAGAAAGCCGGGCCGCTTAGGTAAATACTTCCAGTCATCGTCACTGCACACGCCCATGTTATACCAGCCTCGGATTGCGCCCCGGCAACTGGAACCCGCGTAGTTTTCTCCCGGCCATTTATCATGGCGCTTGGCCATTTCGTACAACATGCGCGGACTGACACGCGTATTGTTATTTCGCTGTTGATTCAGCAAATTTATCACTGCGGCAAGACCAAAGCCGGTACAGGCCCCCTCTTGCTTCTGATCGAGTATATCCAGCTTGTCTGGCGGGTCGATTTTGAGATGTAGTTTTCGCAAGGATGGTTCGAAGCACCAGTCCCGCAGATCCGGCACATCCTGTACCGCGTTCACCACATAGCCGCTGTCGAGCTTATTGTTATTGCGACTCTCCATTGTCATCCTCCGTTTCCGTGGCCCTGCTTAGGTCATCCGAGCCACTTGGAGTATAGGCTATTAATCGAAAAAAGCGCGACCTGTGGGTGGGCAGCTAGTCATCGGATTTGGGCGAGATACGCAGGTGCTGGACCTTGACGCCATTTTTTAGGTGACTGTCGAAGATCTCATCAAGATCCTCCCTTGAACGATAGCGATACCAGGTCTCGTTGGGATACACCACCATTACCGGCCCGAGGGCACAGCGGTCGAGGCAACCAGCGTTATTAATCCGCACACCCTTGGGTCCCGCCATACCGGCTTCCTTGACCTTCTTTTTCAGATAGCCCCGCAGTTCCGTGGCGTCGTGATCCTGACAACAGGCGCGGCCATCTTCCCTCAGGTTGGTGCACATAAAAACGTGGTGTTTGTAGTAAGGCATAGTGGTTCGTCGCTGTTAAATAAAAAGCACCATTGTATAACCGGAGAATCCAGGAACGCAGGGTAGGATAAATTCTCGGTGGTTATTTAAGACGATGCACCCTATCACTACCTCACAATAATTAGCGGAATCGTGCTGGCGCTGATCATTTCAATGGTATTACTGCCCAGAAACAGGCGCCGAATGCGGGAATGGCCATAGGCGCCCATAACCATCAGCTCAATATTATGCGCCTGTTGGTAGCGCAGAATTTCTGCCCGCATCTCACCCTGGAGGACGGTGGCGTTGACCGTGAAGCCGGCGTGAATGAGTTTGTCGGCGGCGGCCTGAAGTTCCGGCCCACGATCCAGACTGGTGTTATTGACCGCCACCAAATGGCAGGGCAGATCCTGCAGTAAAGGGCTGGCGATAAGCGTATCCAGCGCATTTTGAGTAACACTGCGGCCATCAAAGGCGATCATAAAGTTGTCTGGTGCGGCAAATTGATCGAGGGTAATCAAAATAGGTTTGTGGCAGGCGCGAATCACGCTCTCAAGCTGGCTACCCACGGCCATCGCCTGTCCCGCGTGTCCTTCGCCCAAACGACCCATAATCAGCAGGCGGGTGTCGTCCTGTAATGCGAGCAGGTTTTCCAGCAGAGAGCCGTGACGCTGAAAAGCGGAAACATCGTGGGAACCCTGCTCCCGCACGCGGGTTACAGCGGCTTCGAGCATCAGCTTGCCATGTTCCTGCGCCAGCTTGTTACGCCGGGCGTCGAGTTCCACCAGTTCATCGAGTAATTGCTCACGACTGTCAACACCGAGCCTACCGGAAAGATCACTCCGGGCAGGTGGTTCGGGTTTATCCAGCACATGGAGTAATTGAAGTGGCGCGCTCATTCTCTGGCTGGCCCAGGCACCAGCATCACACACGGCAGTCGCCCCTGGGGAACCGTCTATACAGCTAACGACGTTCATCATTTTTATTGCCTCTGTGGCAGCTGACTCTCTCGAGAGCTCCCGCTAATATGTACCAGGGACGTCAGTGCGCATTAAGCATTTGCTCAACTTTTTCCGGCTTATCATGGACACCAAAGGTATCAACGATAGTCGCACTGGCTTCGTTCATGCCAACCAGATTGACCTCGGCTCCTTCCCGGCGAAACTTAAGCACCACTTTATCGAGCGCCGCCACGGCTGTGATGTCCCAGAAATGCGCATCGCTGACATCTATGGTGACGCGCTCCAGCACTTCCTTAAAATCGAAGGATTGCACGAACTGTTCGGAGGAAGCGAAGAAAACCTGACCCACCACTTTGTATTCCCGCTCTCCCTCGCGTATTCCTTCCACGGGGACCACGTGGCTTTTAACCGCCATATAGCGGCCAATTTTGTTGGCAAAAAACATGGCCGCCAGCAACACCCCAACGAAGACGCCCAGGGCCAGGTTATGAGTGAGCACGACGACCACGACGGTGGAGATCATAACC
>DLXZ01000101.1:0-290 GCA_003448675.1 Porticoccaceae bacterium
GATCCCGCTTAGCTCCACCAAATAGAAAACCCTCGCGCTAAAGCGGGGGTTTTTTTATGCCTCAATTAAAGTCAGGAGTGAGCCAAAGTGCCCGAAGCGCAAGTCATGGACTGACAGGCGTACGCATGCGCGCTAATTTTTGGTGAATAACTTAGAGTCACTCAAGCGAAAATGTTGCGGCTGTCTATTGGGGCTTGGTAAGGGTTTTACGTAGAGCCACATTCCTCATTATGGCTATCCTATACCTGAAGGCCGTTAAGTGCGCTGAAACAGAAAATAATCAATGAAAT
>DLXZ01000101.1:544-791 GCA_003448675.1 Porticoccaceae bacterium
TAGCATGTAGTGGAGGCGCAATTTAAAACAAAACAGTTTTATGGTTGTACACGCTATCTTAAAAAAAAGACTTAAATTAAAAAGCGGCCGGTAGGCCGCTTTTTAATTTAAGGACAATGTGGGTACTTACCAAAGCTTAATTAACGATTCTTCATGGTTGGAATTGACCGCTGAACCGGCCCGGTGTATAGCTGCCTTGGTCGACCAATTTTGTACGGGTTGCTAATCATTTCGTTCCAGTGTGCAA
>DLXZ01000101.1:982-1264 GCA_003448675.1 Porticoccaceae bacterium
CGTTCCAGTGTGCAATCCAGCCGACAGTGCGTCCAGTGGCAAAGATAACCGTGAACATCTCGGTAGGAATGCCGAGTGCTTTCATAATGATGCCAGAATAAAAATCAACATTGGGGTAAAGTTTTTTGCTGACGAAGTAATCATCTTCGAGGGCGATTTGTTCCAGGCGTTTGGCGATTTTCAGTAGTGGGTCGTCTTCGATGCCCAGTTCCGCCAGTACGTCATCACAGGCCTTTTTCATGACTTTGGCGCGGGGATCAAAATTCTTGTAGACCCGGTGGC
>DLXZ01000101.1:1537-1745 GCA_003448675.1 Porticoccaceae bacterium
TCGTTTTTGTCCTTGGCTTTTTTAACGAAAGCGTCGATATGCTTTTCATCGCCGATTTCATTGAGCATTTCCAGCACCGCCTGATTGGCTCCACCGTGGGAGGGACCCCACAGTGCCGCGATGCCCGCGGCGATACAGGAGAAGGGGTTAGCGCCGGAAGAGCCGGCCAGGCGTACGGTTGATGTCGAGGCGTTTTGCTCGTGGTCGG
>DLXZ01000101.1:1766-4699 GCA_003448675.1 Porticoccaceae bacterium
AAGCCCATCAGGCGGAACGGATCGTTCTTGTCCTTGGCGCGCGCGATGAATTCCTCGATACGGGACTCGTCACCGATCTCGTTAAGCATCTGCAGCACTGCCTCGTTGGCGCCGCCGTGTGCCGGACCCCACAGGGCGGCAATACCGGAAGCGATGCAGGCGTAGGGATTGGCACCGGTGGAGCCGGCCAGGCGCACGGTCGAGGTGGAGGCGTTTTGCTCGTGGTCGGCATGTAACAGGAACAGCAGGTCCATGGCCTTGGCCAGTACGGGATTAACCCTGGGTTCATCGCAGGGTGTGCCGAACATCATATGCAGGAAGTTTTCCGAATAGCTCATTTGGTTTTTCGGATACATATAAGGCTGACCGACGTAGTGCTTGTAACACATGGCCGCCAGTGTCGGCATTTTGGCGATCAGCCGGTGGGCGGTGATCATGCGGTGGGTGGGGTCGGTAATATCCAGTGAGTCGTGGTAAAAGGACGACATTGCGGCGACCACGCCACACATGATTGCCATGGGGTGGGCGTCATAGCTGAAACCGGAAAGGAACTGCTCAATGGAGCGGTTGACCATGGTGTGGGATGAAATAATACTTTCAAATTCAGTCTTTTGCTCGGCGTCGGGCAACTCGCCATTGAGCAGGAGATAGCAAGTTTCAAGATAGCTCGACTTCTCAGCCAGCTCCTCAATGGGGTAACCGCGATGCAGCAGTATGCCTTTATCGCCATCAATAAAAGTAATTTTTGATTCGCAGGAGGCAGTGGAGGTGAACCCGGGATCAAAGGTAAAAACGCCGTTACCGGTCAGTGAGCCGACATCAATGACATCCTGGCCCAGCGTGCCTGACATAAGTGGTAAGTCGATGGGGTTGTCATGGCCATCAATGCTGAGAACGGCTTTTTTGTCTGTCATGGGTTTCTCCTGATAAAAGGTGGCCAGTTCGTTTATGTGGGCCTGAGAATGCTATGAATTGAACAGGGGCGGCAGACTATATCTCTGGATGCGGTTTTGTCAATTTGGCTGCGGGGTAAGTGTTAGGCACGTCAACCGCACGCACCATAATCGACTATTTTTCGGGCTGCACGCACCGCTATAGTGCTTGTTTGGTCCGGTGATAATTGTCTGGCCGCAGGTGTGCTTCAAGCACTTGTTTTATGGGGCGTCGCGTTGAAATCGCTTATCATTACACCTATACTGCCGCCGGCCTAAAGCCCACTGCCTGTGGTTGGTTAAGACTGAATATGTCAGGTGGTCGAAACGCTGTTTTGGCGGGTTTTGATAGGCCTTCCGCTTAAGTTGACGCCCTTAAGTTGACGCCCTTTTGTCAGTGTCCCTGACTCTAGCTGCAACTTGTTTGAACAGTTGTTTTGGTTGATGGGCATATATAGTGCGACCAAGGATTAGGATGGCGGGCTTTAATTTGTCGCCCTGCATTTTCTGTTGCTTGTGTGGCGATTAAAGATGGAAGGTATGCTTGATTGAAAGCCTGGATTGATTTGAAAAACCGGATCACCAGATATAGCAGACCGTTTTAATACATAGACTGAATGTTTAATAAAAGGCACCGTTGATCGTGAAAGACAATAGACCTGTGAACCTCGATATCGGAACCATCAAACTTCCGATTACGGCCTACGCCTCGATTCTCCATCGCATTTCCGGAGTCGTGTTGTTTGTCGCCGCCGGTATTCTGCTGTGGACGCTTGATGCCAGTCTGGCTTCGGAAGAAAGCTTTAATTCCCTTAAACAGAAGTTGGCTCATCCGCTTGTCAAGCTGGTTTTTTGGGGAATCCTGGCTGCGCTGGGCTACCATTTGCTCGCGGGTGTCCGCCACCTGATCATGGACTTCGGCATTGGTGAGACCCTTGAGGGCGGTGCCCGGGGGGCAAAAATAGTTCTCGTCGGGGGAGTGATTCTGGCGGTGTTGAGCGGAGCGTGGATATGGCTGTAAAGAATGTAACGAGTTTTGGTCGCAGCGGCCTCTCCGATTGGCTGCTGCAACGCGTTAGCGCCGTGGTGATGGCTGTCTATCTGGTGTTCATTGTCGGTTACTTGCTGAGCGCGGGGGAAGTGGATTACAACGACTGGAAGGGATTGCATCAGGGCTTCTGGGTGCGTTTGTTGAGCCTGTTCGCGGTGCTATCACTGGCGGCCCATGCCTGGATCGGCATGTGGGCGGTGCTCACTGACTATGTGACTGTTCGCTTGCTCGGACCCAAGGCGACGCCTATCCGGGTTTTTCTGCAATTGGCTATGATCGCCGTTACCTTGACTTACGTGGTCTGGGCGATTGCCATCCTCTGGGGGACTTGATCGAATGGCAAGAGTTCGAACCATTAGCTTCGATGGTGTAATTGTTGGCGGCGGTGGCGCCGGTATGCGCTCGGCGCTACAACTGGCTCAGTCCGGGTACAAGACCGCCGTTATCACTAAAGTTTTCCCTACTCGCTCTCATACCGTATCCGCCCAGGGGGGCATCACTTGCGCCATCGCCAGTGATGATCCCAATGATCAGTGGCAGTGGCATATGTATGACACAGTCAAGGGCTCGGACTATATCGGCGATCAGGATGCCATTGAATATATGTGTTCGGTGGGTCCGGAAGCGGTGTTTGAACTGGAACACATGGGTCTGCCGTTTTCCCGCACCGAGTCTGGCCGGATCTACCAGCGCCCCTTTGGCGGGCAATCCAAGGACTTCGGTAATGGCGGGCAGGCCGCGCGCACCTGCGCGGCGGCGGATCGCACCGGCCATGCGCTACTGCATACCCTGTATCAGAATAACCTCAAGAACAACACGGTTTTTCTTAATGAATGGTTTGCCGTTGATCTGGTGAAAAACCAGGACGGCGCTGTTGTTGGCGTGATCGCCATTGAGATCGAAACCGGCGAAGTGGTTTACATTAAATCCAAGGCCACGGTGCTGGCCAC
>DLXZ01000101.1:4981-6606 GCA_003448675.1 Porticoccaceae bacterium
CCGGTTCAGGATATCGAGATGTGGCAGTTCCATCCCACCGGTATTCACGGTGCGGGCGTTTTGGTGACCGAAGGTTGCCGGGGTGAAGGCGGATACCTGATCAATAAAGATGGCGAGCGTTTCATGGAGCGCTACGCCCCCAATGCCAAGGATCTGGCTGGTCGCGACGTGGTCGCCCGCTCCATGGTGTTGGAGATTCTTGAAGGTCGGGGTTGCGGCCCCGAGGGTGACCATGTATTCCTGAAATTGGACCATCTGGGCGAGGAGGTGCTGCACAGCCGCTTGCCAGGGATCTGTGAACTATCAGAGACGTTTGCCCATGTTGACCCAGTCAAGGCGCCCGTGCCGGTCGTGCCCACCTGTCACTATATGATGGGTGGTATTCCCACGAATGTGGATGGTCAGGCACTTACGCGGAATGCGCAGGGTCAGGATGAGATAGCGGAAGGCCTTTTCGCCTGTGGTGAAGCAGCCTGCGTCTCGGTGCACGGAGCCAATCGTCTGGGCGGCAATTCACTACTCGACCTTGTGGTTTTCGGCCGCTCTTCGGGGCTCTATATAGAAAAAGCCTTGCGGGAGGGTATTGATCTGCGCGAGGCTTCCGAGTCCGATATTGATGAAGCGATGGCGCGTCTCAACGGAGTCAATACCAATAGCGGTGGTGAGTCCGTGGCCAGCCTGCGCAAGGAATTGCAGACCATTATGCAAAACCACTTCGGCGTCTTTCGCCGTGGTGATTTTATGCAGGAAGGCGTTAAGAAGCTCGCCGATCTGCGGGGCCGTATTGAAAATGTCGGTCTCGAAGATAAGAGCAATGCCTACAACACCGCGCGTATTGAGGCGTTGGAGTTGCAGAATCTGTTGGAAGTAGCCGAGGCAACGGCTATTGCCGCGGAAGAACGTAAGGAAAGCCGCGGCGCCCACGCCCGTGAAGATTTTGCCGATCGTGATGACGATAACTGGCTGTGTCATTCGCTCTATTTTCCCGGTGATAAGTCAGTGGGTAAGCGTCAAGTAAACTTCGCACCGGTCACCCGCCCGGCCTTTGAGCCCAAGGCACGAACTTACTAACCCCGATGCCTTTGGCTCCATTGGTCACTTTGAACGGTGGGTTGGTAGATTGATTAAAGCGGTGGCCTCCTTAAGGCCAGCACAACCAGATTAACGGATAGACAAATGCTTCAAGTCAGTATTTATCGCTATAACCCGGAGCAGGACAACGCGCCTTATATGCAGGATTTCCAGGTCGATACCGAAGGCAAGGACCTGATGGTGTTGGATGTGCTGGAGTTATTGAAAGCCCAGGACACGACTTTGGTCTTTCGACGTTCCTGCCGAGAAGGGGTGTGCGGTTCAGATGGCGTCAACATAAACGGTAAAAATGGCCTGGCCTGTGTCACGCCCTTGTCCGAGTGCGTGAGCAATAACAAGCTGATTTTACGCCCACTGCCGGGTCTGCCAGTGATCCGTGATCTGGTTATTGATATGAGCCAGTTCTACGCCCAGTACGAAAAAATCAAACCCTTCCTGCAAAACGAAACGCCGGCGCCGGCCATTGAGCGCTTGCAGTCCATCGAAGACAGGGAAAAACTGGACGGTCTCTACGAGTGCATTCTCTGCGCCTG
>DLXZ01000099.1:0-1664 GCA_003448675.1 Porticoccaceae bacterium
TGATTATTTGGATCTTCTTCCAGGTTGCGTACAAATTCCTTATCAAGTTTCAAAAACTGTATCGGTAGATCCCGCAGCAGGGCCAACGACGAATAGCCTGTACCAAAGTCATCCAGCGCCACACGCACACCTAAGCCCACCAATTCGTTTAACTGATTAATCACGTGATCGGAACGATCAATCAAACTTTCTTCGGTAATCTCCATAACAATCCATTCCGGCAATATACCGTTTTCATCGAGTATTTCCCTCACCCTTTTGGAAAAATCACCGTCGCTTAATTGTTTGGGGCTTACATTCACAAAAAATGCACTGCCTTGCCCCCAGAGATTCCGCTCACGCAGTTGATTAATATTTTTACAAACATTTTCCACTATCCAATAACCGACGTTCAGGATCATCGGCGAGTTTGCGAGAATATCTATAAAATCAGCCGCAGGAACTATACTTCTCTTTCCACGCCGCCAGCGCAGCAGCGTCTCAAAAAACCTATGCTCGCCTTTTATATCGACAATGGGCTGGCTATATAACTCAAACTCATTTTTTTCAAGGCCTTCCCTTAAACTGCGTTGAACTTCAACCCGATATTCAGCCTCAAGACTTAGGGATTCATCATAAAAGCAAATCCCTTTCCGACCATTTTGTTTAACCTGGTACATCGCCAAATCAGCGCTTTTTAGTAATTCACCCGCATCGGATACCGAACTGTTAAAAAGCGCAACGCCACCGCTGACATCCAGATCGTAGTTGACACCGGCTATCTTGCAGAGACCCTCTCCGGTGACAAGTAGCTTATCTGCCACAAGCTGGACGTTCTCCATCGCGGATTTACGATTTCTACCCAAACCTTCAACCAGCACAACAAACTCATCGCCACCAAATCGAGCAACCGTATCATTATGTCGGACCATCACTTTCAAGCGTTGTGCGAAAGCCTTTAGTACAATGTCCCCGACGTCATGCCCCTGAGTATCATTGATGTCCTTGAAGTGATCGAGATCCAAAAATATCAGCGCCGAGTACTCTTGTGTATTTTTGCAGTTAGCGATGGATCTCTCAATTTTCTTCATCATCTGACGACGATTCGGCAAACCCGTCAGAGAGTCAAAATCTGCCTGACTTTTTATGATTTTCTTTGATTTGACCTGAGATGAAATATCTTCCACAAAAGAAGTAATACCGAAAGCACCACCATCTTTGGTTAGCACCGAGTCATGCCATTCACAATCCACCTTCTTGCCTTCCCTGTTGACACAAACGCTAACGCTTCGGCCACCCTTTTTGCTACTCCAAATGCCTCGCCACTTTTTCTTCACCTTCTCGAAATCATCAGGCATGAAAATCAGGCCCAATGATTGCCCAACTGCTTCTTGCTCACTATAACCAAATATTTCCCTTGCGCTTGGATTCCAGCGAGTTATACGAAACCGTCTATCCCACTGAATCGCTGCCAGTGGTGTATTTTCCCATTGCTGTGTAAAAATAAAATTTGCTTCTTTTTCTTTTTGTTCCGCTAACCTGTGCGCCTCTACCATCTGCTCGTATTCACCGTTCTTATACAGATAATCAAAAATATGGCGTTTTAATTCGTAAATACCCAGACAAATCGCACCAATTAAAATCCCAATCAGAGCAGCCACATAAAACCCTTCATTACCTGTATC
>DLXZ01000099.1:1830-6208 GCA_003448675.1 Porticoccaceae bacterium
CCTGTATCGGCAAAAGGAAATACCAACAGGGGCACGCTGGCCAGGCTCATGGCCACCGCCGCAGCTCTCGGTTGAAACATATAAATCAAGCCAAAAGAAGCAACAGCGACAAGCGTTAATGACATAACGGCATAGAGGCTGACATCCAGCAGCGCGAAGACCACCCAGCTGGCGGAGGCCCAGATCAAGCCGTCGGAAAGGGCAAATAACAAACCCGAAACCATCAATTTATGTTGCAATTGTGGCGTAAGACCTTCGCAATCGAAGGTTCTTTTGATATTCAAAAAAGAGGCGATACGCGCAAAAAATACCGATGCTAGCGCAACCACCCAGATGGTGTATTGCGCTTCACCTGTTCTAGACGAGCCTATCAGCACTAACATCAGAGAAACCGCACCCGTAATCCCCGTGCCGAAGAACAGGCGCCGCATAGATAGAACTGCAATATCCCGGTCGAGTTGTGCTGGCCGAACCTCTGAAGAACCATCCATGATCCAAACCCTTAATTTAGAAGCCAAAAGAATGAGTGCGGTACACACTGTAATACGGTTTGTTGGTTATCGCTTGCACGCGGCGAGCCTTAACCGACAAACGGTCACATTAACCGCCTAAAATCGGCATAATGTGAAACAGTTCACACATTAAATTACGAATAAGCGACACCGCTCTAATTAATCAAGTGAACGGGTGCTCAAAGTCGCTGACCCTATCAGCGGCAAAATTCACTGGTGTCGGGAAAGAAACCCAGATGGCGCATGCAGTCTCTCGATTACTGGTTACTGCTCAAGTTTTTTAAGGCCTTAACCGCAAGCGGTGTGAGCGCCCCCTCAACACCAGCCAATTGCTCGCAAACTTGCTGCTTCATCGAAGGTGTCCAGAACTTGTCGATATGAGCCGCCGCTGCCTCGGCCTTGGCCTCAGGTGTCGCGGCCGGGACACTCTGGGCAATCTGATTGACCATTTTTATCAGGTGCTCAACGCTATGTTTTGCCACTACGCTACCACTCCCCTTTGAAGCACTTGTCGGAAATACCCTGCTAACCCGGTTATCGGAGGCGATCCGGGCAAGTGTAAACCATATGTCGACCCGGGCGAGCGAAGCCAACCAGGGTGATGTTTAATTTTTCAGCCAATTCAACCGCCAGCTGGGTTGGCGCTGAAACAGCCACCAGCATTTCCACGCCCATGCAGGCGGCTTTCACCACCATTTCATAACTGGCGCGGCTTGATATCAGGACAAAATGGCCGTCTTCAGCTAAACCACCACTGCCTAACAAACCCCACCCCCCCGAACCACTAGCAAGGGCCCCACATAGTTTATCCAAAGCATTGTGTCGCCCCACATCCTCACGAACCAGCTCGATATTGCCCAGATTGTCACACCAGGCGGCGCCATGGACTGCCCCGGTAACACCCTGCAACGGCTGGTTCACTTCCAGATAACGCACCGCATGTTCGATTCCGTCATGAGAAAAAACATGGCGAGCGAACACAGGCTCGGGCGTTCGTATGGCTTGTTCCAGGGATTCAGCGCCACATAGCCCACAACCGGTGCGTCCAGTCAGGTTCCGGCGAGCGGATTTCAGGGCAGCGAAACGCTCGGCACTGATCTGCAGGGCCACTTCGATTCCCTGTGCATGATCCTGGATTTCAACGTCATAGAGCTGGCCGGGGCTGGTGAGAATGCCTTCGGTAAGGCTGAAACCCAGGGCAAAGTCTTCGAGATGCACCGGCGTGGCCATCATTACCACATGGGAAATGCCGTTATAGACCAGCGCCACCGCTGACTCACGAACGATAGCGTCGCTGACCTCCCTAGTCGACTCAGATCGCCAGTCAAGAACCGGCTTAGACACACTCTCGAATTTATCTACCGGCGCGCTATCGGCCGAATCATTATCCGGCCTGGCTGGTTTCTTCTTCATGCTCGCGCGCCCTCCGCAAGAATGCGAGCTGCTGTTCGTTAAACTTCTGCTGACGATCCTGCCACGAGGATGGGGCAGTCACTTTGCTAACCTGCACCGCGGTCACCTTGTATTCCGGGCAGTTGGTGGCCCAGTCCGAATTATCCGTGGTAATGACGTTGGCGCCGGAAAAGGGGAAATGGAAAGTGGTGTAAACCACGCCGGGTTGGACCCGCTCGCTAACCCTGACCCGCAAGACCGTATCTCCGACCCGGCTCTGGACGCCAGCCCAGTCGCCATTGCTAATACCCCGCTCTTCCGCATCGTGGGGATGAATTTCGAGAATATCTTCATCATGCCACCGGTTATTGGCGGTGCGGCGGGTCTGCGCGCCCACATTGTACTGACTGAGAATCCGCCCGGTAGTGAGCAGCAGGGGGAATTTGCGGCTGGCTCGCTCTTCAGTGGGCACGAACTCGGTAATGGCGAAAAAACCCTCGCCACGCACAAACTGATTGATGTGCATGGTGGGGGTTCCCTCGGGCGCCTCGTCGTTGCAAGGCCACTGAATACTGCCCCGTTGATCCAGTTTGTCGTAATCGATGCCGGAAAAGGTGGGCATCAGGCGGGAAATCTCTGCCATGATTTCCCGGGGATGACCGTAGTTCATATCCATCCCCAGAGCCTGGGCCAGGCCCTGGGTCACTTCCCAGTCAGCTAGCTCCGCCAGGGGCGGCATGGCCTGGCGCACCGGGCTGACCCGGCGCTCGGCATTGGTAAAAGTGCCATCTTTTTCGAGGAAGGACGAACCGGGCAGGAAAACATGGGCGTATTTGGCGGTTTCGTTAAGGAACAGATCCTGCACGATCAGACACTCCAGGGAGGTCAGCGCCGCTTCCACATGATGGGTATTGGGGTCGGACTGGGCGATATCCTCACCCTGGCAGTAGAGCCCCTTGAAGTCGCCATCGATGGCGGCGTCGAACATATTGGGAATCCGCAGACCCGGCTCACTTTGCAGGCTTACACCCCAATCCTGCTCAAACAGCCCACGGGTCTCGGCATCGGAGATATGGCGATAGCCTGGTAACTCATGGGGGAAGGAGCCCATATCGCAGGAACCCTGAACGTTGTTCTGCCCGCGCATGGGGTTGACGCCCACGCCTTCGCGGCCAATATTGCCGGTGAGCATGGCCAAGTTGGCAATGCCCATCACGGTGGTCGAACCCTGGCTATGCTCGGTCACACCCAGGCCGTAGTAAATCGCAGCGTTACCACCAGTGGCATAGAGTCGCGCTGCTTCACGCAGTGCCTGGGCAGGCACACCAGTGATCGCTTCAGTGGCCTCCGGAGAGTGCTCCTCGGCGCTGATAAATGCCTTCCACTGCTCATAGGCGGGCCACTCGCAGCGCGCGCGGATGAAATCCTCACTTTGCAAACCTTCAGTGACGATTGCATGGGCCATGGCGTTAATAAAAGCCACATTGGAGCCTGGGCGCACCTGTAAATGGTAGTCAGCCTTAACATGGGGCGCGGAGACCAGCTCGATTTCCCGTGGATCCACCACAATCAGTTTGGCGCCTTCGCGCAGGCGGCGTTTCATGCGCGAGCCAAATACCGGGTGGGCATCGGTGGGGTTGGAACCCATCACCATAATCACATCGCTATAGGCCACGGAGGCAAAAGCCTGGGTGCCAGCTGATTCGCCAAGGGTAGTTTTCAGCCCATAACCCGTGGGCGAATGACACACACGGGCGCAGGTATCGACATTGTTATTACCAAAACCCGCTCGTACCATTTTTTGCACCAGCCACACCTCTTCGTTGGTGCAGCGGGAGGAACTGATGGCGCCAATACTGTTGGTCCCATGTTTTTGCTGAATATCCCGAAGACGACCGGCGGCGAAGGTAAAAGCCTCTTCCCAGCTTACCTCCCGCCAGGGCTGATCTATCGCGTCGCGAATCATGGGGCTGGTAATGCGATCCGGATGGGAGGCATAACCAAAGGCAAACCGCCCTTTCACGCAGGAATGACCTTCATTGGCCTTGCCGTCCTTCCAGGGCGTCATATTGACCACGGTATTACCACGCATTTCGGCCTTGAAGGCACAACCCACACCGCAGTAGGCGCAGGTGGTAATGACACTGTGTTCCGGTTGGCCGTATTTGATGATGGAATTTTCCGTCAGCGTCGCTGTGGGACAGGCCTGAACACAAGCACCGCAGGACACGCACTCCGAATCCATAAAGGCCTGATTCTGGCCAGGGCTGACCTTGGATTCAAAACCGCGACCGTCAATAGTCAACGCAAAAGTGCCCTGGGTTTCCTCGCAGGCTCGCACACAGCGGGAACAGACAATGCATTTGGACGGGTCAAAGGTGAAATAGGGATTGGACTGGTCTTTCTCGGCACTCAGGTGATTATTACCCTCATAGCCGTAGCGCACCTCCCGCAAACCCACTTCGCCAGCGGTG
>DLXZ01000099.1:6433-7018 GCA_003448675.1 Porticoccaceae bacterium
CAAACCCACTTCGCCAGCGGTGTCCTGCAGTTCGCAATTGCCATTGGTGGGACAAGTCAGACAATCCAGCGGGTGATCGGAGATATACAACTCCATCACATTACGGCGCAGTCCCGCCACTTTATCAGTTTGCGTACGCACCACCATGCCGTTTTCCACCGGCGTGGTGCAGGAGGCGGGATAACCCTTGCGCCCCTCGATTTCCACCATGCACATGCGGCAGGAGCCAAAGGCCTCCAGGGAGTCGGTGGCGCAGAGCTTGGGAATCTTGATCCCCGCTTCCGCTGCCGCGCGCATGACCGAAGTGCCGGATGATGCTTGGATCTCCACACCATCGATATTGAGGCTGACCACTTCGGTAGCGAGGCTCGCCGGCGTGCCAAAATCTTTTTCAGGTTCGTAATATTGCAGCATATTCTGATCCTCTCGCTCGGCCGGTCCGCCTGTCATTCAACCGCCGAAGTCCTCGGGAAAGTGTTTCACCGCACTGCGCACTGGCGATGGTGTCAAGCCACCCATGGCGCAGAGGGAGCCATGCTCCATGGTTTCGCATAATTCATCGAGCAGAATCAGGTGATCCTCCCG
>DLXZ01000265.1:0-477 GCA_003448675.1 Porticoccaceae bacterium
CTCAATTAATCCTCCTCGTTGTCTCAACCGCTCGGTGCTGCCGGGCGGTTTCCCTTTCTCTTACCCCCTTGCACCTGGACCCGCTCTCCAGAGGCTTTTTGCAGCCTGTGTTAGCGGCAGGTGTCCGGGGTGAATACAAACCTGTAGTTGCTGAGCGCACCGCAGCAATTTTATGCATACCTTGTTAATCGATGGTGTTCCGGCCACCGCACATTTAGCTCACGATCGCGCACTGCAATTCGGTCATGGTCTGTTCGAGACCATGTGTTTATGGCAGGGGGCAATTCCGCTGCTTGAACGGCATCTGGCACGTCTCGCCAGAGGCGCGGAAGTACTGGGTATCGCTTATCAAGAGGACCTTATCCGGCGACACCTTCATTCCGCGCTTGAGCATTTCCCCGCTGATGGTGTTGTGAAGCTGGTGCTCACCGCAGGGATCGGTAAGCGAGGATATCGCTATTGTCTGGAAGAAGGGCA
>DLXZ01000265.1:656-6841 GCA_003448675.1 Porticoccaceae bacterium
TGTCTGGAAGAAGGGGTGGCGGAACCCCGTTGTTTGCTGTATTTCTTTGAACGCCCGCCCCAGCAGGTCGGCATTGCACTTCAGGTTTGTGATTATCGCTTACCCCAGAACCCCCGATTGGCGGGCATCAAACATCTGAATCGTCTTGACCAGGTGCTGGCCGCGGTGGAGCTTGCTGATGAGAAAGAAGGCTTGCTGCTGGATAGTAGTGGTAATGTGATTGAGGCACTGAGCAGCAATATTTTCTTGTACTGCCATGGCCAATGGTTAAGCCCTCAATTGAACAACGCCGGGGTTGCCGGCGTCATGCGCGCCCTGCTGCTGGAACGGGTGTTGCCCTTGCTGGGGAAGGCTGTGCAATGCCGCGATGTAACGCTGGTCGAACTGGCGGCTGCCGATGAGATATTTATCTGTAATGCTGTCAGGGGCATTATCCCCGTTGAGAGCATATCCGGAGAGCTCCAGTGGTCGCCCAGAGGAGGGGCGGCTTTGTGTGACAATAGTCGCGATCTGCAAATTGAACTTAACAGGCTCTACCCGTGTTTCGCCGTTTAATCATCATTGGGGCTTTTCTGTTTTTGGCTTTGGCGGCCGGTGGCTGGTGGTGGCTGGGTGGAATCATGGGTAAACCGCTGAGTATCAAAGGCGAAGCCTATGAACTGGTGGTTCCCCCTGGTTGGGGGATCAATTCATTGGCCAGTACTCTGGTGGAAGAAGGCTTGCTCAGCTCTGCCATACCCTTGAGAATTTATGCGCGGATCAACCGGGTTGGTGTTATCCAGGCTGGTGAATATCGCCTGGCCCAAGGCGAAACGCCTAGCAGTATGCTGAAGAAGCTCGGTGCCGGCGACGTGCAGCGCTATAGCATTACCTTTCCCGAGGCGCTAACGCTTAGCCAGTGGCGGGACATCCTGGCCGAAACCAGTAAACTGAAACAGAGTCTGGCAGGGCGCAATGCGGCTGATATTGCGCGTCAATTGGGTCTTGCCACTGACAACCCCGAAGGCTGGTTCGCGCCGGATACTTATTCCTACACGGCTGGTGATACCGACCTGTCCATCCTCAGGCGGGCTTTTGATGCGCGCAGAGCCGAGCTCGCTCGCTTGTGGGAGCAGCGCGAAAAAAACCTGCCTTTGGCTGATCCCTACGAAGCTCTGATACTGGCTTCAATTGTTGACAGGGAGACAGGTCTTGGCACGGAGAGAGCGCGGATTGCCGGGGTGTTTGTCGCGCGTTTGCGTAAGAATATGCTACTGCAAACCGATCCCAGCGTGATTTATGGCCTGGGTAAATCCTTTAACGGTAATCTGACACGTCGTCATCTGCGTCAGGATACGCCATACAATACCTACACGCGTGCGGGCTTGCCGCCCACGCCTATCGCCAACCCTGGCGTAGCTGCTCTGGAAGCAGCCTTGCATCCGGAATCGGGCAATGCACTTTATTTTGTCGGCAAGGGCGATGGCAGCCATTATTTTTCCGCCACACTTGAAGAGCACAATCGAGCTGTGCGCAAATACCAGATTGAGCAGCGAAAAAAAACTTATCGCTCCAGCCCCAAGGGTTGAGGGCAGGAATAGTGAATGCTGTAGCGAGCGGTGGTGGGAAAGGCTGATATGTTGGGAAAGTTTATTACCTTGGAGGGTACCGAGGGAGTTGGTAAAAGCACCTGTATAGCGGTCATTGAAGACTGGCTAAAAGGACGCGGGGTCCAGTTTGTCAGCACCCGGGAGCCAGGCGGCACGAGCCTGGGAGAGGAATTGCGCGAACTGCTTTTGGCCCATCGAGCGATAGACATGGCGCCTTTAACCGAGTTGTTACTGGTTTTCGCCGCTCGCGCCCAACATCTGGCGGAAAAAATCAGGCCGACTCTGGCCAGCGGCGCCTGGGTGTTGTGTGATCGCTTTACCGATGCCACTTTTGCCTATCAGGGTGCTGGTAGGGGTTTGGACGAGGGCAGCATTTTGACACTTGCCAAACTTGTTCACGATGACCTCGCACCGGATTTAACCATTCTTTTAGATGTCGACCCTGAGGTTGGTTTAAAGCGGGCAGGGCGAAGAGGCGGTTTAGATCGTTTTGAGCGGGAGGATCTAGCCTTTTTCGAGCGCGTGCGCGAGGGTTACCATTGTCGAATGAAAGACGATCAGACTCGTTTCTCCCTGGTCAATGCCGGCGAGTCCCCCGCTTCGGTTGCCGAAACAATAAAACGGGTGCTAGATACCCGCTTTCCAGGGTAAGCACCCGTGAATAACAGCGATAACGTCCGAAAGCCCGCTCTGATACCCTATCCCTGGCAGGAAACCCAGTGGCGGCGAGTGGAGCGACTGATTTATGCCGATAAATTACCCCATGCCATGCTCTTCAGTGGCGTTGACGAGACGGGAAAGCTGGATTTTGCCCTGGCGCTCGCTGCTCGACTGCTCTGCCTGGAGCCCCGGGGTGGGCATGCATGCGGCGATTGTAAGGGGTGCAAGCTATTCGAGGCCGGCTCCCACCCAGATCTCCTGATGGTAGAACCGGCGGCGACAGGCAAGGCGATTTCCGTCGATACGATCAGGGAACTCATCACCTTCGCCACCAAAACAGCCATGCTCAATGGCTGGCGAATCGTCATAGTCAACCCTGCCGAAGCCATGACCCAGAGCGCGGCCAATGCCTTGCTCAAGATCCTGGAAGAGCCGGGTGGGGCGACGCTGATTATGATGGTGCATCATCAAAAAGGTGAACTGCTGGCGACCATTCGCAGTCGCTGTCAGACAATGTTGTTTCCAGTACCGTCGCGCACTCAGGTTGACTCCTGGTTACAGGGCAATGCGGGTGGCGAACAAATCGACAGGCTGCTTGAGCTTGCCGCTGGTCGCCCCCTCGCGGCCTTGCGCATTGCACAGACCGGCATGGGGGAAGAGCTGCAATTGCTAGAGCAGGTAATGGATAGTATTGTTTGTAACCGCACTACACCCGTACAGGCCGCTGAAGCCTTGAAAGCGCTGACGCCATTGGATTTTGTTGAGTACCTGCTGGCCTGGCAGTTGCGAGATATTCGTGGCAAGGTCGAGGCGGGCAAACCGCCAGAGCGGAGCCTTTTCCAGTTTCTGGATCAGCTGCTGGCGGCAAAACGCCTGGCGATGAGCAAGGCCAACCCCAACCCTCAGTTATTCATGGAAGAATTGTTGATGGGTTGGCAGCACGCGAGGTCTATTGTCAGCGCCTGATGTGGGGTAAAATCCCGCGGTAGTGAACAAGAGCGCTAATTAAAGGGACTGTCTTATAAATGAAAAATGGCAGTGGTGGCATTCGAAGTGGGATTCTCAATCTTGCATTGCTTGATGTGGAAGAACTGTACGCTTGTTACATGCCGTTTCTAAAAAGAGGTGGGCTGTTTATCCCCACGCGCAAGGAATTCAAATTGGGGGATGACGTGTTCGTCTTGCTGGAACTGGTGGATGAGACGGATAAAATTCCGCTGGCTGGAAAAATTGTCTGGGTAAATCCGGTCGCGGTGTCCAGGAACCGGAAGCAGGGTGTCGGCATCGAATTCACCGAGGAAGTGAGCGAAACTCTGGTGCCCAAGATCGAGACTCTGTTGGCTGGTTTGCTTTCTAGTGATCGGCCGACCAATACTTTGTAAGGCGGTATCCTAATCTCTTTAAGCTGTGGGCTTTTTAAGCTCTCTTGTTTGCTTTATATCCAGTCTTTACTCGCCTAGTAGCGGTAATAAAGACCAGTTTGTCACCTATGTTTGCCCACTAATGACTGCCCAAATCCCTTAAATCGAGTTTCCTCGTGCTGCTTACCGATTCCCACTGTCACCTCGATCATCTTGATTTATCCCGGTTCAATAACTCCCTCGCGGCTTTGATGCGTCACTGCCGGGAACAGGGTGTCGGTCGCCTTCTTTCCGTGGCGACGGATTTGAAATCCGCCCAGTGTCTTGATGATCTCCTGGGTGGCGGCGTCGATGGCGTCTACACCTCAGTGGGAGTGCACCCATTACAACCCGTGGCGGTGCCCCTGCCCAGTCACGATGATCTGGTGGAGGTCGCGCAACGGGATCATGTTGTTGCCATTGGCGAGACTGGTCTCGATTGCCACTACGGGGAAGATAATCGGGAGTGGCAGCGGCAGAGCTTTGTTATTCACGCACAGGTTGCTAGTACCTGCGGAAAGCCCCTGATAGTGCATACCCGCGAGGCGCAGAATGAAACCCTCGCGGTGTTACGGGATTATGTCGATCCGGAATTTGCTGGCGTACTCCATTGTTTTACAGAAAGCTGGGAGATGGCCAGGGCGGCATTGGACTTCAATTTCTATATTTCGATATCCGGGATCGCAACGTTTAGAAACGCAGGGTCCCTGCGTGAAACCGTGAAGAAAATTCCCCTGGATCGCCTGCTGATAGAGACTGACGCGCCCTGGTTGGCGCCGGTGCCTTATCGAGGGAAAAAGAACCACCCGGAGTTTCTACCGGCCGTGGCCCAGTGTGTGGCGGAATTGAAGAACATCTCCGTGGAGCAACTGGCGGAGACTACCAATGCAAATTTTGATCGTTTGTTTAAGATAGGCGGGTGAGTCACCACCAAACCCGGTAAATCGCTAAACAGGAAAAGGCCTTGGAACAACAGCTCGTCATCATGCTGGAAATGCAGGACGCCATGAACACCCGTGTTCATTCACGGTGGCGTGAGCAGAATTTTGAATGGTACCGGGCCATCTGGGTGGAATGCGCTGAGTTGCTCGATCACTACGGCTGGAAATGGTGGAAGAAACAGGAACCCGAGCTGGATCAGGTGAAACTGGAATTGGTGGATATCTGGCACTTTGGTATGAGCGATCTGCTCGGTGGTGACGGTGACTACCAGGCTCTAGCGAGTCGGCTGGCGCCGGCGCTCACGCGATTTCCCGCTGCCGGTGATTTTCGCCGTAACCTGGAAGTTTTTGCCTCGGATACCCTGCAACACCAGCGTTTTGATCCGCGCAAGTTTGCTTCCCTGCTAAGCGATGTGGGCTTATCCTTTGACGAGTTGTATAGCCAGTATATCGGTAAAAATGTGCTGAATTTCTTCCGCCAGGATCACGGCTACCAGGATGGTACTTACCGCAAAACCTGGGCCGGACGGGAAGACAATGAGCACCTTGCCGAGTTGGTAGTCGCCCTTGATCCGGCCCGGCCCGAGTTCAAGGATCTGCTTTATGCCGCGCTGGCGGAGCGTTACCAGGGCCTGAGCGCCTGAGTTTTTAGGTTTTTGTTGCCTTCGGGTTTGGCCTGGTCGATCTTCTTTTGGGAGAGCCGCAAGGTCAAAAATGTCTGGATACCCGGACCGGATGAAAAGGCCGGTCAAATCCGTATAATGGCGGCGCTTATTTTCTACATTGGTTTTGGAGTTCTTCGTGAAATCACCCGTACGTGTTACCGTCACTGGCGCGGCAGGCCAGATCAGTTATTCTCTTCTGTTTCGTATCGCCGCTGGCGAAATGCTAGGCACCGATCAGCCCGTGATTCTGCAAATGCTGGAAATCACCCCGGCTCTGGAAGCTCTGAAAGGGGTAGCCATGGAGCTGGAAGACTGTGCGTTCCCGCTATTGGCCGGTATGGTCTGCACTGACGACGCCAATGTGGCTTTCAAGGATACGGATTACGCACTGCTGGTCGGTGCCCGGCCCCGGGGGCCCGGTATGGAACGCAAGGATCTACTGGAAGCTAACGCCGCGATTTTTTCCACCCAGGGCAAGGCCATAAACGACAACGCCAGTCGTGATATCAAAGTGCTGGTGGTCGGCAACCCGGCCAATACCAATGCCCTGATCGCCCAGCGCAATGCCCCTGATATCAACCCGCGCCAGTTCACCGCCATGACTCGCCTGGATCACAACCGGGCGATGACCCAACTGGCGATCAAGACCGGCACCACGATTCACTCGGTCAGTCATATGACCATCTGGGGCAACCATTCGGCCACTCAGTATCCTGATCTCTATCACGCCCGTGTTGATGGCGAAGTGGCGATCGATAAAGTGGACCAGAGTTGGTACGAGGACGAATTCATCCCCACGGTACAGCAGCGGGGTGCGGCCATTATCAGCGCGCGCGGCGCTTCCAGTGCGGCTTCCGCGGCCAATGCCGCTATTGGCCATATGCGCACCTGGGCAAGTGGCACCGCCGATAATGACTGGATCAGTATGGG
>DLXZ01000265.1:7110-19566 GCA_003448675.1 Porticoccaceae bacterium
TGCAAAAACGGTGACTGGGAAGTGGTTCAGGGTCTTGAGATCAATGATTTTTCCCGCGCAAAAATGACCGCCACCGAGCAGGAGTTAAAAGAAGAGCGCGACGCGGTTCAGCACCTGCTTCCCTAAGCGCGTAGTGTTCATAACGGACATTCTTTGAGAGGACTCGACCATGGCTTTTCCTAAAATCGGTAACCTGGCGCCGGCTTTTACCCTGAAGAACCAGCGGGAAGAGAAAATATCCCTGAAGGATTTTCGTGATAAGAAAAACGTCGTGCTGTATTTCTACCCCAAGGCCCAGACTCCAGGCTGTATTGTTCAGGCCTGTGGTATCCGTGATACCCGCAAGGATTTTGACAAGCTGGATACCGTGGTTCTTGGCGTCAGTCCCGACCCGGTAAAACGTTTGGTCAATTTCGAAAACAAACAGTCCCTGAACTTTGACTTGCTCTCGGATGAAGATCACGCCATCGCGGAGAAATACGGTGTCTGGGCCCTGAAAAAGTTCATGGGGCGGGAATTTATGGGCATTTTGCGCACCACTTTTATTGTCGGCAAGGACGGTCGACTCAAGCACGTGATGGACAAGGTGAAAACCAAGACCCACCACGAAGATGCCTTGGTCTGGGTGAGAGAAAACCTCGGCTGATCCTTTAATTACTCCCTGCTAACGGAGCACTTTCCATGTCTTTTTTTATTCCTGCCGCGATGGCGGCGCCCGCTCAGGCACCCGGCGAGCCCAACCCGCTGATCACACTGGTCATGTTTGGCGGCCTGTTCCTGTTTATGTATCTGATGATCATCCGGCCCCAGCGCAAGCGTCAGAAGGAACACCGGACTTTGGTGTCGAACTTGGCCAAGGGCGATGAGGTGGTTACCAACAGCGGAATTCTTGGCAAGATTGGCAAAATCGAGGGCGAATATATCGTCCTGGAAGTGTCCGATACCGTTGAGCTTAAATTTCAGCGCTCCGCTGTGCATGCGGTATTACCCAAAGGCACCATCAAAGCCATTTAATCACTGACGTGGCCATTTCATGGCGGGGTGGTTGATGTTCAGCCTGGGCATCCGCTAAGCTCAGGCGAATTTCACAGGGTTCCGGCTCCGGTCGGGCATACAAGTAAGCATGGTCCCGTTTCGCTACCCCCCGCGCCTGTCACTGGCGCGCCTGCCAACTCCCTTGCAGCCTCTGGATCGGCTATCCGAGCAGTTGGGCGGACCCAGAATATGGGTCAAGCGCGACGACCTCAGTGAGTGTGCGGTCAGCGGCAACAAGGTGCGCAAACTGGAATTTACCCTGGCCAGGGCGCTGGAGCAGGGCAGCGATACGCTGATTACCTGTGGCGGGGTGCAATCCAATCACTGTCGCGCCGCGGCTTTGCTCGGTGCTCGCCTGGGCTTGAAGACTCACCTTTTGTTGCGCCGCGAAACTCCCGAAGATGCGCCTTTAAACGGCACACCCGATGGTAACCTGTTCCTCGATTATCTGGCCGGCGCCGAAGTTTCCCTTTACGACAAAAAAGATTATCAGAAAAATCTGTCGTCGCTATTTGAACACTGGTCGGAACATTATCGCCGGCAGGGAGGTAGGCCCTATACCATACCTACCGGCGCTAGCGATGGTACCGGGGTGTGGGGTTATATTGCTTGCGTGGCGGAACTGCTCGAAGACTTCAGGCAGGCGGGAATCGCTCCTGCTAGTATTATTCACGCGACCGGTTCGGGCGGTACTCAGGCGGGATTGAGTGTCGGGGCCGCCCTGCACGGGCTGGAGACACGGGTGACCGGCATTGCTGTGTGTGACGACGCAGGCTATTTCCAAAGGAAAGTGCACGATGATATTGCCCTTTGGCGGTCGCTTTATGATGTGCCCCTGAATTCACATGACCTTCATGTCCAGGTGGATGACCGTTTTGTTGGGCCGGGTTACGGCCGCGCTGATCAAGAAGTATTTGCCACGATTCGCGAGATAGCTGCGCTGGAGGGACTATTGCTGGATCCGGTCTATACCGGCAAGGCCTTTCACGGCATGCTGGAAAAAATTCGCGCCGGCGAATTCGCGGGCGAGTCAGACCTGGTATTTATTCATACCGGCGGCATTTTCGGTCTGATGGCGCAACGGGGTTTTGTTAGCATCAGCTGATCGTGGAGAAACCAGAGTGCGTAGCTGGCCGTGTAACAAATAGAAAAACTGATAGTTAAGGAAAGATTGTCTTGTTCGAAAAAATCGTCGGGGACATCAACGCCTTTGTCTGGGGCCCGGTCATGTTGGTGCTGATTCTTGGCACCGGCGTTTGGCTGACCATTGGTCTGCGGTTTTTGCCGACGCGCAAACTGATCTTTGGCTTTCGTCAGTTATTTAATAAGGAATCAGGCGGCGGCGATATTACGCCTTTTGCAGCGTTGATGACTTCCCTGTCCGCGACTATCGGTACCGGCAATATTGCCGGTGTGGCCACGGCTATTGGCATCGGTGGGCCGGGTGCTTTGTTCTGGATGTGGTGCACGGCGTTGGTGGGCATGGCGACCAAATATGCCGAGGCGGTGCTGGCGGTCAACTACCGGGAGACCGATGAACTGGGGCGTAAGGTCGGCGGTCCCATGTACTACATTAAAAACGGCTTGGGGAGGCGCTGGATGTGGCTGGCCGGACTGTTTGCTGTATTCGGCATGCTGGCGGGCTTTGGTATTGGAAATACCGTGCAGGCCAGCGAAGTCGCCCGGGTATTGAAATCTTCTTTTGCTATTCCCGAATTGGTCAGCGCTATTGTCATGGCTTTATTCGTAGGGCTGGTCTTGCTCGGTGGAATACGGAGTATTGCGGCTCTGGCTTCAAGCCTCGTGCCCTTTATGGCGATAACCTATCTGCTGGGTTGCAGCGTGGTACTGATAGCCAATATCGGCGAGATACCTGCCGCTGTCCAACAGATATTCGTTTCTGCTTTTTCACCGACTGCCGCCCAGGGTGGCTTTGCCGGCGCCGCAGTGCTGGTGGCGATCCGCATGGGTGTGGCTCGGGGTGTGTTTTCCAATGAGGCCGGCCTTGGCAGCGCGCCCATTGCTCATGCGGCGGCTAAGACCGACAGTCCCGTGCGTCAGGGCAGTATCGCCATGCTCGGGACGTTTATCGATACCCTCGTGATCTGTACCCTCACGGGTCTAACCCTTTTGGTTACCGATGCCTGGACTGGCCAGGCTCAGGGAGCGTCCATGACGGCATCGGCGTTTGCAACTGTAGCGCCGAATTTAGGCGATAAATACGTTGCTGTGGTGCTGGTACTGTTCGCTTTCACCACCATCGTCGGCTGGAGTTACTACGGAGAGCGTTGCGCGGAATTTTTGTTTGGCACCAGGGTGATTGTGCCTTACCGGCTGCTCTGGGTGGCTGGTGTCTTTATCGGCGCTACGAAGGGCCTGGGTGTGGCCTGGCTGGTGGCTGACACGCTCAATGCGATGATGGCGGTACCCAATTTAATCGCTCTCGTGCTGTTAAGTCCGGTGGTGTTTCGCTTGACTCGAGAGTGGTTTGCAAGTCAGCAATAACCAGGCCTATAGTTGGCTGTCCTAGTGTCAAATATCGAGGGCGGAACGTTGCCGAAGGATCTTGAAAATAATCTGGTCATCGCGATTTCCTCTCAGGCCCTGTTTGACCTACGGGATAGTCATCGGGTCTTTGAGCAGGAGGGCCTGACTGCCTATTCCCAATACCAGATTGAGCGAGAAGCAGAGCCATTGGAGCCGGGAGAGGCATTTCCTCTAGTGCAAAAGCTCCTGCGGGTTAACGAACGTTTTGATTCACCCCGCGTGGAAATCATCCTCCTGTCGCGTAATTCCGCCGATACTGGACTACGGATATTTAATTCCATCGAACATCACCGCCTGAATATCTCCCGAGCGGCTTTTTGCGGTGGCAGGAGCCCTTATCGCTACGTCAGCGCTTTTGGTTGTCATCTGTTTCTCTCCACCCACGGGGAGGACGTGGCCAACGCCTTAAATCATGGCATCGCGGCGGCTACCCTGCTGGCCTCTTCGCAAACCCGTTCCAGCGACAATGAATTGCGTTTTGCCTTTGATGGCGATGCGGTTCTGTTTTCCGACGAGGCGGAACGTGTCTACAAGCAGCAGGGCCTGGAAGCATTTACCCGCAGTGAAAAAGCCTCCGCCAAAACGCCGCTCAGTGGCGGGCCTTTTAAAAACTTTCTTCAGGCATTGCATCGATTGCAGGCGGAGTTTCCCCCGGAGACCGGGCCGATTAGAACCGCATTGGTTACCGCACGTTCGGCTCCGGCTCACGAGCGGGTGGTGCTGACTCTCCGTGACTGGAATATCCGTATCGATGAATCCCTGTTTCTCGGCGGCCTCGACAAGGGCGAGTTTCTCAAATCCTATGGCGCGGATGTGTTTTTTGATGATCAACTTCAGCACTGTGAGTCCGCCAGCCAGAATGTCGCCACCGGTCATGTGCCCCACGGGGTAGTGAACGAGTAGGTGACCAACTTATTAACCAAGTCCGTCGCTCAGCGCTGGTAAGTTTCAGAATTAAGCACTATGCTTTGTCGGAATAGCTATCTCTATTCTTAGATCAATGATGTCTAGGTCAGGATGATATGAAACTACAGCAATTGCGATATATCTGGGAAGTGGCCCACCACGATCTCAACGTGTCTACCACTGCTCAGGCGCTCTATACTTCTCAGCCCGGTATCAGCAAGCAGATTCGCCTGCTCGAAGACGAGCTGGGCGTGGAGATTTTTTCCCGCAGTGGCAAGCACTTGACGCGTATTACCCCCGGTGGTGAGGCTATCCTGAAAATCGCCGGAGAAATCCTTGGCAAGGTCGAAAGCATCAAACAGCTTGCACAGGAACACAGCGCCCCCGACCGGGGCAGCCTGTCTATCGCCACTACCCACACCCAGGCGAGATACGCGCTGCCGTCGGTGATTGAATCTTTTATTGAGCGCTACCCGGATGTCGCCCTGCACATGCATCAGGGCACACCGGCGCAAATTTCCCAGTCAGCTTCGGAAGGGGAGGTGGACTTTGCCATCGCCACGGAAGCCCTGGATCTGTTTCAGAACCTGCTGATGATGCCCTGTTATCGCTGGAACCGTTGCATTCTGGTGCCCAGGGATCACGCTCTGACCAGGGTAAAAGAACTATCCCTAGAGGATGTGGCCGAGTATCCCATCGTGACCTACGTATTCGGCTTTACCGGTCGGTCCAGGCTTGATGAAGCCTTTCGGCAAAAGGAGCTAAAGCCCCGGGTGGTGTTTACCGCCACGGACGCCGATGTGATCAAAACCTATGTCCGCCTGGGGCTGGGGATCGGCATCGTCGCCCACATGGCTTACGACCAGGAGCTTGACGAAGACCTGGTGGCCCTGGAGGCTAAACACCTGTTCAAGCCCAGTATCACCAGTATCGGTTTTCGGCGGGGCACCTATCTGCGCGGCTTTATGTACGATTTTATCGAACGCTTTGCGCCGCATTTGACCCGCGATATCGTCGATGAGGCCTGCGCCATCAGCTCGCGGGACAAACTGGAAGAGTTTTTTTCTGGAATCGAATTGCCAGAATACTAAACGCTGCGCTAATGGGGCCTTCACCATTGCGCGTTATCGACCAGTTCAGTAGAGTGGCCGCCGTTTAACCAAGCCTGTAACTCTGTTCCCGTACTAAAAGCCTGGAGTATTAAACCGTGGAAATAGCCTGTCTCGACCTCGAAGGGGTGCTTATCCCCGAAATCTGGATCGCTTTTGCCGAGGAAACAGGCATCGATGAATTACGGGCCACCACTCGCGACATTCCCGATTACGACGTGCTGATGAAGCAACGTCTGGCCCTGCTCGATAAGCACGGCCTGGGGCTGCGGGAAATTCAGGAAGTTATTGCCCGGCTGGAACCTCTGGATGGCGCGGTGGAGTTCACCAACTGGCTGCGGGAGCGTTTTCAGGTGGTAATTCTATCCGATACTTTTTACGAGTTTTCCCAGCCACTGATGCGTCAGTTGGGCTTTCCCACGCTGCTTTGCCATAAACTCGAAGTTAATGAAGCCGGCAAAGTGGTGGATTACCGTCTGCGTCAGGTGAATCCCAAGCGTCAGGCCGTACTGGCGCTGAAGACACTCTATTATCGGATTATCGCCGCCGGTGATTCCTATAACGACACCACCATGCTGGCCGAGGCCGACGCTGGCATCCTGTTTAGCGCGCCGGATAACGTGATTAAGGAATTTCCCCAGTTTCCCGCCGTGCATTCCTACGAAGACCTCAAGCAGGCTTTTATTAACGCCAGTGTTCGCGACCTGTCCCTGTAAAACCTGGCAGTCCTAGCCCGCAAGGGTATCCATGAGTAACTGAATTTTGGTCAGCGATTCCCGATATTCGCTGTCGATATCCGAGTCCGCGACGATACCGCCACCGCCCCAGCAGTGCAGTTGATTGCCATCGGCCGCCATGGTGCGGATGGCGATATTACTGTCCATGTGGCCACAGGCGCTGATATAGCCGATGCTGCCGCAGTAGACCGAGCGCTCCACCGGCTCCAGCTCGCGAATGATTTCCATGGCTCTTTTCTTTGGCGCGCCAGTGATGGAGCCACCGGGAAAGCAGGCGTTCAATAGGTCGAATGCGGATTTGTCTTTGCTCAGAGTACCGGTGACCGTGCTCACCAGGTGGTGGACGTTGGCGAAGCTCTGCAGCTGAAACAGCCCCGGCACCCTGATCGAGCCAGGCACACAACTTTTGCCCAGGTCATTGCGCAGTAGATCGACAATCATCAGATTTTCGGCCCTGTCCTTGGCGCTATTCATCAGTGCCACGGCGCGCACTCTATCTTCCTCAATGGTTGAACCTCGGGCTGTGGTGCCTTTGATCGGGCGCGTCTCTGCCTGCCGGCCCGAGAGCTTGATAAAACGCTCCGGCGACAGGGACAGCAGGGCCTGATCGCCCCAGCCCAGGTAAGCGCTGAAGGGGGAGGGAAGGGCCGCTCGCAAGCGTCGGTAAGCCTGCCAGGGATCGCCTGTGTATTTGGCGCTAAAGTGCTGGGCGAAGTTGACCTGGTAGCAGTCGCCAGCTTCGATGTAATTCAGAATGCGCTTGAGCCTGGCCCGATAATCATCCGGGGTGCTGCTGGCCTTAAAGGGCTCGATAAGGACGAAATCTGAATGAGAACACCGGGTAGATCGCTCCTCGTGGATGCTGTTCAAGCGAGAAATCACGTCCTGGCGCAGCGCTTTTTCACAGGCGGGGTGAAACACCAGCCAGGCTTTGTGGGTCTGGTGGTTCAATATCAGCGCCCAGGTGTAAAGCCCCAGACGAAGATTCGGTAGCGCAAGTTGTTTTTGCGTGACGAAAAGACCGCGCTCCCTAGCTGTTTCGTCAAGCTGCAGGCTTTCTCCCAGAGGGTAGGAAAAATACCCGAGCAAGCCGCCGTTAAACGGCAGGCTGGTTGAGTCGGGGTCAATGGCGCCGATCTCATTGAGAAGGTCTTGCGCCGCCAGAAAAGGTTGGTCGTCCGGCGCCAGGGCTGTAAAGCCTCGTGTGAGTGATGCTTGACTCCTACTCTGTTGCAACCCGGCAAGGGGCGCGGCGCTGATAATATCGAAGCGACCCTGCAGAGAACGGGGCTTGCCGCTATCGAGCCAGACCGGATCGGGCATATCGCGGATCGCCATAAAGAGCACTTCAGCATCTTCCCGATAGGGGAAATCCACAATGTTTGGAGCGAGGGTTGAAGACATTATGTCCGCCAAAGACTAAATCGCGGGTGTAGATGAGGGCTGAAGATTAGAGCGCCGACGGATGTAATACAATGCCCGGATGCTGATCAACGATGAAGGCATTTAATTATATGAGCTTGCTGTCATGGCGACCGTGCTTTACTGAGCAAACAGCCGGGAGCTCAACCTGTAACCAAAGGATAAAGAATGACCGATATTACCCCCGACCTCTGTGATGAAAACCCGGAGTTGGTGCGCGTGCTGGAACCCATGCTCTCCAACTATGGAGGCCGCGAAGCCTTTGGCGGTGAAATCGTCACCGTCAAATGCTTTGAAGACAATTCACTGGTCAAGGAATACCTGGGCACGCCGGGGCAGGGCAAGGTTATGGTCGTCGATGGCGGGGCATCGCTGCGCAAGGCCCTGCTCGGCGATATGATCGCCGAAAGCGCCGTCAAAAATGGCTGGCAGGGCGTGATTATCTACGGCTGCATCCGCGACGTAAGCACCCTTTCAACCCTTGATCTCGGCGTCCAGGCCCTGGCCACCGTGCCGCTGAAAACCGATAAAAGAGGCATCGGCGACTACAATATCCCGGTCACCTTTGGTGGCGTGACGTTTATCCCTGGTGAATATGTTTATGCCGATAGCAATGGGGTGGTGGTCGCGTCGAAGCGGCTGACAATACCTGAGTGACTAGCCACGAATTTGCTCGATACTGAGGCGTGCCTCTGTGTTTGCCAGGCTAATAATGCAGTTTAACCCGGTGGTAGATATTAGTCTTAGTGGTTGTGCCGAGATTGGGCGAGTGGGCGTTGCATTGAGTTAGCGCGTCGGTAGCGAGCTATCTGTATTTACCAGTGGAAACCTTGCTTGAGGGCAACAGTATCTGGAAGGCCAAGCTCATGAATTGGGCCCGACCTAACGAGGCTATCCGAGGAGTCGGCAACTGTCAGGGCGACGCTGAACTCCTGCGATGCTGAACTCCTACACCTCAAAAATCCCGGTATCTTTATTGTTCAAGCTCTTAATGTTGTTGTCCTTCCAATACTGCTCGACACCTTTGCGGCCTTTCTTTTTTGCCCAGTCTTCCAGGGTTGGGCGCTCATCGACTAACTGGTAGTAGGGCACCGCATAGCCGCAGGAGGTCTGGACCAGTTCAATCTGAAGCTCGAAAAACTGGCGGGTGCCGACAAAACCGGGAAATAATTCGAGCATTTCTTCCCAGTCAGGATCTCTCGGATGGACTGCCCGTGCCGTGCCATAGAGCCTCATAATCAGCGGCTCCTCGTCGAAGGAGCAGAACATAATGGTCATGCGGCCATTTTCCAGCACGTGAGCGGCGCTTTCATTGCCGCTGCCGGTGAGGTTTAACCAGACGATTCGACTGGGGTTGAGAACGCGAAAACTGTCCATGCCTTTGGGCGAGACGTTGATATAGCCTTCCTTGCCGGCGGTGCCGACGAAGAAAATATGTTGCCGCTTGATAAATTCAATGTGCTCATTGGTGAGGCTTTCGTACATGCTCGCCATGGTAGCTTCTCCGTGGGGATGGTCGACGGTGTGGAGCTGGAACGCTGGGGTTAATTCTAACCGGGAACGCTAAGCGTTATCGACGCTCCATGGCAGGAGTTTGCGGGTGGTGACTTTCTGCCCCCTGTGCGGCAGTGGCAGGGTGTTTCGCGCGTCTGCTCCCAATCAGGCCCTGAGTTTTGGTGTGTCGGGCCTTCCCTACAACAGCGATGTGCTGCTCGACGACCGGCAAACCGAATGGCTGTGGTCGCAACTTCGTATGCAGGCCGCAAGAGCTGACAGATAAAGGCGAGAAGCTGGCCTTGCTGTCGACCCAACATACCAGTTGGGGTGAGTGGCTTCGGCAATATCCTGATTCGCGTTTGCTGTCTTTTGATACGGGCCTTGGTTTTGATTACATCCAGGACTCCTCCCAGTCTTATATCAGTTCGGATATCAGCTGGTTTCCGGTGGCCCACAGCGATAGCGCCTACCCGGCCAAGGAGCAGGTGGACGGTGTGCTGATAGATGGGCTCGCCGGGGCCTATCCATTTTCAGCGTTGCCAAAAACCTCCGGTGAATTTGCGGATCAAATCGGTAAGTGGACCATCCGTTTGATCCGGTCGGTGGAGTCGCAAAGCCTGCGGGCTCTGGATGAGGTGGGCAGAGATATTCCGGTGATGGTGGCTTACTGGTTTGCCTGGTATGGCTTTTATCCGCAGACCACGATTTACGGGGCGAAACCCTAGGGCCGCTCTATGCGTGGCGAACTCCGGTTAATTTTGCCCTTGGCTATCAAGCAGGGGCTGTGGAATGATTCGTTCTTTCAATCATTTCACAGCCGGTCATTTTTGCTATGAATATTTCTCGCGTCGATCTTAATCTGCTGGTGTATCTCGACGTATTGCTCAGGGAGCGTAATGTCACCCGCTCGGCAGCCCACCTGGGGATCACTCAGCCAGCCATGAGTAACGGCCTGCGGCGGCTGCGGACCTTATTGGATGATCCCTTACTGATCCGTACCAGTGAAGGGATGGCCCCCACGGAGCGGGCCCTGGAGTTACAACCGCAGGTTCGGGATATTCTGGCCAGTATTGAGCGGGCTATTGAACCTAAAGGGGAATTTGACCCAGCCACCGCAAAGCGGGTGGTGCGGGTAATGGCCAGCGATTATGCGGAATCAACGCTTATTCCCCTGCTGCTCAGTCGGCTCGCCCAGGAAGCGCCGGATATTACCCTCGATGTATTGACGCCATCGGACGTGGCCCTGGAAGACGTGGAGCAGGGGCGGGTGGATATGCTGCTTAACCGTTTTGACGAGATACCGGAATCCTTTCATCAGTCGACGGTGTGGCGAGACGATTTCTCCTGTCTGTTAAGTGTCGATAACCCTCTGAATAAAGACTTTAACCTGGATAACTATCTGAGCAGTCGTCATGTCTGGGTGAGCAAAACCGGCATGGGGGCCAGCGTCGGTATGAATCCCCAGGACTCCCAGCGCCTTGGCTGGGTTGATGAGGCGCTCAAGGCTATCGGCCAGCAGCGACATATCGCCGTTTTTCCCCGCCATTACCTGGTGGCGGCGCTGCTTTCCCAGCAGGCGGATCTGATCGCTACCTTGCCCAGTCAGTTGGCGCGTTTGCAGCGGGATAATTCTAGGGTTTGCCTGCATCCGCCGCCATTCGAGATTCCCAGTTTTGAGCTAAAAATGGCCTGGAGTCCGCTGCTGCAACACAATCCCTATCATCAGTGGATTCGCCGTCTGGTGGTCGAGCTGGGGCGACAGTTAAGCCATAATTCAGCAAATGAATAGCGATAATAACGTCGATATATTTTCTAAATTATCCCTCGGGGTTTAGAATCAGTCGCCAGTAAAACGATGGCAGCGCTGTCGTTTGCCGTCTGAATTTCATGAGCGGGAACAAAGCTATGAGTGAGCGAATACAGGTTGGTGGATTATCGGTAGCCAGTGAGCTATGGACCCTGGTAAACGATGAGATCATTCCCGGTACGGGAATAGAGGTCGATGCTTTCTGGCAGTCTTTCGAGGACATTATAACCAGCCTCACTCCCCGCAACCGGGAGCTATTGGCGATTCGTGAAGAGATTCAGCAGCGAATCGATAGCTGGCATCGGGAGCGGGCTGGTCAACCTCATGATCATATCGCGTACAAGCAGTTTTTAAGCGACATTGGGTATTTGGTTCCCACCGGGGAGCCTTTTAGTATCACCACGGAAAACGTTGATCCTGAAATTGCCACCATTGCCGGGCCACAGTTGGTGGTGCCCATCACCAACGCCCGCTACTCTCTCAATGCCGCTAACGCACGGTGGGGTAGTCTCTATGATGCCCTGTACGGTAACGATGTCATTTCCGAAGCCGACGGCGCGGACAGCGGGCCAGGCTACAACCCGGTGCGCGGCGCTAAAGTCATTGCCTACGGGCGGGGGTTTCTCGACGCCCACTGCCCGCTGGCGGGCGCCTCTCACGTGGATGCACGGGCCTATCGCATAGAAGGCGGCAGTCTGGTCGTCACTACCGGTGCGGACTCCCAGGTAGGACTGAGCGACGGAAAGCAGTTGGTGGGTTATACCGGAAACCCGGATAAACCCAACTCTGTATTGTTAAAAAACAATGGGTTACACATAGAAATTCAATTTGATTCTGAGCATTATGTTGGCAAAGATGATGTCGCCAGTGTGAAGGACATTGTCCTCGAATCAGCCGTCACCACGATTCAGGATTGCGAGGACTCGGTTGCCTGTGTCGATGCCGAGGACAAATGCCAGGCCTATCGCAACTGGCTGGGTCTGATGAAAGGCACCCTGAGTGATTCCTTTGACAAAGGTGGTAGCCGGGTTACCCGTAGCCTGAATCCCGACCGTGTCTTCACCGCGCCGGATGGCGGTGAGCTCATCTTGCCTGGGCGCAGTCTGTTGTTGGTCCGTAATGTGGGTCATTTGATGACCTCCGGGGCGATTCTGTTCGACGGCGATCAGGAAGTCCCCGAGGGCATCATGGACGCGATGATCACCTCGCTGATTGCCATCCATGATCTGAAAGGCAGCGGCACTTACAGTAATTCAAAAGCCGGCAGCGTTTACATCGTCAAGCCCAAGATGCATGGGCCCGATGAAGTGGCTTTCGCGGTCCAACTGTTCGCGCGGGTGGAGCAGGCCCTGGGTTTGCCGGAACGGACGCTTAAGATCGGCATCATGGATGAAGA
>DLXZ01000265.1:19788-20049 GCA_003448675.1 Porticoccaceae bacterium
TCGGCATCATGGATGAAGAGCGACGCACCACGGTTAACCTGGCCGAGTGTATCCGTCAGGCCAGTGACCGGGTGATCTTTATCAACACGGGTTTTCTGGATCGCACAGGCGATGAAATCCATACCAGCATGGAAGCCGGGGCCATGGTGCCCAAGGGACAGATGAAACAGCAGGCCTGGATCGGCGCCTACGAGGACTGGAACGTGGACATCGGCCTGGAGTGCGGCCTGCCGGGCCACGCCCAGATCGGCAAGGGCATGT
>DLXZ01000105.1 GCA_003448675.1 Porticoccaceae bacterium
TTGGTCGATCACCAGAGGCAAGTCGGCGCCGAGGGTTTCCCGGATACCCTTGCCATTATCGCAGGTTTCCACCACCGCCAGCTGTTCGATATTTTCTTCGAGGCGGTCGGCGATTCGGAACAACAGCACACTGCGCTCGGCGGCCGTGGTTTTGGTCCAAGTCTCGGCGGCTTTCCAGGCCGCGGTGACCGCCATATCAATATCCTTACTGGTCGACTGGGGAACGCGCGCTATCAACTGACCATCGATAGGCGAAGTGTCCTCAAAATATTTGCCGTCAGCCGGCGCAACCCATTTGCCGCCGATGTAGTTTTCATATTGCTCTTTAAACACGGGTCGTTGATATGACATGGTATTCCTCGTTATGGCTGGTGCTTGTCAACAAATACGCCAAACGCCAGCAGATAGCCTGGTCTATTTCTCTCGGTTGATGCCCTGATAATTATTCTTCACTGGCCTACGGCCAATATCGCCGGTCGAATCGATAACCCAACGTTAACCAGGGCATGGCCACGGATTATGTAACCAGTGCGCGGCGAACACAAGGCAACCCGGCCCTCCCTTCAGGCCCCCAGATGAATCAGGACTTTTCGCCTTCCCTGATGCCGACGATGCTCCCAGAGAAACACCCCCTGCCAGGTACCCAGCGCCAGCTGGCTGTCAATAACCGGTATTGACAAACTACTGGCCGTGAGCGCCGCCTTGATATGGGCGGGCATATCGTCAGCGCCTTCCAGCGTGTGGGTATAAAGCGGGTCATTCTCGGGCACCAGACGATTGAGCCAGGCCTCCAGATCACGCCGCGCGGAAGGGTCGTAATTCTCCTGGATCAGTAAGCTGGCCGAGGTGTGCTGGATATAGAGAGTACACAGACCCTGCCGCCAGCCGCTGCTGTTCACCACCTCCACCACCTGAGGGGTGATGTCGTGCAGGCCCTGATCCTTGACGCTGACTTCGATGGTATGAATCACGGGATTTTAGTCTTTCCATTGAAGGGCACTTTATAATAGCAGCCCAGCTATAGCCCCTGATCAACCAGACCCGACACGTGACCGAAGCCAAGCCTCCCCCCCAGTCCGCGCCCGACGCGGCAAATTATCAAACGCAGTTGCAGGAAAAAATCAGTGGACTGAAAACCCGCTTTGCCGATTTCGACCTTCCCGTCTTTGAAGTCTTCGAGTCACCACCCCTGAATTACCGGCTGCGCTGCGAATTCAAGGTCTGGCAACAGGCGGGCCAGGCCTACTACGCCATGTATCACCCCGGCGAATACAAAAAGCCCTACCTTATTGAGGAATTCCCGATCGCCGCGACCACCATTACCCGGCTGATGGAGCCTCTGCTGACGGCGGTCAATGCCAGCGACTCCTTGCGCCGGCGTCTGTTCAGCATCGAATTTTTAAGCAGCCTGAAAGGCGAAGTGCTGATCACCCTGCTCTACCACCGCCCCCTGGACGAGGCCTGGGAACAGCAAGCCCGGAATCTGGCGGGCGCGTTGGGGGCCGGTATTATCGGTCGCAGCCGCAAACAGAAAGTGGTGCTGGAGCGGGACTATATTTGCGAAACCCTGCGGGTCAACAACCGGGATTACCACTACCGGCAGATGGAAACCGCCTTTACCCAGCCCAATGGCCGGGTCAACGAACAGATGCTGGGCTGGGCTCAGAATAAGAGCCGCGGGTTTGGCGGTGACTTGCTTGAGCTCTATTGCGGTAACGGCAACTTCACCCTGCCCCTGGCGCAAAACTTCGACCGGGTCCTGGCCACGGAAATCGCCAAGCTCTCGGTGCGCTCCGCCTTGCATAATCTGGCGGAAAACGGGGTTAACAACGTCAAGCTCGTGCGCATGTCCAGCGAGGAGATCACCCAGGCCCTAGGCAAGGTTAGACCCTTTCGACGCCTGAAGGATATCGACCTGGACAGCTATCGGTTTTCGACGGTGTTTGTCGATCCACCCCGGGCCGGGCTGGATAAACAGACCCTGGCACTGCTCCGGCAGTTCGATAACATCATTTATATTTCCTGCAATCCGGAGACTCTGCGGGCAAATCTAAGCGAACTGGTCGGTCCTTACCATATCGCACACTTTGCGGTGTTTGATCAGTTTCCCTACACCCCCCACCTGGAATGCGGGGCGATTCTTAAAAAAATCTGATCGGGATCTCCCAAGGGAACAATCAACTTTGCATCTCGACCGCCAGATCCGAGGAAAGCTCCTCAAGCAGGACTCGGGTGGCCTCCAGCACAAAGGGCTTGAAGTTCTCCTCATGCTTTTCCCGCTCCACGGTAAAGGCGTGTTTCTGCTTTCTCGGCAGAGCCTTCCATTTATCAAGAATGGGAATATGGGCAGTGGCTTCAGCCAGCTGAAAAAAAGCACTGTAGCGCTGTTTCCCGGCTGCCTGCTCATCAACCTGAACCAGCAAATAAGAGATGCGCATACTGGCCTCGGTCAAGGTCAACTCATCCTGCAACAAGGCCGTGGCGAGAATACGCAAACCATTCTCCGCCTGTTGTTTTTGTTTCTCGATGCGCGACGCCGCTGCCGCTTCGGTCGCCTGTTGCCTGGCCTCCATGGCTTTCAACCGCCGCCATAGACGAAAGGCATAAACCGCCAATGGCACAACAATCAGCAGCCCCAATAACAAAAACAACCGCCAGCTGGCTAACACGTCCACTAAATCATTCCCCTGGTTTGCAAAAAAGCGAGTCCCGCCGCGACTGTCAGTATGGACAGCAGACTGCTAGTCAGCACCATGTTGGCGGCCAGCCCCACATGACCACCGAACATCTGCGCAAAGACCACGCTAATGGAAGATGTTGGTGAAGATAGCAACAGAAAAATAATACCCAGCTCCATCCCCTTGAGACCCAATGACCAGGCGATGCCGACACCGACGATGGGCATCAATACGCACTTGTACAGGGTCGCGGACCAGCCCACCACATTGGGGCTGCGCAACAATTTAAAATCGAAGGAAGCACCGACATTAAACAGAATCAGGGGTACGGTCAGGCGACCCAGTAATTCACCGGTATTTTTTACGCTAGTGGGAATATCAATCGCCAGCCAGCCGGCCAGCGCCCCGGCCAACACCGCGACTATCACCGGGTTTTTAAACACTTCGCGCCAATACTGGGCCAGGGCTTGCTCGCTATCCTCGTCGTAGTGTTTCAGTATCGCCACGGAATAAACATTATTGAAAATGATGTACAGACCCAGGGGCAGCGAGGCCAGGGCTATGCCCTCCATGCCATAGACCCCGTGGGTAAAAGCCAGGCCAGACACCAGCAGGTTGCCTCTCGACGCCCCCTGCACAAAGACGCCTCGCTGAGCCCGCTCTCGCACCAGCAGGGGCGCCAGCAGCCAGGATAGCAGAGTCAGGCCCACCAGCAGCCCCATGCAGATCAGTACAAACGTCGGCGCGATCACTTCGCTTTTGGCCGAACCCGCGAGAGCGAAAAACAAGGTGGCGGGCGCGGCAAAGTTAAATACCAACCGGGCGCTGTCCCGAAGAAACTCCGCGCTCAGTACACCGCTAACCCGCAACACGTAGCCGAGGCCCATCACCAGGTAGATGGGCAGCAGGGTCGCCAGCACAAAATCAAAGACTACCGATTGCATCGGTTCTCAACGTATCCCGGAACCAGGCCCTGAACATGGGCCATTAATAGAAGAGCCGCGAATTCTACCAGCTCGCACCCCAACCTTCGGGTAAAATCCCGATGATGATTCAATCCAGGCGTATTCTCGTTTTCGATTCCGGTGTCGGCGGCCTCAGCATCCTCCAGTCCATCCGGCAGCGGCTGCCGGGACAGGATTATATTTACGCCTCTGATAACGCCGCCTTTCCCTATGGCCTAAAAACCCGGGACTACCTGGTGGAACGGGTGGACAAGGTATTGCGAGCGCTGATCAAAACCCAGCAGCCCGACGTTATTGTGGTCGCCTGCAATACCGCCAGTACGGTGGCCCTGCCCAGCATTCGCGCCCACTTCACCTCACCGGTAGTGGGTGTGGTGCCGGCCATCAAGCCAGCCGCTGCCCTATCCCGCTCCGGGGTCATCGGCCTTCTGGGTACGCCAGGGACGGTGGAGCGGGCTTACACCCAGCGTTTAATCGATGACTTCGCCAGCCATTGCACGGTGATAAAAGTGGGTTCCTCCCGGCTGGTGGAAGTTGCCGAGCAGGTTTTACGCGGCCAGCCGGCAAGCAGCGAGGAGCTGCGGACCATTCTGGCCCCCTTGTTCCAGGCTGAACAGCTAGACACCATCGTGCTGGC
>DLXZ01000214.1:0-171 GCA_003448675.1 Porticoccaceae bacterium
CGCTATCCGAAGGAAGGTTTTGGTGGGCGTGGCAATGATTTTAGCGGCAAACGTGTCGGTGTGATCGGCACTGGCGCCACTGGCGTACAGGTAATTCAGGAAGTCGCGAAAACAGCCGACGAACTATATGTTTTCCAGCTCGCGCCCGAGTGGTGTGCGCCACTGAAAAAC
>DLXZ01000214.1:320-2791 GCA_003448675.1 Porticoccaceae bacterium
TTCCACTGAAAAACAGCCCCATTACCTCTAAAGAAATGGCCGATATCAAGGCCAACTACAAGCAGATATTTGCCGAGTGTTACGAAACCTTCGGCGCCTTTCATCACAAGGCGGATCCGCGGTCCGCCCTGGAAGTATCGGAGGAGGACAGGGAAGCATTTTTTGAAGACCTGTATAACAAGCCGGGTTTTGGCATCTGGCTGGGCAATTTCCACGATACCTTTTTTAACGTCGAAGCCAACAGGCTATTGAGTGACTTTATCGCCCGCAAGATTCGCCAGCGGGTCAAAGATCCGGCGACGGCAGAGAAACTCGTGCCGAAAAATCACGGCTTCGGTACACGGCGAGTGCCCCTGGAGACCAACTATTACGAGGTCTACAACCAGGATAACGCGCATCTGGTGGATATCAGTGAAACGCCCATAGAGTGTATTACGCCGGCTGGTGTTAAGTGCAGTGATCGGCAGTACGACCTGGATATCATTATCTATGCGACCGGGTTTGATGCCGTGACCGGGTCACTAAAACGCATTGATATTACTGGCAAGGGCGGCAAAAAACTCGTAGACAAGTGGGCAAACGGCCCCCGTACTTTCCTCGGCATGCAGACTGCCGATTTCCCCAACTTCCTGACACTAGTGGGCCCGCATAATGGCGCCACCTTCTGTAACATTCCGCGGTGTATCGAACAAAATGTCGATTGGGTGACGGACTTGCTGGCATATATGCGCAAGCAAAATTTTCATCAGGTCGAGCCGACCGTGGAGGCGGAAGACGAATGGACGGCCCATGTGGACGAGACGGCGCAACGAACGCTGTTTCCGACAGCCGATTCCTGGTTTATGGGTGTGAATCTTAATGATCCCACCAAGAAAAGGACATTTATGCTGTATGCAGGCGGACAGCAGAATTACAAGGAAAAATGTGATGAGGTTGCCGCGAACGGATACCGGGGTTTGGTGATGACCTGACAGCCAAGTTGTAATGCGATCGCGATTGGATAAATCTTGTTAAGTTTTTCAGCCCGCTTGCCCGCGGGCTTTTTAATCTGGGTGTAACCAGCCTCGTAGTATCTAACTACTATTCGCTGATTCAACAGCTAATTTTAAGGTGCTGCAGACACGGTCGACATCGCTTTCCGACAGGCCTGGCCACATGGGCAAACTCAGCACTTCTCGTGTGGCGGCTTCCGTAGCGGGAAGCGGTCGCTGCAGGTGTTGATACGGTGCCAGGCGACAAATTGGTGTGGGGTAGTATATGCCGGTCTCGATCCCGGCCTGATTCAGGGTTGCTTGAATATGTTCTCTGCGATCTACAGGTACTCGAATAGTATACAGTTGGTAGACGTGGGTGTTCCCCGGTGCTGTGGCGGGACGCGTGACACCAGGCACGCCAGCGAGGCGGCGGGCATACTGCTCTGCGATTGCAGCCCTTTGGTTGTTCCATTCGGTTAAAAGGGGTAGGCGTTGCCTCAACACAGCGCCCTGGAAACTGTCCATCCTGGAGTTATAGCCCACCATCCTGTGTTGACCACGGCTCGTCTGACCGTGGTTGCGCAATTCGCGAGCGCGTCGCGCCACTTCTTCATCATGGGTCACCAACATCCCCGCATCACCAAGCGCGCCAAGATTTTTAGTGGGGAAGAAGGAGAACGCGCTCGCATGTCCCCAGCTTCCGAGTAGCTTTCCCTGCGTACGGGCACCGCAGGCCTGAGCGACGTCTTCAATCAGTATCAGGTTATGGCGAGTTGCCAGATCGTGCAGGTGCTGCATGTCTGCACCCTGGCCGTACAAATGTACGGCGAGAATGGCACGGGTGCGTTCGTTAATCTGCTCGGCAATAGCTTCTGGATCGATAGTGAAGGTTGCAGCGTCGATATCGGCAAATACCGCTCGCGCGCCTGCGTGTATTATCGATTCGGCGGTAGCGACGAAAGTCAGCGCGGGTAAAATGACCTCATCACCCGGGCCAATACCCAGAGCCACGAGTGCAATGGTTAAAGCGTCAGTGCCGGAATTGACGGCCACGGCGTGATCTACTTGCAGCCAGCGGGCAAAATCCTCCTCAAAGTGAATTACTGCATCGCCCAGAATAAACTGGCGAGACTGCAAAGTTTCCCGCAGCCGTTGTAACAACTCCTCCTCGTGCGGCTCGAGCTGCGGAGCAAGGTTAAACAGGGGTAGTACAGAGGATGCTGTCATACTTCAGCAGAAAATTCTGCGGCTTGTACGGGCATCATGCGGCGTCTGAAGCCATCGCTGTCTCGATGAGTTCGATGACCTTAAGTGCGTCGCGTCCGTCACTTAGGGGAGGCTGGCGGTCTTCCACACAACGGAGAAATTCCATCAATTCCAGAGTCAATGGTCGCGGGTGTCCGTGCAAGATGATTTCCCGGTCAATGGCCCCGGCAGCTGATTTACGCTCGATCGACAATGTCTGTTCGACTTCGTCGTACACCAAGGTGCCGGCGG
>DLXZ01000037.1 GCA_003448675.1 Porticoccaceae bacterium
CCACGACCATGGAATTTGTCGACATCGACGGGCTCGTGGCCGGCGCCTCGAAGGGCGAAGGCTTGGGCAACCAGTTTTTGGCCAATATTCGCGAGACCGACGCCATCGCCCATGTGGTCCGCTGCTTCAATGACGAAAACGTGATCCATGTGTCCGGCAAGGTGTCCCCCCTGGACGACATCTCCGTGATCAACACCGAGCTGGCCCTGGCCGACCTGGAGAGCGTTGAAAAAGCCCTGCAAAAAGCCACCCGCGCCGCCAAGGGCAATGACAAGGACGCCATCGCACAGGTAGCGGTACTGGAAAACCTCCTGCCCCACCTGAACCAGGCCAAACCCCTGCGCTCACTCAATCTCAGCCTCGAAGACAAGGCCAAAGTAAGGGAATTAAGCCTGTTGACCCTGAAACCCACGCTGTATATCGCCAACGTTGCCGAGGACGGCTTCACGGACAACCCGCACCTGGCAGCGGTGGAAACGCTCGCTCAAGAAGAGGGCGCCCAGGTCGTGCCCATCTGCAACAAACTGGAAGCCGAAATCGCCGAACTGGATGATCTGGACAAGGCCGAGTTTCTGGCCGAAATGAATATGGACCAGCCGGGCCTGAACCGGGTTATTTTCGCGGGCTACCGCCTGCTCGATCTACAAACCTACTTCACCGCCGGTGTTAAAGAGGTTCGCGCCTGGACCATTCCCATTGGCGCCACCGCGCCCCAGGCAGCGGGGAAAATACACACCGATTTTGAGAAAGGTTTTATTCGCGCCGAAGTTGTCAGTTATGAGGACTTCATTGCCTGTAATGGCGAAGCCGGCGCCAAGGACGCGGGCAAATGGCGGCTGGAAGGTAAGGACTACGTTGTTGAGGACGGCGATGTGATCCATTTCCGCTTTAATGTGTAAGCGATGAATACCCGGCCCGGTAACATCCACACCATATCGGGTCGCCGTGGCTACGGTTTGTTTCTGGCTTTTTTCGCCTGCACCCTGTGGGGATTGTTCCCGATTGCCATCAAAAGCGTGTTACAGGAGCTCGATCCCTACACCGTCACATTTTATCGCTTTAGCCTGGCCGGACTGGTTCTACTGCCGTTCCTGTACCGCCGTCGTCAACTACGGGGTATATATCAGACTGGCGGCGCGCGCCTGCGCCTGGTGCTACTGGGTTGCGGCGCGCTACTGACCCTGAACTACCTTTTGTACACGTTTGGCATACGCTATATCACGCCCGAGGCCACCCAGGTAATTATCCAGCTGGCGACTATTTTGCTCCTGCTATCCAGTGTGTTGTTCTTTGGCGAGACCTTCAATCGTATCCAGTGGTGGGGCTGTGTGGTATTTCTCGGCGGCCTGATTATCTTTTTTTACCCCCGAATTCTGGACATGCTGGAAGGCCTGAACACATACGCTATTGGCATGGGCCTCATCACCATGGCCGCGATCAGCTGGACCTGCTATGCGATTTTGCAAAAACAACTGCTTGTGCACTTCACCTCGTCCCAGGTAATGCTGGTAGTCTATGGTATCGGCATGGTGACATTTTTACCCCTGTCGGAACCGGCAGCTGCTGCCTCACTCAGCCCAACCAACATTGGTTTACTGATATTCTGCGCCACCAGCACCCTGCTTGGCGCCGGTAGCTTTGCCGAAGCCCTGGCCCACCTGGAGGCCTCGCGCATCAGCGCCATTATGACCACCCTACCCATCTTTACTCTCGTGTTTATGTGGTGCCTTAGCTTGTTCCCCTGGTTTGATATTAGCGCCGAACCCATGGCCGCCCACATACTGCTAGGCGCCGTTGTGGTAGTGATCGGCGCGCTGATGGTGGCGCTAAAAAAAGATACCGGGGCAGAAAAAGACGCTGCCGCATAAAGCCGAAGCCCGAACCGTGTTTCTTGACAAAAACCCGGAAAGTGGCCAGAATTCGCGCCCTTTCCAGTACGACACTGTGGCTACGTAGCTCAGCTGGTTAGAGCACAGCATTCATAATGCTGGGGTCGGCAGTTCAAGTCTGCCCGTAGCTACCATCTTTTCCCTCCCCTCCTGCCTGAACCTACTTTTTACCAGCTTGCGAGAGCAATCTGGTTTCGACTGTCGCTAGTTTGTTCACGGGAGTACCCGCCATAGTAAGAAACTCATAACTGGCTTAATGACCCCCAGCCCTGGTTACTCACGTGTTTAGGTAACGGCTCTGATAAGGTCCAGAACCACTTATGCGTCATATAAACCCATTTTTAATGGCGCGTTTGGTAGATACATGCCAGTTAACGTGGTGCATTTATCAAACAATGGCGGCTTCTCTAACGGCTGGTCACCCTGGAAGCGAGCGCACATCCCCTCAAGATACTGACTCAGTTCAATTCGCTCTCAACACTTCTTATTAACACGCCAAATTGTTCCAACCGGCGTTTGACCTGGTTTTTCTCGTCTAAATCCAGCGCTTTGTAGGCGCGCGGATAGAGCCCGCCGTAACCCCAACAAATACTGGCAAAATTCTAGCTTTGCTCTGTCTCAGTGAAGGAGAAGTGGACAAGAAGCTCCAGGTTCGTGATTGATTTATAACAATGGATTTTTGATTTAGTTTATTCATCACGCAATTAAGAACGAGTATCATTCGCATTTGCACCCAATTTTAGCAAGGTAGTAAAGGACCTAATATGAGACAACTATTGTTATTCACTGTGGTGACGGTGACCGTCGCCCTTCCCTTTCACAGCGGCTGGGCAAAAGAAGAGCAGATAGTAGAAGAAGTCACCGTAATCGGAGCCGGCCTACGCGAACGACTATACAAAGCCGGCATGTTAAAAGACGTCATCCAGAAAACTGAGGTGATAAGCGACACCTCGATCGAGCAAATGAACGCTGTCAATCTGACCGAAGCCATCTCTGAATCCCCCGGCGTGCGCGTCAGCAACGAGTGCTCCATGTGTGGTGTGAAGCGCGTTATGCTCAATGGTATGCGTGGAGAACATACCACTATCTTGGTGGACGGCATTGCCACCTACACCATGATGTCCGGGTTCTACGGCCTGGATGCAGCGGCCTCTGCCGGCATCAACAGTATCGAAATCGCCCGCGGTGCCGGGGCCTCGCTGATCGCGCCGGAGGCGATAGGCGGCACCATCAACCTGGTGACAAAGGAAGCAACCGAAAACAGTGTTGAGATCGATTTGTCCGGTGGCGACAACGGCTATAGAAAGGGCAGTATGGTAGCGACAGGCCTGGCCAACCAGGATTCCACCCGGATCACACTGATCGGCCAGTATGACGAGCGGGATGAGTACGATGGTGACAATAACCGCGTCAGTGAGAATCCGTATATGGAGAATCGCTCTTTCACCGCCTACCTCTCCCAGGATCTGGGATTTAGCGACAACCTGCGTTTACGCATTAATCACACCGAATCTGAAATTTTTGGCGGCCCCGACGGTTCGGACATAGGGAAGGTATTAGCCAGCTTCGCTGCCGATCCCAGCGAGTCCCCCAGCCTCTTCGTCGATGACGATGTCCGCAACGACTATATCGGTCGCCCCTGGGAAACTGCGGAGTGGATTGAATCCGATCGCGATGAGATCTACCTGAGCTGGCTGCACGAATTCAATGCCGACTTCAACCTACAGGTCTCCGTCTCCCACAATGAGCACTCCCAAAACTCCTTCTACGAGGGCTTTAGCTACGAAGCGGATAATGACATGTCCTTTGTTGACGTCCGCATGAACTGGGCGCTGAATAGTGATCATCTGCTCACTTTCGGCGCCGATGGGCGCTTCGAAGAGCTGCGCTCAAAAACCAACAGTGACAGCCCCGACTACGTCTCCGACAGCTTTGACTACGATACGAACGGCGTCTATATACAGGACACCTGGACACCGAGTGAAAATCTGGAAGTTGCCTTGGCAGTGCGCTTTGATCAGATTGAGGCCGATTTTATCGATCCCAGCAAACCGGGCACCGAGATCGACGATAACATCATCTCCCCGCGCCTGGATATGCGCTACACTCATACCGACCAGTGGACCTCGCGCTTCTCCTACGGCCGCGGTTACCGTGCACCCCTCTCTTTCTTTGAAAGTGATCACGGCATCCTGGATGCTGGGGACGGCTTTGCCATTGAGATCGACGAGGTGGAGCGCTCCGAATCGTTTAACTATGCGCTGAGCTTCGCCGACGAGCGCCTATCCGCCACCGCCTCGCTGGCCTACACCGAGGTGGAAAACCTGGCGGCGCTTGATGAAACCGATTCCGGTGTGCCGCTACTGACACAGATGGATAAAGATGCTGATGTTTTGGTGACTGATATCGCGCTGACTTACCACCTGCTGGAGAATTTAAGCCTGACCATGACCGCGGAACGCATCGACTATTCTGATGAATTTAAACAGGCTTTCGGTGTAGTGCCGGTAGAGGAGCGTCTTGTATTAAGCGTGGACTGGCATATAGAGGGCTGGGATGTTTACACCTCAGCTACCTGGATCGGCAGTCGCGACCTGTCGGAATACGGCACCCCTGAAACCCCCACTTTTGATGCCGCGGGAACCGAGCCAATGTCACAGTCAGCGGAATCTTACTGGACGGTAGATTTACGTGGTTCCCGCCACCTCGGTGACAACTGGGAGATCTATGTCGGTGCCAGCAACCTGTTTGACTACACTCAAGTTGAAGATATGGAATCCCCGCTGTTTTTCGAGGATGGAGGCTATGATGTGGCCTACATTTATGGGCCACTGCGTGGACGCGAAGCCTACGCGGGTGTGAAGTATAGTTTCTGACGGCCGTGCTCTTTTGACGATCCCATATTTCCGTTCATTGCTGCTTATCGTTATCAACCTGGTATTAATACCCCGGGCAGTTGCCTCTCTGGAGCAGCTGCAACTGCCCAGTCTCACCGATAATACAACGGTCAGTATGACGGATTTTCGCGGCAAGGTTCTATTGCTCAGCTTCTTCGAGCCGGACTGCCCCTGGTGCTATCGGCAAATGAAAGTGTTCAACCAAACCCAAGCCCAGTGCAATGAACAATTGCAACCGCTGTCGGTGGGCATACGGGGTACGGATCAGAAACTAAGGCCGGAGCTAAGGCGCGCAAAGGTTAGTTACCCCGCCGTCAGGGGCACACCGCTGTTACTCCGGCTGGTCGGGGAGATCCCCGCTACACCCTGGACACTGATTTTCGATCCACAGGGGCAGTTACTGGGAACCTGGCGTGGTTATATGAAATTTAAACAGGTGCAATCGCTATTCCCCGAGTTTTGTCCGCCACCAGAATCGCCGCTCGGCTAATGTGCGTCATTGCTCAGCATCTCTCTTATTTCACCAATTATTTGGAATCAAAGGCCTGATATTTTGATAGGGTCTTAGGAATCAAATCATCGACCAAACTGCTTCTAAGACCCTGTATAAAGCTAAAAACCTCTACTAAAGAAATTCAAAAATCAGAGAAACCAAATTTCGCCAACTTATCAAGGCCTTCACCATGGACTTTTCTGCAACGGATACGGCCAAACTGGCCGGCCTGAATGTTCCATCCGTGAACGCCATTTCCCTCAAACTCCGTGTACGTATCACCCAGTTCCGCGAGGCGCAGTCTCCTTATTCTGACAAGGTCAAATTGGATGAATCCTGTTTTGGCCCAAGGCGTGTTCGTGGTAAAAAGGGCCGTGGCACTGGCGGTAAAGCCATTGTCTTTGGCATCTTCATAGATAATGGCCATGTCTTTACCGAAATTGTCCCTGATGCACGCAAACGCTGTCTGTATACGAATCATTCGTGGCAGAGTGGACCTTGATAGTGTTGTACATACGGACGGGTGGCGCGCCCATGACGGCCTGGCAGATATCTGCTATGCCTGGCATTTTCGTATCCACCATGGCGACGATGAATTTGCTAAGCATCAGTCCCCTATCAACGGCATCGAACCCTTTTGGGCCTATGCCAAACATCGCTTAACCCAGTTTACAGGCGCGCCTTAACACACCTTTTATTTGCACCTCAAGGAAAGAGAATATCGATGCAATCGTCGCCGTGACAACCTCAACAAATCACTGCTCAAACTGCTTCGAAACACCCCCATTTAGGTTAGTCTGCTTCCTAAGCACAACCAGCGACTCAAAAAACGATTCCATTACAGACATCGGAGGAAATAAATGTACTTGGGTATTTAATCAATCTCGTCGCAGTTTAAACCTGATACTGGGTTTCTATCTACCGGACTTTCTAAGTAGCCCTGTACCGGCCTTTTGATGCAAAGAAAAACCCCCTCCTGTTGCTGCCCTTCAGCTCTCGGCGTCACCTGGACCAGGGGGCGGCGCGGGTTCGGTGGCCATAACTTTTTTAATTTCCGGTTCGCCACCTTCGTCCTTGCCAAATCCCCTGCGCAACTCGGCAAAATGTTGCAGGCGCGCCTGGACTTTGCCGTTAATGCTTTCTGGTGGAAATTCGCCGTTTTCATCCATATCACCGGCGCTGATACCGGTTAGCACTTCAATGGCCTGATCCACGTACTCGACGGGGTAGATACTGAACTGTCCCTGTTCGATAGCCTCGGTCACTTCGGGGTTGAGCATCAGGTTGGTGACGTTTTTGGCGGGAATAATGACACCCTGCTGGCCGTTGAGGCCGCGGGCCTTGCAGATGTCGAAGAAACCTTCGATTTTTTCGTTGACGCCACCGATCACCTGAGCGCGACCAAGCTGGTTCATGGAACCGGTGATAGCAAAACACTGCTTGATAGGCACGCCGCTGAGGGAAGAAACCAGCGCGCAGAGTTCTGCCATGGTGGCGCTGTCGCCATCGACGCCGCCGTAGCTTTGCTCAAAGGCTATGCTGGCGGTAAGGGACATGGGCGCGGTTTGACCATAGCGGGCACCGAGAAAAGCGGACAGGGTAAATACACCCTTGGTGTGAGTCGGCCCGCTCATATCGGATTCGCGGGCAATATCGATCAGGCGGCCGTCACCCAGACGGGTTGTGGCGGTGATCCGCGAAGGCTGACCAAAGGCGAAGTTACCCATTTGCAGAACCGACAGGCCATTTACCTGGCCAACCACCTCACCCACGGTGTCAATCATGACGTGTTCGCGCAGAATGCCCTCCTGCACCCTGTCACGCACACGGTCCACACGCTCAACCTGGGTGCGGATGACTTTATTCACGTCCTCATCGGTGACCACATCTCGATCGGCCTGACCGGCCCAATAACTGGCCTCGCTGATCACGTCGGAGATGCTGCCCATGTGGGTGGAAAGTTTTTCCGAGTCCTCGACCTGGCGCATACTCTGGCGGATCACGGCGGCGACAGCGGTTTTATCAAAGGGTAGCATGCTGTCCTTACGCACCATGGTCGCGATCATGCGCGCGTAGAGGAAATCATTTTCGGGGTTACGATCCAGGCGCGCTTCAAAATCCGCAGGCACCTTGAACAGCTCGGCAAAGTCCGGGTCCTGAGCGTAAAGCAGATAATAGAGCATGCGATCGCCCAACAGCACCACTTTCACATCCAGGGGTATGGGTTCCGGCTCCAGGGACATGGTGCTGGCCAGACCCAGACTGCGCTCAAGGGGTTCGATGCGCAATTCCTTGGAATAAAGCGCCTGTTTTAGCCCTTCCCAGGCATAGGGCTGCATCAGCAATTTACGGATTTCCAGCACCAGATAGCCGCCATTAGCCTTATGCAGGGCGCCGGGCTTAATGAGGGTGAAATCGGTGGTGAGCATGCCCATATAGGCTTTGTTTTCCACCCGCCCCAGCAGATTGCCGTAGGTGGGGTGCTCCTCATACACCACGGGCATGCCCGTGGT
>DLXZ01000060.1:0-8916 GCA_003448675.1 Porticoccaceae bacterium
GCTGGCGGGCTCGACGGCGTGGAGGCCGGCGAGGATTTCCCCACACTGGTAAGCCATGGTTTTGCGGGCCTCGGCGAAGGCCTCATCGCGCAGAATGCGTGGGGCCAGCACTTCGCCTTCAATGCGGTCCATCACATAGCAGTCGCCCAGGGCGTGGCTTTTGGGAATGGCGAAGTGGACTTTGGCCACCAGGCCGCCGGCTTCGGACACGACCTTTTGCAGCTCGGCTTCGGTAGTGCGATCCAGCGAGTAGGTGGTTTTGCCACCGCGCCAACCTTCTTCGCCAGAACTGCCGGTGTTGCCCGGATCACGGCGCAGGATCAGACCGGTGGTGTTGCCGCTGTCGTCGGCCCAGTCGAAGGACCAGGTTTCCCGCGAGGCGCCGCCAGACATTTTTTCGATATTTTCTACCTTGCCGCCACCGAAGTGGCCGACCACTTCTTTCGCCAGTAAGCCAGAGACTTCAGCATCGCTGAGGCCGGGTACTTCATTGTCACTCATGCTTGTTCGTCCCTTTATTACCGCCTTATTCAGGCATCGATGCCGTTGGGTTTACCGTCGATAATCTGATCGAGGTATTCCGACAGCCCGTAGCCGACCATGCCCTTGCAGCGGTATTCGGTCATGCCCTCGGTGATGCGGGTCATTAACTGGGTGCCGTCTTCCTGGGTGCGGCGGTTGCGCAGGGGGATCAGAGACATGACCCGGCCTTCGATTTCGTATTCGTCGTGGTCGGTTTTGGCCCGGGCCTTGAGGGAGGTCTGGTAGTAGTTTTCGTCCCACTGGGTTTCAATTTTGGCGTCGCGAATCAAATCGTAGCGATCACCATTGAGCACCATGCCGCCGATGATTTTGGTGCCGTCGGCGGCGGTTTTATTGAGGCACATGATGGCAAAGTCTTCGGTGAAGTTCATCGGCAACCAGCGGTAGAACTGCACGTTCTGCCAGTAGCGCGGGCCCCAGCTGTGATCGCGCAAACCGAGGCCGCTGATGGTGTAAGTTTGATCGCCAATCACAAACGTCCCGGTGCCGGCGATATGCTGCTCGTAGTGACCCACGTAGAGGCCATTGTTGGGGTTGTCTTGCCACCGGGAGCCATCGGCCAGGGTCGGCTCGCCGCCGTACATAGGCGACACACCCCGATAACTCAGCGCCACCTTGCAGGGCAGTTTGGGGTTGGCTTTAAAAGCCTTGCCGGGGTCGATCATTTGGTGGGGATCTTTCAGCAACAGCACTTCGCCCTGGTATTTTACGCTTAGGGCTTTGTAGGGTTCGTCGACGATAAACTGCATGCCGCCGGCGTCAAAGGCATCGTTATTGTCAATTTGAGGGCGCTGGAACATAAAGGCCACGGAGCCGTCGGGCAGGTAGATGCAGCAGGTCATCTCCGCATAGCCTTCGTTGGCGCGGTTACCGATGCGAAACCAGCCGCCCACCTTGCCCTCGGGGTCGTAAACATTGAAATACATGCTTTCGTTGTAGTTTTCTTCCGGCCCCAGGGAATGCATGTATTCATCCTCGGGGCTGAGCTTCATGTAGGCGCCTTCGGGCAATTCCACGGTACTGCTCCTAATTGATTGCTGTAAGCCTTAGAAATTTATCCGGGTGAAACCGGAGCTCCCTGTTCAAGCGTACCGATCTCCCGCCACGGCATCCGGTGAAAACACGGCTTCGATTTCAGCCAGCTCAGCGTCGCTGAGCCGCACATCCACTGCCCCGGCATTGTTGTCAAGGTTACGAATACGCCGAGTGCCGGGGATAGGGAGAATCTGCTCCCCCTGGGCCAGCAACCAGGCCAGCGCCAGTTGCGGTGCGGTACAGCCTTTGTCCGCTGCCATACGTTTGATTGTCTCGGTCAGCTCCAGGTTGTGCTCGATATTGCCCGGCTGAAAACGGGGGTTGGACTTGCGGAAGTCCCGGTCGCCCATGCCCTCGGTGCTGGTGATGGTGCCGGTTAAAAAACCTCTGCCCAGGGGGCTATAGGGCACAAAGGCGATATTCAATTCTTTGCACACCGGTATCACTTCCGGTTCCGGGTCCCGCGTCCACAGGGAATACTCGCTTTGCAAGGCGGCAATGGAGTGAACGGCACTGGCGCGGCGGATCAGTTCCGGGTCGGCCGAGGCCTCGGAAAGCCCCAGAAACCTTACCTTGCCCTCGGCCACCAGCTCCGCCATGGCCCCGACGGTATCTTCGATGGGCACATTGGGATCGACCCGGTGCTGGTAATACAGATCGATACATTCAATACCCAAACGCTGGAGGCTTTTCTCGCAGGCGGATTTGACATATTCAGGCCGGCCATCGACCTGCATGGCCAGGCCGCCTTCGGGCTTGAGCTTTGCGCCAGCGATGCCAAATTTAGTGGCGATAAACGCCTGATCGCGACGGTCGGCAATGGCGCGGCCGATCAGCTCTTCGTTATGACCACGTCCATAGACATCGGATGTATCGAGAAAATTAAGCCCAATGGCCAGGGCATGGTGGAGGGTTTCAATGGATTCGGCTTCATCGGCCGGGCCATAAAAATCCGACATCCCCATGCAGCCCAGACCGATGGCGGAAACTTCCACGCCGCTGCTGCCCAGTGTTCGATATTTCATAGTTCACCCCCTGCTTTTGTTTAAGTATATTAGTGTTTGAAAGGCCAATGCCCGCGAGGCTGAGGCAAGCTAAGCGATGGGAAACCAGACTAAACCCAAGCCCCGGGCAGGCCTTTTTTTGATTTGAAGGTCGACCCTGGTGATCAACCCAAAAGCCGACTTACAGGTTAATATCTGTCTGCTGGTCGGCCTTTTTCAGCGCCTCGCACTGATCAGCCCAGTCGTAGCCGGCCAGAATGCGGTCAAAACGCGTCTGAACCCAGCTACGCAAATTGGGGTCGGTAAAGATGTAGGGCTGGTCATCGATAATGGCTTCCAGTACTTGCTCACCCACCACATCGGGGCTCAAGCCCTTTTTGAGCATGGCGACCATTTCCTCGGACCTGGAGTCAGTGGCGCCGCCGTAGTCGTCCCCCCGGTTGCGGGCGGAGGTTCCCAGGTTGGTGTTGACCACACCAGGGCAGAGCACGGAAACACCGATATTGTCGTCGGTGTGCTCGGCCATGGCGGTTTCGGACATGGCCACCACGGCATATTTGGAGGCGTTGTAGGCGCTTAGCTCCTTCCAGCTAAACATGCCCGCCATGGAGGCGGTATTGACCACATGGCCACCCTCGCCGTGTGCCTTGATCAGCGGCATAAAGGCCTGCAGACCCCAGACCACACCCCACATATTCACATCGATGGTCCAGCGCCAGTTCTTCTCGCTGGTGCCCTCGGCACTGCCGCTAGCACCAACGCCGGCGTTGTTGACGCACACATGAACCTTGCCAAAGGCCTTGATGGTGGCATCCGCCGCGGCGAATACAGAATCGCGGTTAGTGACATCCACCACCACGCCTTCCACATCGCGGCCCTGGCCTTTTAAGTCAGCCACGGCGGCATCGAGGGCATCTTTCTGAATATCCCCCAGCATGACCTTCATGCCAGCGGCGGAAAAGGCCCGCGCCATACCCAACCCCATACCACTGGCGGCGCCAGTAATAAAAGCGACTTTACCTGCTACGTCTTTCATCGTTTTCTCCAACTTGTAATCATTATTATGGGGTCACCCAGCGCCGACGCGCCCGTTGACCACCGCTGTGGTTAATTAAATTGGTTCGCCAATATAGCCCATGCTATTGCGGGCGGGTAGTCGCCGGCGTGAAGCGCGCACGGATTGAAAGGAATAACTTTGCCCAGTCGTGTAACAATCACCCGCACGTCAATGTCGGGCAATACTCGACAACAGGGCTTAAAGCATGGTGCTGAGCTGGCGCATGACCCGGCGTTGCGCTGGATCCCAGCTTTCGCGCGCGTGCAAGCTACCGAGGGTATCGAACATCACCATATCCCCCACCTGCCAGTCATGGTGGTAAATATTTTCTTCACGTAAAGAGTGGTCGGTCAATTCCTTGATCAGGGCATCGCTCGCTTCCTTGGGCAGCCCAATGATAGCCTTGATAATTTGGGGGCTGATATACAGAATTTCGCGTCCGGTGTCGGGGTGTTTCATGATCAAGGGGTGCTCGGCCTGGGGAATGTCCGGTTTTTCAACCCCCAGTTGGCGGTTACGCTCTCGCTTGGCAAGAAAGCCGGCGCGAGCCTCGCGGGTGACCGCGCTTCCAGACTTCTCCGGTTTATCATCCATTGCCGAGGGTTCACCGGAAATGTATTGGGTGATGCTGTGAAACGCCCTGAGTTTGCGTAATTTTTCGACGGTTTCGTCGGGCAACGTTTCCAGTGCTCGGTACTGATTGCAAAAAGAGGTTCGCGGTGGCTTTGCCGGCAATTCGACGGCATTGAGAAAACTTTCCTTGCCTACGCGGGGCACATAGGAATAATCGGCGTGCCAACCGAGTTTTTCGGCGCCGCCAGTACCCTGGGGAATGCCATCCACATCATAAATATTATTGACCCGCAGGATTTCCGGTTTGGCATCCTGATCCTGAAACCACTCCGAACCTTTTACCAGGTCGCCGAATTGTTGTGCAAAGGCTATCAGCGCTTCGTCGCTCGGCTGGGGGTTGCCGCGAAACACTAGCACCACGAATTTGTGCAGCGCGTCCAGTACGATTTTACGATCGTCTTCCGCGAGGGATGAATCCGGTTCCCAACCATGGACCAAAGCACCGAGGGCTTCATTTTTGAGGGGCGTAATCTCCAGGTTCATTATTATCTCCAGTCGAGCGGAAGTTATCCTATTGATGCTAGTCCAAGGAGATTCTATTTGCCAAATGCGGATGGCGGCTAGCTAGCAATTTATTGACACAATGGTCTGATTCTAGCTGCGGTATGCAGCAGTCATTCTTTTTTTTCGGAAGTAACATGCTAACGGTGGTCTGATAGGTCACATCCCGACGAGGCAGCCCTATGGGGCACGGGATCCCGCTGCCATCGATACCCGGCGATCATTATTTATTAGGCAATCGGATTATAATAGCCGGAGCATTGCCTGAAACCATCGACTCCGGGTTTACGCGCTATTTGCTACGCAGGTGAAAATAAGGGGCAATTTCACCCCAACATGAATTTTCCAGCCACCTATGAAATTTCAGATTAAAGAACCCCAGTGTACGGGCAAACAACTTCGCCAAATCATCATCAATTGCCTAGCTGATGCTACGGCACAACTCTGCGATCAACACACCAACGTACATGCCCGGATTCACGAGACCAGGAAGCGATTTAAGGAGGTCCGTTCGGTGCTGCTACTAATACGCCCCGCTCTGGGTCAGGCCTATCAAAAAGAATCTCAATGGATCACTACAACAGCAAGACAGTTGGCCAGCTTGCGCGATGCAAAGGCCATGCTGGAAGCCTGCGATAGCATTAAAAAATATTTTTCTCGTCCGGCTGAGCAGGAAATACTTTCTGAATTGTCCCTGGAACTGGAAAACAATCTGGATCTGGCGTTAGCGCGCCACCCCGAACTGGACCGGGAACTGGCAAAGATCGGCAAGGTCAAGAGAAATTCCAGATCGCGGATTATGTCCCTAACCTTTGAAAAAGACGATTTTGAGCTGATCAAACCCGGTTACCAGCAATGCTATCGGCGCGGGCGCTCGCTTTATCACACATGCCTTTCCAGTCACCTAAAAGCCAGCCATACAAACGCAAGTCACTTAAAAGGCAGGCGAAAAATAATTAGTCAGGAAGCAGTGGATCCAGGAGAAACGGCTCTGAAAGCGGCGGAAGTTGCTATAAACCACGCACCGCTAAAGCCTGGCTCTCCCAGCCAGGCTGACTTCCACCGCTGGCGCAAGTGGGTAAAAGTGCATGGCTGCCACACGCAGCTTCTAAACAATGCCTGGCCAGCGGAACTCAAAGGTAGGGAAGAGGCACTGAAACAACTGGGGATCATCCTGGGTGACGATCACGATTTGCTGGTGCTGGGCAAGCTGACAAAGGACAGATATAACACCTCGAAAGCCAAGGCAACCCCGGGCTATAAAAAAGAGGTAAAAACACTGATCAAGCTGTTTGGAAAGCGACGACGCCAGCTACAAACCGAAGCTCTGTCACTGGGCGGTCGGCTGTACGCCGAAAAGCCCAATGCCCATTTGGCACGCATAGAAGCCTACTGGCAAAGCTGGCGGGAAGATTCAGGCCAGATGCATTAAAAGACGTGTGCCGATAAGAATTCAATCGACACGATATATCATATTTTTTGTCCCGTCAGGCACCGCGCCAGGCTGCTTCTGAAAACCTATATACCGATAAGAATGAGAGCCCGCCATGATCAACGAACCCGCGTTCCAGTACATCAACACCAACGGTGTGACCCTGCGCACCGTCGTCAAGGGCAAGGGGCCACTGGTCATACTGCTGCACGGCTTCCCGGAATTCTGGCATCTTTGGCGGCACCAGATCGACCCCATTGTCGAGGCAGGCTATCAGGTTGCGGTGCCGGACCAGCGGGGCTACGCTGGCAGTGAAGCCCCCGAAGCCATCGAAGACTACGATATTCTTCACCTGACTGCGGATGTTGTGGGGATTGCCGATGCCCTCGGCCACGATGACTTTACTGTCATCGGTCAGGACTGGGGCTGCATTGTCGCCTGGCACACCGCGCTTTTGTATCCCGATCGGGTCAGCGCGGTAATGGGGCTGTCCGTGCCCTACTGGGGCCGGGCCGAAACCCCGGATGCCCTGGTGAATCCGCCAGGGCTGGATGGCAAGTTCTGGTATATCCGCAACTTCCAGCAAGCTGGCGCGGAACTGGCTTTGGAGGCCAACCCAGAAGCCACCCTGCGTATGACCTACCACGTGATCTCCGCCGACAGCCCGCCGGGATCGTGGATGAAACAGGCGGCTTTCCCCGCCGAGACCAGCATGGCGGAAATGTTTGATGTACCCGCGGAATTGCCTCCGTGGTTAAGTCAGGAAGATCTGGAATACCACATCGCTCAGTTTCAGAAGAACGGTTTTCGTGGCGGCGTCAACTGGTATCGCAATATTGAGCGCAACTGGCACCTGACACCGCAACTGGCGGGCGCCACATTCAAACAACCAGCCCACTTTATCGCCGGCGCCGAGGACGATGTTCTGCTATATGTACCGGACTGGCAGGATCGCATGCCCGAACATTTTGAGGACCTGCGGCGCATCCAGTTGATTGAAGGCGCCGGTCACTGGTTAATGCTGGAAAAGCCAGACGAGGTGACCGCCGAGATCCTGCGCTTTCTCAAAGATACTGCCTGAGGGGAGTTTTGCCGCCTGCAAAGGGTGTTAAAGTAAACCTGACTCACTGTTTACTCGAGGATTAACATCCAAGCGGGCAAACAGATAATCCCAGAGGCGACCCTCGCACCATGGCCCTACTCAGTTTCGAAAATCTACAGCATTCTTACAAACAGCTAGGCGAGCAGTTTTATTCCATGCAGGCGCCAACGCCCGTAACCGCTCCGATGCTTATCCGCCTCAACCGCGAGTTGGCTGAACAGCTCAACCTCGACCCGGCTGCCCTGGCCAGCGAAGAGGGCCTTAAGCTGCTGGCCGGCAACGCCATACCTGACAACATCGAACCCATCGCCACCGTCTACGCCGGCCATCAGTTTGGCGGCTGGAATCCACAACTGGGCGATGGCCGTGCCATCCTATTAGGCGAAGTGCTGGCCCAGGACGGGCGCCGCTACGACATTCAATTGAAGGGCGCGGGACGCACGCCCTATTCCCGCATGGGCGATGGCCGTTCGCCCATTGGCCCGGTGATTCGGGAATATCTGGTTAGCGAGGCGATGGCGGCTTTCGGTGTGCCAACGACCCGCGCCCTGGCGGCCGTGGCCACTGGCGAGCCGGTGATGCGGGAAGGGCTTCTGCCGGGCGGCATTCTCACCCGCGTGGCCCAGAGTCATCTTCGGGTGGGCACCATGCAGTACTTCTCGGCGCGCGGCGATCTGGAGTCGGTTAAAGCGCTGGCTGATTATGTCATCGAGCGGCACTACGCAGAGCAAATCGAGCAAAGTCGGGAAGAACCCTATACCGCCCTGCTGACCAGCATCGTGGCCGCCCAGGCCCAACTGATTGCCCAGTGGATGAGCCTGGGTTTTATTCATGGCGTGATGAACACGGACAATATGCTCCTGTGTGGCGAAACCGTGGACTACGGTCCCTGCGCTTTTATGGACAGCTACAATCCCATGAAAGTGTTTAGCTCCATCGACACGCAGGGGCGCTATGCCTTTGCCAACCAGGCGGAAATCGGCCGCTGGAATCTCAGTTGGCTGGCCCAGGCCCTGCTGCCATTAATGGCCCAGGCAGAAGGCGCGGACGAACAAAGCGCACTAAAAAAAGCCGAAGCCATCCTGGAAAACTACAGCAACATTTTTATGGGCCACTACCAGCACCTGCTGGCCGAGAAACTGGGTTTTGCCGAAGCCGGTGAGGAAGTGAACCCCTTAAGTCTGAAATTACTGCAACTGATGGCCGAGGAAGGCGCGGATTTTTCACTAACATTCCGCACGCTGGCCGACCATCTCGCGCCACCCGGCGAACGGCAATTTCTTAATGACATACACACGTTGCCGGATACCTTCGCAAACTGGATCGAAGCGTGGCAAGGTCTGCTGGGCGGCAAAAATATTGCGCCACAGGAAGCTCGTCGGTTAATGAACCGCAAAAATCCGGCGTATATTCCCCGCAACCATCAGGTGGAGGCGGCCATACAAGGCGCCATGCAGGGAGACTATAGCCATTTCAACCGTATGGCCGATGTATTCGCCAGGCCCTATGAATACAGCGAAACGAACCACGAATTTACGCTGCCGCCCACGCCGGAAGAAGAAGTGCAGCGGACTTTTTGCGGGACTTAATTTAGGCACAGTACTATGCC
>DLXZ01000060.1:9127-11749 GCA_003448675.1 Porticoccaceae bacterium
GGGGCCTTTGACTACACCTGGGCTGATAAACCGTTCTTGCCACACTAAGTTGCATGTATTTAAACGCGTCACCCTAGGCAATCGGCTAGTTTCCAGAAAATGCCATGGTCGACCAACACAACCTCAAGCACCACCGTTACCATAAAGAAGCGGGGCTTTAATAACAGGGAACCAACATGAAACTCGAAACCCAGGCCATCCACGCGGGCTTTAACGACGACCCCACCACTCGCGCGGTCGCCGTGCCCATTTACCAGACCACGTCCTACAGCTTTCGCGACACTCAGCACGGGGCGGATCTTTTTGATTTGAAGGAACCGGGAAATATCTATTCCCGCATCATGAACCCCACCAACGATGTGCTGGAGCAGCGTCTGGCGGCCATGGAAGGCGGTATCGCTTCCCTGTGCATGGCATCGGGCATGGCGGCGATCACCGCCACCATCAACACCCTGGCGGCAGCCGGGGACAATATTGTCAGCGTCAGTCAGCTGTACGGCGGCACTTACAACCTGTTCGCCCACACCCTGCCCCAACAGGGCATTGAAGTGCGCATGGCTTCGGGGGACGACGTATCGGCATTGGAAGCGCTAATTGATGACAGGACCCGCGCGGTATTCTGCGAATCCATCGGCAATCCGGCGGGCAATATCGTCGATATCCGGGCGCTGTCGGACATGGCTCACAAGCAGGGTATACCCGTGGTGGTCGACAACACCGTCGCCACGCCCTACCTGTGTCGGCCTTTCGAGCACGGTGCCGACATCGTCGTCCATTCACTGACCAAATACATCGGCGGCCACGGCACCACCATCGGTGGCATTATTGTCGACAGCGGTACCTTCCCCTGGGCCGGCAATTCCCGCTTCAGGCAGTTTAACGAGCCGGACCCCTCCTATCACGGGGTGGTCTATGCCGAAGCTTTCGGCGAGGCAGCCTTCATTGGTCGAGCCAGAGTAGTACCCCTGCGCAATATGGGCGCGGCACTCTCACCCTTTAACGCCTTTCTAGCCCTGCAAGGCCTGGAAACGCTGGCCCTGCGTATGGATCGCCATGTGGAAAACGCCCAGAAAGTCGCCGAATACCTGCAAGACCACTCGCGGATTCAATGGGTCAACTACGCCGGCCTTCCCACCAGTCCCTATCATGAACTGGCCCAACGCATGACCGGCGGCAAGCCCTCGGCGATACTCAGTTTCGGCATTGAAGGCGGCGCCGCGGCCGGCGCGAAATTTATCGACGCCCTGCAGTTGATCAAACGACTGGTCAATATCGGCGACGCCAAAAGCCTGGCCTGTCACCCTGCCAGCACCACCCACCGACAACTCAACCCCGAGGAACTGGCAGCCGCGGGCGTCAGTGAAGATCTGGTACGCCTATCGATTGGCATCGAGCATGTGGAGGATATTATTGGGGATATCGAGCAGGCGCTGGTGGCAGCCAAAAGCTAACTCCACAAAGGCTTAAGCATTCGAAAGTTACCTTATGGGCCCGGCCGTGAACGCGGGTCGGCCTGGCTTGCGCCAAGCTACAAAATAGCCCGCCAATTCTCCCGAGGAACGCTCAAATCAAGTGATTCAGACGGCTAGCCAATCATCTCGGCAAGGGCCGGGGTCAACTGATGATGCCGAAAGCGGTAACCCGCTTCGGTAAGTTTACGCGGATGTACGCGCAGGCTGGTCAAGAGCATTTGCTCACCCATCTCCCCAAAAGCGAACTTCACGATAGCCGCCGGCAGCGGAAATAGCGCCGGGCGGTGTAGCGCTTTAGCCAACGCCCGCGCAAACTCGGCGTTGCTCACCGCTCCGGGTGAAACAAAATTGATCGGGCCATTGAGACTTGTTTCGGCCATGACAAAGGCCACCATGGACACGAGCTCGGGCAAGGTCAGCCAACTGAACCACTGGCGGCCATCACCGATGCGGCCGCCCAAACCGAGCTTAAACGGTAACATCATGCGCGCAAGCGCACCTCCCTCGGGACTGAGCACGACACCAAAACGCATGTGCACCAGGCGCACGTCCCCATCATCCAGAAACTGCGCAATCGGCTCCACCTGTTGGCAGATTTCAGATAAAAACCCCGAACCAGCAGCGCTGCTTTCGTCGGCGGGGTGATCACCGGTATCGCCGTAATAACCTATTGCGGAGGCCATCATGACCAGCTCGGGTTTTCTTTCCATTGCCAAAATTGCTTCGGTTAACACCTCCGCACCATCAATTCGGCTTTGCAAAATACGCTGCTTTTTAGCTGGGCTCCAGCGGCTATCGCCCGCGTTCTCACCCGCCAGATGGATCACCACATCAATACCATCTTGCTCCGTACTCGCGGTATTGAGCGGGAACAAACGACACTCAACAGCTTCCGGGCACCAATACGGCTCAGCTTCAGGCCGTGGTTCACTATCGGCAATTCGTCGCAGAGCGATCACCCGATGCCCCTGGGCACTGAGATATTTTTTTAGGGCGCTGCCAATCAAGCCGCTAGCGCCCGTGACAAGAATGGTTTTAGATTGCTGCATGGCTGATTAAGTGCCTCGCTGTGTTATGTTTAAACGTGACCTGATGTCCGGGATTCACCCGCGCTAACGGGATAGGAATATGAAAAAGAGCACTTATAAAC
>DLXZ01000010.1:0-1492 GCA_003448675.1 Porticoccaceae bacterium
CGCTTTACCCGGAAAAACCCATCTACGATATTCCTGGCTCGCCACAGATAAGCGCCGAGACATTAATTAAACAACTGGAAAAGCAAATTGCGCCCTTTGCCCCCCAGATCCACCTGGATCAACAGGTCGTATCCCTCGAAAGAGACGGCAACGAATGGCTTCTAAGCACTTCAAAATCACTGGTTATCCGGGCCAAAGCCGTCATCATTGCCGCAGGCGCAGGCGCTTTCGGGCCAAATAAACCGCCGCTGCAAAATATTGGACAGTATGAGAACAAGACCGTGCACTATCTGGTGCACAATCGGGAACTGTTTCGGGACCAGCGCATTGTCATCGCCGGAGGTGGTGATTCAGCCGTGGACTGGGCCCTGTCTCTGGCTGACATAGCCGCAAACATCTACGTCGTCCATCGTCGCGACCGTTTTCGCGCCCTGCCCGAAAGTGTCGAACAAATGCGAGCACTGGCCGATGCCGGAAAAATCGAGCTGGTTATTCCCTACCAGTTGGATACCCTCGAAGGAGAGGGCGGGCAACTCAGCGCGGTCAATGTCAAAACCCTGGATGGTGAAACACGGCGGCTCGAAGCGGATCACCTGCTATCTTTCTTTGGTCTGGTTAATAAGCTCGGCCCCATTAACGACTGGGGCCTGGATGTGAATAACGGCCTTATCAATGTCGAACCCACCACCTGCGCTACTAATCTGGAAGGCGTATTCGCGGTGGGAGACATCGCCAGCTACCCCAATAAACTCAAGCTCATTCTGTCCGGCTTCGCGGAAGTGGCGCTGGCAGCCCACGCCGCGTTCAAGATAGCCCGCCCCGATGAAGCGCTACATTTTGAGCACTCAACCAGCGTTGGCGTGCCCGCGTTGTAAACACTTACTAACGCGAGAGTAGCGGATTTTTATCGCTTTTTGTTGTTTCAATCCAGAGGAGAACCATTCGATGCCAGAAATCACTTTTGTAAAGGTCGACGGTGAAAAAGTCGTCGTTGACGCCAAAGCCGGGAATACGGTGATGGAAGTCGCCAGGGAATACGACCTGCCCATGCTCGCGGCCTGCGGCGGCGCCCTGGCCTGCGCCACCTGTCATGTCGTCGTCGACGAAGGCTGGTATGAGAAAACTGGCGAGGTCAGCGAGGACGAGGAAGATCTGCTGGACACCGCCCACAATCTGACTGCCACTTCCCGGCTTTGTTGCCAGATTAAGGTCTCGGACGACCTGGATGGCCTGGTGGTTAATCTGACACCAATGGAATAAGCGTGTACGGCTCTCTTATAGATAGCCGCTGGAAGATAACTCCTGGCGCCGGGCTTAGGCCAGCGTCAGTGGCGGCTCGTGCAAGACCGCACACTGTTCGCGCAGCTCCATGATGTGCTCACCCCAAAACCTTTCCGTGTTAAACCAGGAAAAAGCCCGGGGAAAAGCCGGGTCATCCCAGCGGCTGGCCAGCCAGGCCGTGTGGTGCAACATGCGTAGCGCACGCAGAGGC
>DLXZ01000010.1:1646-3403 GCA_003448675.1 Porticoccaceae bacterium
GCGTAGCGCACGCAGAGGCTCAATCAACTTTAGTTCGCGCGGGTGAAATTCAAAAAACTCCTCGTAACCGGCAACAACTTCCGACACCTGTGAAACCTGATCCCGGCGATCACCGGACAGCAGCATCCACAGATCCTGAATCGCCGGCGCCATGCGGGCATCATCAAAATCAACAAAGTGGGGGAGGTCTTCCCGCCATAGCATATTACCCACATGACAATCGCCATGAGTGCGTATATAAGTGATATCGCCCACCGCCGACCACTTTTCAGCAACCAGTGCGAGCAATTCTTTACTGGCGGCCTGGTACGAAGCCTCAAGGCTTTCGGGAATAAAACCTTCTTCAATCAGCGCCACGCTCCGGTAACCATAGCTGTCGAGATCAAGGGTCGGCCGACTGGTGAAGGCCTTAGCCGAACCCACCAGATGAATACGCCCCATCAAACGGCCAATGGTAAATAGACTGTCCAGGTCACCCAGCTCCGGGGCCCGTCCGCCACGGCGGGGGAACAGGGCAAAACGAAAACCGTCATGGTGGAACAGGGTCTCACCATTGGCGTTTTGCCAGGGCGCGACCACGGGCAATTCGTGCCCGGCCAGTTCCAGGCAAAAATCGTGTTCCTCTCGAATTTGCTCATCGCTCCAGCGGCCCGGCCGATAAAACTTGGCAATCACCGGCTCCGCATCTTCAATGCCAATCTGATAAACGCGGTTTTCGTAGCTGTTAAGGGCCAGTTGGCGACCATTGCACCAGAGGCCCTGACTTTCGACCGCAGCGAGCAGAAAATCCGGCGTCAGGCGATCAAAGGGATGGTTGGTGGCTTCTTGCATAAGATAGTTTACAGCGTCGTCCGATAAATGCGAGCTGGCTTATAATGCCCGCATCTGCAACACAATAAGTACGGTTGAGATCATGCCCAAAAAGCCATTGTCGCCGTTCCAGCGATTTATACAAAAGATTGCCTCCTCCAAACCCGGCGCCTGGTTTCTGGCCCGCACCCAACATCACCTGGATCGGATCGTATTCAAATTGTCCGGCGGGCGCACCACCATGGCCGGCGTGTTGACCGGCCTGCCGGTGGTCATTTTGGCCAACAAAGGCGCGAAATCCGGCTTGATTCGCACCATACCCCTGCTGTGCATCGAGGATGAGAACAATCCCGACAACCTGATCCTGATCGCTTCCAACTTCGGTCAGGGCCATAACCCAGCCTGGTATTACAACCTGAAGGCAAACCCCGAGGCCAATTGCACCCTGTACGGCATCACGCGCACCTATCAGGCCAGGGAGGCGCAAGGGGAGGACTACGAGCGCTGCTGGTCTTACGCCCTGGATACTTATATGGGCTTCCCCCATTACAAGATCCGGGCTGGGCAACGCCATATTCCCATTATGGTGATGGAGCCGGTGGCATAAGCGTTTTTCTCACTCACGGAACAATCAAACAACCCTGGTACGCCAACCCGCTCAGCTAGTAGATCACGACCGAGCGAATACTCTCACCCCGATGCATTAAATCAAAAGCAGTGTTGATCTCCTCCAGCGGCATGGCGTGGGTAATCAAATCGTCGATATTGATTTTGCCTTCCATATACCAGTCGACAATGGTGGGCACATCTGAGCGCCCTCGCGCACCGCCAAAGGCGACGCCATGCCATGACCTGCCAGTCACCAGCTGGAAGGGTCGCGTAGCGATTTCCTGTCCGGCACCAGCGACCCCGATCACATAGGACTCACCCCAGCCCTTGTGGCAGCA
>DLXZ01000194.1 GCA_003448675.1 Porticoccaceae bacterium
AAATGGGGTTTTGCCTCGAACGGCCACATGGATACGATTAGTCTGGTCTATCAATGCACGGTGTAAGTCATTACTAAACTGTTGGGAAACAAGCCACTTATCCGGGTTAATAAACACGCTTGCTTCATCACCGGGTAACGCTGTCTCCGCATCCAAACGCATAAGATCAAAATCAGAAAGAATGTCACCCGTAGATAATATAATTTCAGCTATCAATGCATGATTTGCCGCTGAAGTAATCGATAAATTTTTACCTTCATGCGCGATGCGCTGAATTGTTGTCACTACCACATGAGAGGTTTTCGCAGTTTCCGTCAACTGGCTACTGATTTCGCTCAAGGCATTCGCGCTAGTTAAGGCACTTTCGTGCATCTTTGTAATACGATGCTTAGTCTCTGTTATATTTTCCGCTATTTCCGCCGTCGATCCCGACTGCTCCTCCGCTGCGGCAGCGATACTGGCTACAATTTCATTAACTCCAGAGATGGTTTGTCCCATCTCTTTTATCGCTTCGACTGTCCCACCGATAGCTTTCTGGATTATTTCAATTTTATCTTTGATGTCTTTATTAGCTGTGCTGGTTTGTGAAGCCAACTCCTTAACTTCGTTGGCAACAACAGCAAAGCCGCGCCCCGCTTCTCCTGCTCTAGCAGCTTCTATAGTTGCGTTTAGCGCCAATAACTTTGTTTGGTCAGAAAATTCGCGAATTGTGTTGGTAATCATGCTAATACCAGCCGCTGCAATGTTCAGCTCTTCAAACTGCTGAACCGCCGCATTCATATCGATAACCGCCTGATCACTAATCGCGCGCGCCTTTTCTGTATTTTCCGCTATTTCCTTCGAGGCATTCGAAAGTTGAACAGTAGTGGACGCGACACTATCGACACTGTTTTTTGACACGGTGGATTCGTCAGCTACCCTACGCATTGCCAGACCAGTTTGCTCTGCGCGACCAGCAATAAGCTTCAGGTTATTATCTACCGATTCCGCCGCCTTCGCATCGGAGTCCAAATCCACACTCGAATAACGAAATAGTCCTTCTGAAAAATCATTGGCGCGCATTGCGTCCTGATGCACCCCTTGCACCGTTTCCTTGAAAGAACCCAACAGACCATCGAGCTGGCGCCGTAACTTTTCCAGCACCGCACCTATTTCACCAGAGGGCATCAGACCATAATCTGAAAAATTATACCGAACCATCCGATGCATTAACTCAGCCGCAACCGCATCACCCATTTCTTCAACAATCACCGAAACCGATGAGGTGCTGTCAGAGTCACCGCCAGAATCAGGCTCGACAAACTGTTGCTCGATCTTAGCATCTGTTTTCATTTATCAACTATCCATTTACTGGCGTTTATCTACCACTGGCGATACGTTAAGTATATCCAGAGATAATTCCGTCATCTGATCAAGCGTCATTTCGGCATCAACCACGCCAGCCAGGCGAGCGGACTTTGGCATACCATATACCACACAACTGTTTTCTTCCTGACCTATGGTCATCGCCCCTTCATTCTTCAAGCGTTGAAGGCCTCGAGTACCATCAGAACCCATTCCACTCAGGATAAAAGCCATAACTCTATCTCGGTACACTTGCGCGACACTAGTGAAAAGTATGTCCACCGAGGGCTTAAATTCATTTTCTCCCTCATAGTCGCTAATTTCGATCGTCGCTGCGCCTGGTGTACCCACCACCTCAAGCTGTCGACCACCCGGTGCAATATAAGTATGATTTGTCTGTACTTGCTCGCCATGCTCAGCTTCTTTCACCTTCAATGAAGAAACCTTGTCAAGCGACTCCGCCAATGTTTTTGTAAACAAAGGCGGCATATGCTGGGCAACAAAAACAGGAACTCCTAGTGGCTGTTGGAAATTTTTCATAAACCGAAGAAGCGCGATAGGCCCTCCTGTGGAACAACCGATAGTCAAAGCCTGTGGCCTAAACAAGGGCCTTCTGATTAAAGGCACTGAAGTTTCGGCCACCTTTCTAATCGGCCTCATGAACTGATCCGTATTACACAGTTTATGCTTTAGCTGACGGCGAATTTCTTGCCTGGCCTGCGCTGGACCCAAGCCCTGAGGTTTGGTGATAAAATCATAAGCGCCTGCCTCAAGCGCTCTGACGGTGAGCTTGGCGCCGGCTTTTGAATAAGCACTTACTAACAATATACTGGTTTTACTCCCCTGCTGCTTGACCCCCTCGATCACCTCGATACCATCCAATACCGGCATCTCCAGGTCGAGCGTCGTAACTTCCGGTTCAAGGCATTCAATCTTGTCTAGTGCGTCTCTACCGTTCTCTGCCGTCCCAATGCATTCAAGCCCTGGAACTTCATCAATCAACTCCCTAAGCAATTGACGATACATCGAAGAATCATCTACCACAAGCACTCGAATGACGCTCACGGCATCTACTCTCCGAGCAGAACGGCTTTCAGATTGAGCATGGAGATCAAGTCATTTTCGCGCTTGTACAAGGCGTTAAAAAAATGACCATTGGCCCCGTAAACATCATCAGGTACCGGTAAAAAATTTTCAGACTGGCCAGCGATTGAATCTTCAATCTTGTCAACCAGCAGACCAAGATGTTCATTTTGAAATTCCACCAGCACAATGTGACCAGCGCAGTTTTCTCCAGGAATACCCAGGCTCTTATACAAATCGATAGTGGTGACTATGTTGCCACGAAGATTAATGACGCCGACGACATACTCATAACGCGAATACACTGATGTGATTTCCGGCGGCTTCAGTATCTCCCTTACCTGATTGATCGCTAAACCCGCAACGGTATCTCCAACTTTGAATGCGATGATTTCTGTGTCGCCAAAATCGGCGCTACTCCTTGTGTCATTCATGGACGGTGATCTCAGGCGGATTCCATTCAGCTGGTAGCGGCCTCGCCCATTTTCGACATGCCGCAAGCAGTCCCTGCCGATCCAGCTTAACTTGATAGTCATTGACTCCAGCCGAGTATCCCCGTTTTTCCGCCTCTTGGGCAGACAAGACCGTCACTGCGATTATCGGAAGGTTAGTGTAAGCTGCATCACTGCGAACGCGGCGTACCATTTCGAGACCATCCATACGTGGCATTTCGATATCCGTTATAACCAAACAAATATCCTTATTAGCGTTTAAAACCTCCAGAGCTTGCAGTCCATCCTCGGCAACGACCACATCGTATCCACCTGATCGTAATTCTGCCGCCATTTGTTCACGGTAGTAAGGCGAATCATCTACAAGCAATATGCGCAAGCACTCATCGCTAGCAAAATCACCGTTCAAATGTCGGATAAACTCGGGATTATGGATTTCTAACACACCATAGATATCCAAAAGTTCGACGATAGTATGGTCTAGTACCAGAGAACCACCGACACCTTTTCGACGATGCGTTTTGTGATCGATATTTTCACCAAAATCCACCACATCCCTGATACCAGCTACCATCAAGCCTACCTCCCTGTCTCCCACTGCAAAAACAATCGCGTAGAAACATTCGCTGGCGAGCCATTGCGGCTTAACGGAACTGATAGTGCCTTCAAGGGAAAACAACGGCAAAATTCCGCCTCGATAGCTAATCGCGTGACCGCCGCCTACAACCTGTAAATGCTTGAAATGAAATTTTTCAATCCTCGCCACCAAGTTTAGTGGAATCGCATAAATTTCGGTGGGCGCATTCTCTATAATCAGCAACTTTACAGTATCGATGGAATGACTTGTCTCACTTTCCTGCTCGCCCTCGAGCATCGCGCGATCTGATTCAGTAGTCTCGATAAAGCCGCTGATACCCTCTGCGTTGAGTATCAACGCTACGCGTCCATCACCCAAAATCGTCGCACCTGCGAACTCACTACTATTTTTGAAATGCACTCCTAGCGGCTTTACTACAATTTCCGCTGATTCATGTAACTCATCCACACGGATCCCATATTTCGAACTACCCGTTGATACCACGACAATATTAATAACACTCTGTGGATGTTCACGACGCTCCTGCCCAGAGCGAGGATCAAAAACTTCCTGATCACCCTCTTCAGCAAAACACCTTCTGTCATAGAGCAAGCGCCTGCGTTCCTCACGCCACTGACCCGTATTCGGCTCGGAATATTTACCCTGAATCTTCAAATGGTCGATCAGTTCGATTAAAGGCAGCAACTGGCCACGCAATCTCAATACCGTGAGGTTACCAACCCTTTGAATACGCCTCTGTACTTCTTCAGGGGAAACACTCACCATTTCGACAACATTCACCTGCGGTATCGCAAAGGTCTCTTCGCTTATCCCAACAAGTACGCTCGGGATAATGGCCAGTGTCAGCGGCAACTTGATACTCACGACGGTACCCGCACCCTTGACTGACTCCACATCAGCAACGCCACCAACCGTAGCCAGGTTTTGGCGCACTACATCCATGCCAACACCCCGACCAGATATATCAGTCACCTCCGATGCCGTGGAAAACCCCGGATCGAAGATGAGGCGAGTAATATCTTTTTCAGACATCCGGCCAATTTCTTCGGCACTATAAATTCCTTTATCAACTGCTTTTTCAGCAATTTTATTCGGATCGATACCAGCTCCATCATCAGAAATTTCGATTACCACCTGACCAGCTTCGTGTCTCGCAGCAATACTGAGCACCCCCTCTGCGGGTTTCCCGGCGAGAGTACGGTCACTCGGAGTTTCAAACCCATGATCAACAGCGTTTCTAATCAAATGGGTTAATGGATCCCCCAGGGCTTCGATGATATTTTTATCGAGCTCAACATCCTGACCACTAATTTCAAGCCTGATCTTTTTGCCAAGCTGCTGTGACAAATCCCGCACCACGCGTCGAAACCGATTAAAAACGATGTCAATGGTTTGCATTCGCGTCGACATAATCGCCTTTTGCAGGTGCGATGTAATAGCGTCAACTTTTTTAGAGGTGGGTATCAGCGCCTTGACGTCACCCTGGCCAACACCTTCCAGCAGCGCGTTTCGGGTCAGCACCAGCTCACCGGCCAATGCCATAAGGCGATCAAGCAGTGATAACTGCACACGAATACTTTGATCTACAACCGTCCGCTTGGCTTCGCTCTCCGCATTTTCTCCCCCACAGCTGGGTCCACCATCCTTATCGGACACTGCCCCGTCGACTTTTAGCGCATCGGCGGAAAGCTCAAGCTCCTGAACCGCCAGGCCCGATGAAGTCGGGGATAGGGTGCTTTGACTGTTCCGGTTTTGAGTATCGGGAGCCGCGTCAACTGCATCGTCAAGGATCAGATCGGGATTGGAGGCATCCGTGGGATCCGGATCTGGTTCATCTTGTTCGACCCGGCTAACAATATCGTTAAAAGTTACCAGCAGGTCCCCTATATCACGATCCTCCGAAGTCTGGGGCAGATCGACCATCTTGGCCAAGGTATCTGCTCCCGAAAACAAGGAGGAAATAATCGCGGATGTGACCGTCAATTCATCATTGCGAATAAGGTCCAGGACATTTTCCATTGCATGGGCCAGATCACGGAGTTTATTAAAATCAAAAAACCCAGCGCCACCCTTAATCGTGTGCAAAGCTCGAAAAACCCGATTCACCAACTCGGCATCTAGGGTCTCCATAGCCTCCATGGCCAATAGATCATCTTCGATACCGTTCAGGTGCTCGCGAGATTCCTCGATAAACAACTGAAGTACTTCTTCGTCGATTTCCTCCATCGGCTAACCCTTCCTCGAACTTTTACGGCCTCCGGTTTCTGAGCGCCCCCAGTTACAAACTCGCCCTCTGTTAAGCGGCACAAAGCAATACAGAAATCCAGCAAACCGCGACTGCCTGCAGTTAGGATCGGCAAATGTACATCCGTCAGTCGGCGGAAACTAAAGAACACTCCGGAACGTAGCGCATTACAATACCGGGGAGTGCGTCTCTAGCCACTGGCCCGTATGTGCTTCGGGACCAGCTTCGTGAAGTCTGCGTAACAGTAATGAATCCTATGCGTATTCAACAAGATGGGCTTGCACCCGGATCTTCCGGCACAGGAAGCACTATCGACCCTATTATTTACAATTTCGACCAGTCGGAGCAAAACTTGAGCAGCTTTAGCGTAATGTAGCACTGGGCTTAAATGATAGAAGGCTTAACTGGCGGGAAACGCTGGGCGCAGTCTGAACTAGTGCGCATCAGTCTGATATAAAGCGATTTTTTCGGTCCATAGCTAGAAAAATCATTATCCAACAAGCCGGTGCAGGCAACTAAACACCCCGGGGGGCTAAATTAATTAAGCCTGGCCTTTCCCTTCTAGTCCACGGCGCTATTGTGACTACCCCTCTAAATTGAAAATTATTTTCAGCTCGACTTCATACTCCCTGATTCTACCTTTTTCCACATTGGCTCTCTCTCCCACCACTTCTATTTTATTGATTCCACGCAGGGTTTTTTGTGCCCGCTCAAAACCCCGTTCCACGGCGTCCTGAAAACTGACCGATGAAGTCGCGGTGACGGTGGATACGCTTGATACACCCATTTTCCTCTCCTCTTACAAATGCAATTGATCCGGCGCTGTCATATCGAAATGCAAATAGGCCCTTACCTGGTAGTCCAGCCGACCGTCAGCGGACACAGCGATTTCCTTGTCGATCACCTCGAGTGCGCGAACTCCGCGCAGGGTTTGATTGGCCCTCGCCAGTATCTGGGCCAGGGCATCCTCAAAGGACTGGCTGGAAGAGCCGACCAGCTCACTTAACTTGCCGTGGGACATTTTTATTTCCTCCGCTTGCTATTTCGCCAACCTGTTTACGCCGCTTTACACCGCCAACACATCACCCAAGGCCTCAAAAACCTCCCCAGGTCCTGGCTCCCCTGTGGAAACATAATAGAGCACGCCCTGACGCTCGCTGATCTCGGCGAAGCCCGCGTCGGCCAGCATATCGAGATGCCCCATGACCTCCGACACCACCGCATAGAGCATGTTCTCCCAGGCTTTCGGGAATAACTGCTGACCAACTCCCAGCGGTGTAAGTGAACCATGTTTTTGCAGAATCTTCGAGATTTTTAACAACCGTCTTTCGGTGGACAGTTTATAACCGTCAATCAGGGCGCGGTGGTCATGAATAACATCGCCGTGGGCGGGATAAACAGCGTCGATTTCGTAGGGGTATACCTTGTCCGTGGACTGATAATACTCGGTCAAGGCGTGGTTCCGCTCCTGCTCCAATGGCTTGGGAATGTGCAGCAGGCACACCGGGGTGATGTCGGTCAGCAGGTGATCGCCGGAAAACATCTGCCGGGTTTCGGCCTGCCAGAACACCAACTCCTCGGGGCAGTGGCCGGGGGTATGGATAGCCTGCAGCGCAAAACCCTCAATGGGTATCATGTCGCTATCCTGAAGGTGGTGATCCAGGGGGCAGGGCTTGAATACCTTTTTTACGTGCTCACGGTAATTATAGGCCCGATCGTACATCTCATCATTCAGACCCAGGGTTTTAAAAAACGCTTTTTCGTGAATAATCTGTTCTTCACTGGGCAGATAGCGGGTGACTGAGGCGGCGATGGCCTCATGGCCCCAGACTTCGCAGCCGGAAACCTGCTTGATGCGTGCGCCCTGACCAAAATGATCGACATGGCCATGGGTTAACAGCAGCAGATCAATATCCTCAATACCATAGCCAAATTGAGCCAAGCCATCTACCAAGCCCTGCCAGCATTTGTCACGACCGACGCCGGTATCAATCAATACCAGTTGATCGGAACCAGACTCGGGCAGAATCGCGTAGCTGTTGATGTCGCCAAAGTCATAGCCGGTGGGTGTGGGCAGGCGCAGGATGCGCCCGAATTGTTTAATCCCGGGAGATTCCCTCACCACAACTGGCCCCACCGGCGAGGCAAATCCGTTAACCACATCACTGGATAGCACATGGCTGGGCAATATGCAGTGTTGCGATAACAAAAGGTACCGCTAAATAAAGGCATGGTGATCCTTATCAAACCAGGTGGAGACAAATTAAAGTGACGCCTTAGTGACTCACAACGGGAAAAATAACTCCCGGCTCCGGAACCGACAGGAGCGCATAACGAAGCAAACCCAAGTCTTCTTCGGCGCTGACAAAACCCTCATCAATCAACATATCCAGGTGGCCCATCACCTCCGAACACACCGCGTAGAGCTGGTCGTGCCAAACTCTAGGAAACAATCGCTGGCCCACTTCCAGGGGCGTGAGCGGCCCATGCTCCTGTAAAATTCTGCAGATCTTCAGCAAGCGCCGTTCCGTTGCCAGTTTATAACCAGCGATAAGTTCCCGGTGATCACTAAACACATCACCATGGCTGGGATACACGCAATGTACCTCGTAAGGCAGCAACCTGTCCGCGGACTGGTAATACTGGGTCAGCGCGTGAACCCGCTCTCCCCGTGGTTGGTCGGGGATATCCAGCAAACAGACGGGGGTGATATCGGGAAGCAGGTGGTCGCCGGAAAACATCTGCCGGGTTTCAGGCTGCCAAAACACCACTTCCTCGGCACAGTGACCAGGCGTATGGGTGGTGTGCAGGTCAAAACCGTTGATTTTGATGACATCGCCATCGACCAGAGTCCGATCCAGCTCACAGGGCTCGAATATATCGCCAACGTAATCGCGGTATTCGAAAATCTTGTCGTACATGGCCTCTGTGAAACCCAGCCGGCGAAAAAACTGCTTTTCCATTTCGATCCGAGGTGGCGGCGGCAGGTAATCGGAGACGGAAGCATGAATTGCCTCATGCCCCCAGATTTCGCAACCCGAGGCCCGCCGGATTCTTGGCGCCTGACCAAAATGATCCGTATGCGCATGGGTCAGCAGGATCAGGGTGATATCCTCTACCCCGTAGCCGAACTGAGCGAGACCAGCGCCCAGTGCCTGCCAGGCATCGTCCCGCCCGACGCCGGTATCGATCAGCACCAGTTCACTGGAATCCGCTTCGGGAAGGATCAGGTAGCTGTTGACGTCTCCCACATCAAACCCGGTGGGGCTGGGAATGCGGGCAATACGCCCAAACTGCTTTACACCCAGTGCTTCTTTCATACGCTATGGTTCCGCCTGGCTCGCTCAACAATCAACAACTCGCGCTGAATCGAACCGTGAATAATTGATATTTGCTCGGAGATAAAGCCTTTGACGAAGTCGCGTTCGCACTCGCCTCACTTCGGACGCACCTCAATCCGCTTTAATGATTATTCCGCTTCCACAATCCGGACTGGCTGCGGCTCGCGAAAATGGTCAGGATAATCTTCTTTCACAATCTGACCCGAATCACTCCAGGCATAGCAGCCATTCAGCATAAACGGCAACATCTCTTCTGGGTCGGTGATGGCTTCCTCCCCGACATGCTCAGCAATTAATTGCTGGGGATACTCCCCGGACATGGCCTGAAAGGCGACCGTGGCGATGGGCCCAAGTAATTCACCGATATGCGTGCAGCCCAGTACGCCTCCGATGACCTGGCGAGCCCGTTTGTTCCAGCCGGCCCCAATCTGTAATCCGACCAGGCCCTGGAAATTATCCAGCACATCGGAACAGATCCCATAGGGTCGCACATCCATCACTGCTTCAACCTCACGCACCGTCAACGTGTGATCGATACTCAGGCGAATAGACATATCGTGTACCGGGTAGCCCGCCGCCACCATACCGGTTCGCGGTGCATCGTAGCTGTATGTCTTTCTGTCGACGATACGGGCGTCAATATCAAACAGACCGTCTTCGCGAAAATAACCGCGCAGATCAATATCCCGCGCATGCAAATGCTGGCGGGCTTTGGGGGGAGAAAGGGGCATAAGCGGGGCTCCGGCTACTGGTTACGGATAGTCAAATTCGATCTTCCAGTTTGGCATATACGGTCAATCAATGGGTAAGCGGTGAACGAGTGTGTACTCAGGGAGTTAGTACTACCCTGCCCTGGATTTTGCCTTCATGCAGGCGGGCCAGGACATCATTAATGGCTTCCAGAGGTTGGGTCTCGATATGCGGCGTAATCAACCCCAGGCGCGCCAGCTCCAGCACGTCCTGCAGATCCCGCCGGCTGCCCCAGATGCTGGTGGTGACCTCACATTCCAGGGGAATTTTCCAGAAGGAAAACGGCAGAGTGCCGCCGGCGATACCGACCACCACCACCTTGCCGGCGATGGCAACCGCAGCCGCGGCATTGGTCAGGGTGGCGTCGTTACCGACAAAATCGACAATGGCATCCAGACCCTCACCATCAGTAAGGGCTTTGACCGCCCCGCCCACATCGCCACTGCCATCGACGGTATATTCGGCACCCAAATCCCGGGCCATGGCCAACTTGTCCTGGCTGACATCAATGGCCACCAACTGGGTGGCCGGGCTCAGGGCCTTGGCGATCTGAATGGCCATGTGGCCGAGCCCGCCAACTCCGATGATGCCCAGCCGCTTGCCCGGCCCCAGTTTGGCCATGGCTTTTTTCACTGCCCGATAGGGCGTGAGCGCAGCATCGGTCAGGGGTGCAGCGACCACCGGATCGAGGCCATTGAGCTTAACCAGGTTACGGGGGTGCTGGACCAGCAACTTCTCGGCCCAACCGCCATCGACCATAACGCCGGGATAAACCGGGTTCTGACACAGGTTTTCCTCGCCCCGTTCGCAGAGCTTGCACACGCCACAACCCCAGGCACCAAATACTGCCACACCATCGCCAGGCTGTACCTCGGTCACCTGGCTGCCGACTTTCTCAACAATGCCAGCGTTCTCATGGCCCAGGGTAATGGGCTTTTGGCGCACACCCACTTCCCCGTCGATCACGTGAAGATCGGAGTGGCAGACCCCCGCGCCGGAGATTTTCACCAGCACATCGGTGGGCCCGACTTCGGGCTCCGGTACATCTTCTATGGTGATGGGTTTGCCAACCTCATGAAATCGCGTGGCTCTCATGGTATTCCCTCTGTTATCGCTCTGATTCTGCTGTTTAAAGCTATATTTTCAGTTTATAGCGCTCGCCATCAGGCACGATATAACCGGCCGTGGGCGGCGCGAAATGGGTACCGATCACCAACACCGGTTTATCCACATAACGGCCATAGAAATCCCAACGAGTCTGGATAGCCTGTTCAGCATCGTAGTCAGCAAAACATCGCCACTCAGGGCGGGCCAATTGGCAAGGGTGGTGGGTCATATCACCAGTGATCACCGCATCCTCGCCCTGTGAAGAAATCCGCACACTGATATGCCCGGCGGTGTGGCCGTGGGTGGGCTCAAACCAGACTTCATCATTGACCCGATGATCGCTATCCACGAGGTCAGCCAGCCCGGCATCGATCACGGGCCGCACGGAATCCTGGATCACCGGCCCGAAGTGTTCCTCATCCGGGTCCTTTTCCCAACTCTCCCATTCGGTGCGGCTGAACAAGTAGCGTGCATTGGGAAAAGTAGGCACCCACTTGCCATCCACCAGCATGGTATTCCAGCCCACGTGGTCCACATGCAGGTGAGTGCAAATCACATAGTCGATGCTTTCCCGGGGGAAACCGGCGGCGGCCAGGTCTTCGAGAAACGGCCCACTGCGCATGGCCCAGGCCTTGGTGGTGCGCTCCTTGTCATTACCCAGGCAAGTATCCACCATGATGCGCACCCCCTGGGTCTCAATGATCAGGGCATGAATGGACATTTTCAGCCAGCCCTTCTCATTGACGAAGTTGGGGCTCAGCCAGGGAATTTCCCGGAGTTTGTCGGCCTGAGCATCGGGCAGGACAAACTCACCGGGCACCGGTGCGTCCTCCTCAATGATTTTGGTAACTTTCACATCGCCGATTTGCCAGTCTGCCATTGCTCTATCCTCTTTATATTTTTGATTAGATCAACGCGTGTCCGATAGCCCCCACCTTTGCCTGCCCAGGCGTATCGAGCCTGTTCATTACGGTGTTGTCCGTTACAACCTCAGGCGTTTCGAATCCAGAATCCGCCATCCACCGGCATGATCACACCAGTCATAAACGAAGCCGAGGGCAGGGCGAAATTCAGGGTGCCGTGGGCGACTTCTTCCGGATCACCATAACGGCGCACCGCAACGCGCCGCCGGCCGAAAGTGGCTTTATCCTTGTCCTCGATAAACTCCGTGAGCGCAGTATTGATCGGCCCGGGACAAATACAGTTGGCGGTGATGCCTTCCTTGCCCAGATCGACCGCCATGGACTTGGTTAAACCCACAACGGCGTGCTTGGCTGCCGTGTAGGGGCCACCGTGAGGCGTGGCGCCCAGACCCTCGGTGGAGGCGATATTGATGATGCGCCCATGGTCGGCTTCCCGAAGCATGGGCAGCGAGGCCCGCACGGTGCGATGCACAGAGTTAATCAGCACGTCCATGCCTTTTTGCCATTTCTCTTCGTAGCTGTCGCTGTCCAGCTTGACGAAAACACCGATGCCGGCGTTATTTACCAGAATGTCGAGACGCCCCCACTCCTTACCGATGGCTTCGGTAACATCGATAATTTGCTGGGGGTCGGCGACATTCAGCGCCCAGGCTTTGGCGGTGCCGCCTGCATCACGAATATCCTGTGCTACCGCTTCCGCCTGATCACCATTTAGGTCGGTGACCGCCACCTTGGCGCCCTCATCGGCAAATAAATAGGCAGTCGCCCGCCCCATGCCACTGGCCGCCCCGGTTATATGTACCACACTGCCTTCTACTGAACGACTTAACTTGCTTAGCCGCGCCATAAATTTCTCCTCTCAAAAATAATCCGAAGCTTCCAGTTCTCGGGAAGCCTTGTTTTAGAATTGCTTGATTTCAAGCGACTTTAGCGGCCAGGGCTCCAGGTTCCGCAGCCTGCAGCACAGGCAGGCATTTCTCGGCAAACAACTTCATCTGTTTGTGCACGTCCTCATAGGGCAGCCCGGCAT
>DLXZ01000045.1:0-211 GCA_003448675.1 Porticoccaceae bacterium
TCCTGTTGCAGGGTTTCCAATTCCTCTTCGCTGCGGTCGAGGTTCAGGCGATTTAGTACCCGCTCTACAGCTGCTTCCAGCTTGGCCTGCAGTCTTCGGGACTTGTCGGTCAGGTAAACCCGAGTTACCCGTCCGTCGTCTGGATCGCTACGCCGATCCACGTAGCCCTGCATCTCCAGTTGTACCAGTGTACGGGCCACCGCTGCTTTGT
>DLXZ01000045.1:410-1875 GCA_003448675.1 Porticoccaceae bacterium
GCATACGGTAAGCGATCTCCTGCTGGGTGACACCTTCGTTGATGTAGAGGATAAAAAGGTAGGCGAAACGACCGGCGCCCATGCCCAGTGGAGCGGTCTCTGCTTCGAGCGCGCGCATCATATAGCGGTATAGCAGACCAATTTGGCGGACCAGATTATCGGAAAGATTAATCATAAAACAGAGAATTCCTTGGTTGCTGGCAACGGTCAGTACTTCATAGGCCGAAAATTAAGTCAGTGTCACGATATGTGGCCATGAAGCAGGTTAGTGGCACGCATTGCCGGGTTTTAGCCTCTTCGCCTGTAGTGGGGAGCAGCGCCTTTGGTGGCATGCGATGTGTGATGCCGCAGCCGGCCATTTCCTGTGTGTCTTCTCGCCACTAGGTGCAGATGTAAAAAACTTTGGTGGCGGGTCTAGCATCACTGACGCGCATCAGAGACTCACCACCACGCTCACAAATTGCTATTTTATTGCAACTTTCTTCAGCATCCCGCCGCACCATCAGATATTTAAATAACGAGTTAAAGGTGGCGATGTCGCCGGTGGCGTAGTCCGTCCCGATATTGGTGTAGTGAAGACTTTCCGGATCGGTAGAGGGAGCGCAACCGAACCCTGACAGCTGCAAGACGTAGGTGAGAAGGTTCCAGACTCGGTGCATAGACGTAAGCATGCCTTGATTGTGATGGGGAATGTTTCCTAAGGCGAGTGAATTTATCTGAAAATCATTGATCAGTCAACGTTGATAAATCAACGAAATGCCTTGTTGTGACAATAATCTGGTGTTGTTTAAAGATGGATGGCGTGAGGAAGCCAGGTTCTTTGCTGCAAGCCGGAATAGAAAGCATCAAAAGCGCAGGAGTTTTTTGCACGCGCAAGGGGCGCCGGGCTGGGACAAAAGGGGGTCCGCTACAGGGAACCCCCTTTGAAGTCCACAATCAAGCCCTAGCTGACCTCGACGATCAACTCTGCGGCGATACGTTTGCCGTCTTCCGCGGCTTTCTGGAACGAAGTGATCTGATCAAAGTTCATATACCGGTAGATATCCGAGGCCATGGCGTCCAGCTGGCCGGCATATTCCAGATACTCTTCCGGGGTGGGCAGTCGTCCCAGTACACCACCAACCGAAGCCAGTTCGGCGGAGGTTAGATAGACATTAGAGCCGTCGCCGAGGCGGTTGGGAAAGTTGCGGGTCGAGGTGGACAGGACCGTACAGCCAGGCTGTACACGGGCCTGGTTGCCCATGCACAGTGAGCAGCCGGGCATTTCGGTGCGGGCGCCGGCACGGCCATAGATGTTGTAATAACCTTCTTCCATCAAGGTGTGTTCGTCCATACGGGTTGGTGGCACAATCCAGAACCGGGCCTTGAGCTCGCCCGGATTGAGCCGTTCCAGCAGTTTGCCGGTGGCTCGGAAATGGCCGATATTGGTCATGCAGGAGCCGATAAACACTTCGTCGACCTTGTC
>DLXZ01000045.1:2122-13515 GCA_003448675.1 Porticoccaceae bacterium
CCAGCGACTTCCGACAGTAGTCGGGCATCATCGGGGTCGTTGGGGGCGCAGACGATGGGTTCCTTGACTTCGTTCAGGTCAATTTCAATGACGGCGGTGTATTCGGCATCGGGGTCAGCTTCCAGTAGCTCCGGCTTAGCCAGCCAGGCTTCCATTTTCTGGGCGCGTCGCTCAAGGGTGCGGGGGTCGCCATAACCCTCGGAGATCATGCTGCGCAGCATAGTGATGTTGGAGCGCAGGTACTCGGCGATGGTTTCTTCGCCGAGCTTGATGGTGCATCCGGAAGCGGAGCGTTCTGCCGAAGCGTCGGACAGTTCGAAAGCCTGTTCAACCGTGAGGTTTTCCAGGCCTTCAATTTCCAGAATACGGCCGGAGAAAATATTCTTTTTACCTTCCTTTTCCACCGTCAACAGGCCTTGCTGAATGGCGTAGTAGGGAATGGCGTGTACCAGATCGCGCAGGGTAATGCCTGGCTGCATCTCCCCCTTGAAGCGCACCAGAACCGATTCCGGCATATCCAGAGGCATAACACCTGTGGCGGCCGCGAAAGCGACCAGGCCAGAGCCCGCGGGGAAGGAGATACCCAGGGGGAAACGGGTATGGGAATCACCACCGGTGCCGACCATGTCCGGCAGCAGCATGCGGTTCAGCCAGCTGTGAATAATGCCATCGCCCGGTTTCAGGGATACGCCGCCGCGATTACGAATAAAGTCAGGCAGAGTGTGTTGGGTATCGATATCCACCGGCTTGGGGTAGGCGGCGGTGTGGCAGAAGGACTGCATGACCAGATCAGCGGAAAAGCCCAGGCAGGCCAGATCCTGAAGTTCGTCTCGGGTCATCGGCCCGGTGGTGTCCTGAGAACCAACAGTATTCATTGCCGGTTCGCAGTAGGTGCCGGGGCGGATGCCCTCGACCCCGCAGGCCCGGCCAACCATTTTTTGGCCGAGGGTAAAACCCTTGCCGGTGTCGGCGGGGTGCTCGGGAGTGCGGAAGATTTCGGTTTCGCCCAGGCCGAGGTTTTCGCGGGCACGACGCGTCAAACCGCGACCAATAATCAGGTTAATGCGACCACCGGCGCGCACCTCATCGAGGATAACGTCGGATTTGAATTCATACTCCGACAGCACTTCCTGGGTTTCGTGATCAACGATCTTGCCCTCGTAGGGGAGGATATCGATTACCAGACCGGTAGATAGCTTTTTAACCGGCGCTTCGAACACCAGGGCGCCGGAATCTTCCATGGTGTTAAAGAAAATCGGCGCCACCTTGCCGCCGATGCAAATGCCGCCAGCGCGCTTATTGGGAACGCCGGGGGTGTCTTCGCCGATATACCAGAGTACGGAGTTAGTGGCGGATTTGCGGGAGGAACCGGTGCCGACCACGTCGCCGACAAAGGCCACGGGATGACCGCTTTTTTCCAGTTCGTGAATTTGTTCCTCGGGGTTTTCCGCGCCTTCGCGAGGAATCTTGTACATGGCCTTGGCGTGGAGGGGAATGTCGGGACGCGACCAGGCATCCGGCGCGGGTGACAAGTCATCAGTGTTGGTTTCACCGGGGACTTTGAAGACAATGGCGGTCAGTTTTTCGGGCACCTCCGGACGCTGGGTAAACCATTCGGCATTGGCCCAGGATTCCAGAACCGCCTGGGCGTTGGCGTTGCCAGCCTTGGCTTTTTCCGCAACGTCGTGGAAAGCATCGAATACCAGCAAGGAGCTTTTCAGTTGTTCGGCGGCCAGCTCTCCCAGATCGGCGTCATCAAGCGCGGAAACCAGTGTGGCGATATTGTAGCCACCCAGCATCATGCCGAGCAATTCAACCGCCTTGGCTCTATCGATAATCGGTGAGCTAGCATCACCATTGACAATGGCGGAAAGGAAACCGGCTTTTACATATGCGGCTTCATCGACGCCAGGGGGCACGCGGTTAGTGATCAAATCCAGGAGGAACTCTTCTTCGCCAGCCGGCGGTGCTTTTAACAGTTCGACCAGTTCGGCGGTCCACTCGGGATCGAGTGGTTTAGGGGGGACGCCTTCAGCGGCGCGTTCAGTGACATGTTGGCGATAGGCTTCTAGCACGACCTTGTTCCTCTTGCTTTGTGTGATAGCGCCTGCCTGGCAGGGATGCTTTGGGAGACGGACTATCCTGAGTAATGCGGTATTGAGTTGGAACGGCGCAGGGCCGATCCGAGCGGGCGAATTCTACCGTAAAGCGCTGGCCAAATGTAATGCCTCCGTGGGAGACCGATACAGGTAAGCAGCGTCAGCATCCTCAGTGGCACGGATTGGCATTAATTAACAGTGGTGCCTTCGCAAAACGGCCAGGCTCTTTTATAGTTGCGGCTGTAGAGTTGATGAAAGGCTTATGACGAGAACCCCCGGCACCCCCTGTGTTGGCATTTGCTCTTCGGGCATCGGCGATGATGTCTGCCGGGGCTGCAAACGTTTCGCCCACGAGGTGATTAACTGGAACGCCTACACGGAGGACGAAAGGGCGTTGATACAGCAACGGCTGGATCGCTTTCTCGTCCAGATCATCGAGCTCAAAGTCGAGATTATTGATCGTCAGCGGCTCATGTTGGTGCTCAAACAGGAAAGGGTTGCGTTTGATGAAAGCCGTGATCCGCATTTCTGGATCCATCATCTACTCAAAGCCCGTCACCACGACTGTCTCAATGCCGAACTTTGGGGTTTCCGCGTGCGACGCCCGTACCAGCACCTCAGTTGCGCCGCCCTCCATGAAATGATCGACAAGGAGTTTTACAAACTCTCTTTAGCTCATTACGAACGCTACATACAGCCGGGGTTAAAGGCTGGGAGATAGCAATCCGGGCTAAACCAGATCGCATTGTTGGCAAAATTGCTTATGGCCATGGCGGAAATTGATTAACTCAAACAGACCTGTGGAATTTAAGGTAGCTCACCCCTAAGAGATTAAACAATTGAGGAGATAGCGATGTACAAACTTTACGGCTTCCCGGTCAGTAATTATTACAATATGGTTAAGCTGGCTCTGCTGGAAAAGGGGCTGGATTTCGAGGAGGTGATCACCCGGCCCAGCCAGGAAGAGTCTTACCTGGCAAAAAGCCCCATGGGCAAGATCCCCTGTTTGGAGGTCAAGGAAGGACCGATCAGCGAGACCAATGTCATCCTCGATTATCTGGAGGAGGTGAGTGGTGACAGGCCGTTTTATCCCGAGGATGCTTTTCAGAGAGCCAAGGTCAGGGAACTGATGAAAGCCACGGAACTGTACCTGGAGCTGGTGGCGCGGCGGTTATTGGGCGGCGCGCTCTTCGGCCAGGAAATGAGCGAAGCGTTGAAGGATGAGGTGCGTGGGCAACTGGATAAGGGCTGCGCGGCCCTTAACAAACTGCTGCGGTTCAGTCCTTACGCTGCGGGCGAGACCTTCACCTACGCTGATTTCATGCTTTATTACACGGTGACGCTCGCCAATATAGTGACGCAAAAAGCGCTGGATGTAAGCCTGGAAGACAAGCTGCCGGGTCTCGCAGACTGGCTTGCCCTGATGGAACAGAATGCTCATATCCTGTCGATCAATGGTGAGCGGGATGCGGCGCTCAAGGCCATGATTGGTTAAGAGGATATTTTGACAGTGACAGGCGAGAGAGAGGGAGTATCGGAACCGGGCAAGACAAAACCCGGCAGGCTGGCGGCGTCCCTCGCCGCCATTGATGACTTTCTGCCTTGCCCGACTCCGGACGCCTGGATTGATGCGGCGCTGGCTAATTTGCCCTTACTGTTGATTGATCACGCCAATTGCGAAAAGAAGGCGGCCAGTACCGCCTTAAGCTTGATCTACCGCTACAGCGATCGCTTTGATCTGCTCAGCAAAATGTCACGTCTGGCGCGAGAGGAGCTGCGTCACTTCGAGCAGGTGATTCAATTGATGAAGCGCAGGCAGGTGGCCTACGAGCATGTGTCGGCCTGCACCTACGCAAGCGAACTGCGCAAGCTGGTGGCCACATCCGAGCCGCTAAAGCTCGTAGACACGCTGATTATCAGCGCTTTTATCGAGGCTCGCTCCTGCGAGCGTTTCGCCAAACTGGCGCCATATCTGGATCAGGAGCTGGAGAATTTTTATCTTTCCCTGCTTAAGTCCGAGGCCCGCCACTTCAGTGATTATCTAAAGTTGGCTGAGCAGTATGCCGACGCTGATATCAGCGAACGTATCGCCAGTGTCGCGGAGCGGGAGCAGGCGCTGATTACCAGGCCCTGTGAAGAATTTCGGTTTCACTCCGGCCCGCCCAGCCGGGGATGATTAACAGTTTGATGCCCAGGCTTACTGAGAGATATCAAAGCTAAGCAGTTCCAAACCCTCCCTAGAGGCTTCCACGTACCAACCTTGAGCCTGCCAGTCGCCGAGCACAATGCGCCGACCCCGCTGACTTACTTGATTATCACTCCATTCAAAATGATGATCCGCCGGGCGGTGAGTATGGCCATGGATCATGGTGTCCAGGCCATATTCACTCAGGACTGCGCAAACGGTTTTTTGCTCCACATCCATGATGGCATCGCTCTTGTCGCGGGTAGCGGCGGTGCTTTGCTTGCGACCCAGGCTGGCGATCTTCTGGCGGGTGCTCAGCGGCAGCCTCTTCATGATGGCCAGCAAAAGGGGGTTGCGAATCCAGCGTCGTGCTCGCTGATAGTCCACATCGCCAGTGCACAGGGTATCGCCGTGAAGTAGCAACACATTATGGCCGTGGAGCTTGGCGCGGTGTACTTCTCCCAGCAACTGGCAGCCGGTTTCCTGGCTAAAACGCCGGCCGATGGCGAAATCCCGGTTGCCGTGGATGAAATAAAGGGCGGTGCCGGATTTGCTTAGCCGGCTTAATGCTTCGATGGTTTCTCGAACCCAGGGCGTGGGGTCGTCATCGCCGATCCAGGCTTCAAATAAATCACCGAGGATGTAGAGGGCTTCACTCCGCGAGGCTCGCTCATCAATAAAGCGGTGAAAAGCAGTGAGCAGGGCGGGCTGCTCACCGGACAGGTGTAAATCAGATATCAAAAGGGTGCTCAACGGGGCGGCCCCTGGGGTCTCAGTCAACGTGGCGCGTCCACCGCGCCACCTGGATATGAGGTCGGAGTCATAACTCGACGGGAAAGCGCCAGCAGGTGTGGCAGATTGGCTGGTCGCCTAGCGGTCGGCGTAGGCATCGGAAATAGTGGTGCCTTCGATAATGACTGTTTCGATGGGTACGTCCTGATGATGGCCTTCGTTGCCGGTGGCCACGCCCTTGATTTTTTTGACCACGTCCATGCCGTCCACCACCTTGCCAAACACCGCGTAGCCCCAACCCTGCGGGGTTTTGGCGGTGTGATTAAGGAAGTGATTGTCGGACACATTGATAAAAAACTGCGAGCTGGCGGAGTCTGGCACCATGGTGCGGGCCATGGCCAGGGTGCCGGTGTCGTTGCTCAGGCCGTTGTCGGCTTCGTTGACGATGCTGGGGCGGGTGGCTTTTTCCTTCATGTCGCTGTCCATGCCGCCGCCCTGAATCATAAAGTTATCGATTATGCGGTGAAATATCGTACCTGTGTAAAAATCATCCCGGCAATATTGCAGAAAATTCTCGGCGGTGACCGGGGCTTTGTCGAAATTCAGTTCCACGGCGATGTCGCCAAAATTGGTGTGCAGCGTAATCATGGGTTCTCAGTCAGCTCAGCATTGTTAATCGAGCGGCGATGATAAGGATTTTAGTCGGTGAATGGAACAAGTCGCTTATAAAGGCCCGCCCAGCCCGCTATAATTCACCGTTTGACGGGCCTGCGTTTATCCCCGTGAAAGTCCGTTCCCTGTAACCCGCCACAGACCTTTTTGTAAGGAATTTGATGGACAGTTCCAGCTCAGGAAATTTTATCGAGCACATCATCGAGGAAGACCTTCGCCAGCAAAGGATTTCTCAGGTGGTAACCCGTTTTCCGCCCGAACCCAACGGCTATCTGCACATCGGCCACGCCAAAGCCATCTGCTTGAATTTCGGGCTGGCACAAAAATATGACGGCGCCTGCAATCTGCGCTTTGACGACACCAATCCAGAAAAAGAGAGCGACGAGTTCGTCCGTTCAATCATCGAGGATGTCCGCTGGCTTGGTTTTCAGTGGGACGGTGACATACGCTATGCCTCGGACTATTTCGAGCAGCTCTATCAATGGGCTGAATATCTGGTGGAGCAGGGCAAGGCCTACGTCTGTGAGTTGAGCCCCGAGCAGACACGGGAATACCGAGGTACCCTGACTGAACCGGGCAAGGACAGTCCCTATCGGGATCGCCCCGTAGCCGAAAACCTGTGTCTATTACGCCAGATGCGCGCGGGTGAAATCGAGGAGGGGTGCATGGTGCTGCGCGCCCGCATCGATATGGCCGCGCCCAACATGAATTTGCGTGATCCGGTCATGTATCGCGTCAAACATGCTGTCCATCATCGTAGCGGTGATGCCTGGGCTATTTATCCTTCCTATGATTTCGCCCACGGTCAGGAAGATGCCATCGAGGGTATCAGCCACTCTATTTGTACGCTGGAGTTCGCTGATCACCGACCGCTCTACGAATGGTTTATCGACAATCTCCCGGTCCCCTCGAAGCCCCGACAGTTCGAGTTTGGCCGGCTTAACCTTAATTACACGGTGACCAGCAAGCGCAAGCTCAAGCAGCTGGTCGATGAGGGGCATGTGGACGGCTGGGATGACCCGCGTCTGCCAACATTGTCTGGCCTGCGCCGGCGCGGAGTCAGTCCTGCAGCGGTGCGCGATTTTTGCGAGAGTCTGGCGGTGGCGAAAACCGATGGTACGGTGGACATGGCGCAGTTGGACCACTTTATTCGCCAGGACCTCAATGAGAACGCTCCCCGTGGTATGTGTGTACTTCAGCCGCTTAAGCTCACCCTGACTAACTGGCCTGAAGACGAGAAAGTTTCCCTGAGTCTAGCCAGACACCCCCAGCGCGAGGATATGGGCGAGCGGCAGGTGCCCTTTGGTCGGGAGATCTACATTGACCGCGATGACTTTAACGAAGACAGCAGTCTGTCGCGCAAGAAGTTCAAGCGCCTGGTGCTCGGCGATTATGTGCGCCTGCGCGGTGCCTACGTGATCAGGGCGGATGAGATGGTACGCGATGACACCGGGCAACTGCTGGAAGTGCTTTGTTCCGTGGTGCCTGATACGCTGGGTGAGAATCCCCCCGAGGGTATTAAGCCCCGAGGCGTCATTCATTGGGTGGCAGCCCACGACAGTATCAGCTGCGAGGTAAAACTCTACGAGCGGCTGTTTACTGAAGCGGAGCCGGGTGCCGGCGGTGCTGATTTCCTTGCGGCGATTAATCCTGAATCCCTGATTAGGCTGACAGGTTGTCAGGCCGAAGCCAGCTTAGTGGATGCGCAGCCAGGACAGACCTACCAGTTTGAACGGGAGGGCTATTTTTGTCTGGACACTCATGCCGGCGCGGTCGCAAATCCTGTGTTTAACCGGACCATCTCCTTGCGCGACACCTGGTCCGGGAAGTGACGTAACCCGATACACGATGTAAAGATAGAATCCAAGACGATGACTTTAAAGATCTATAACACACTGAAGCGTGAAAAAGAGGTTTTCCGACCCATCCATGAAGGCAAAATCGACCTCTATGTCTGCGGCATCACCGTCTACGACTACTGTCATATCGGCCATGCGCGGGTTTTGTTGGCGTTTGACGCCATTACCCGCTACCTGCGCAGCCAGGGTTGGGACGTCACCTATGTGCGCAATATCACCGATATTGACGACAGGATATTGGTGCGTGCCGGGGAAAATGGCGAACCTTATACCGAACTGACTGCGCGGATGATTGCGGCCATGCATGAGGACGAGCGGGCTTTGGGGGTATTGCCGCCGGATCACGAACCTCGGGCCACCGGCCATATTGACGACATCATCGCCATGGTCAGTAACCTGGTGAATAACCACTATGCCTATCGTGCGGATAACGGCGATGTATATTACCGGGTCAAGCGCTTTCCGGAATACGGCAAACTGAGCAATAAGAACCCGGATGAACTGCTTTCCGGCGCCCGAATTGAGCCGGGTGAAGTCAAGGAAGACCCCCGTGATTTCGCCCTCTGGAAAGCGGCAGGCGAGGGCGACGTGGGTTGGGAATCCCCCTGGGGCAGAGGGCGCCCCGGTTGGCATATTGAATGCTCGGCCATGTCCACCTGCCTGCTCGGCGAGACCTTCGACATTCATGGTGGTGGCCCCGATTTGCCTTTCCCCCATCACGAAAATGAAATCGCCCAGAGTGAAGCCGCCACCGGTAAAACCTTTGTCCATTACTGGATGCATGCCGGTGCCGTGCGGGTGGATGACGAGAAGATGTCCAAGTCGCTGAACAACTTCTTTACCATTCGCGAGGTGCTGAAAACCTATCACCCGGAAGTAGTGCGTTATTTCCTTCTATCGAGCCACTATCGCAGCCCGATCAATTATTCAGAGGCTAATCTGATCGAAGCTCGTCAGGGTCTGGAGCGCTTTTATCAGGCATTGAGAGATTACAGTGAGGTGCCGCCGGCGGCTCTGGGTGATATTAAGGGCAGCGCCTATTACCGACGCTTTGTCGAGGCCATGGATGATGACTTTAATACCCGTGAAGCGTTTTCGGCGATGTACGATCTGGTACGGGAGCTGAATACCCAGGCCAGGGAAGACCGAGAGCAAGCCGCCGTGCTGGCTGCCGAACTGAAAGCCCTGGGCGCGGTGCTCGGTGTGCTGGAGAGCGACCCAGTCGCTTTTTTACAGAATGGTGGCGTGGCCGAGCAGGGGGATGCGGACGAAGATGTTGAAGCCCTGATCGCCGAGCGGGAGACAGCCAAACAAAACAAGGATTATGCCCGTGCCGATGGTATCCGCGAGGAGCTAAAGGCCCGGGGCATCGTGCTGGAGGATTCCCGCGAGGGCACCCGCTGGCGGCGGGCCTGATTTGCTCCTTTGCGCCGTTCCCCGGCGTTCAATACCTACCGTGCGTGCCCCTGTTCGGGGCAAATTTATGTTACTAGCAGGTAACTAGCGCTTGATTTATGTAAATGTGCTGCGGCAAAATCCCTATCTGAATTCTTAGCTTGGTGGCAAAAAATGGCACAAATCGATCAATGCGATACTCTCATAAGAAATGCCCTGGTGTTTGACGGTAGCGGCCAATCTCCAGTGGTTGAAGATCTGGCTATCAAGGATGGCAAAGTGCTTGCACGGGGCGCTAACCTGGACGTTGGCAACGCCGGCGAAACCGTGGATGCGGAAGGACAATGGCTGATGCCGGGTCTGCTGGATATTCACACTCACCTGGATCTTGAGGTGGAAGTGAGTCCGGGCATACCCGAAGCGGTGCGCCATGGCACCACCACGGTTTTGCTGGGTAACTGCTCCCTGGGTGTGGCTTTTGGCTCCCAGTTAAAGGGTGAAGAGAACCCTATTCTCGATTGCTTTACCCGCGTGGAAAACATGCCCAAGAGCGTGTTGTCGAAATGCCTCGACAAGCTCACCTGGGATGACACTGCCGGTTATATGGATCACTTTGCTGATCTTCCTCTCGGTCCTAATGTCGCGTCTTTTTTACCCCATTCCATGATGCGTATTGAAGCCATGGGCACGGACGCTTCCATCAGCCGTGAGCCGAACAAGGAAGAACAAAAGCGTCTGGAGAAGATCATGGAAGACGCCATGGAGCAGGGCTATATTGGCCTGTCCACGGACCAGATCGTATTTCATTATCTGGCCAATGATCCCAACAAAAACATTCGTATCCCCAGTCACTTTGCCGAGTGCGAGGAGTTGCGTCCGTGCCTCGAAATTGTCCGCAAACACGGCGGCGTATGGCAGACCAACCCCGATGGCGAGAAAATGCTGCGCACGCTGAAGCGTTATTTCTGGTCCGCGAGCCGCTTCCGCGGCAAGCCGCTGCGCATCTCGGCGCTCACGGCCATCGATTTTGTGTCCGTGCCCGGCGTTTGGCAGAAAATGCTCAAACTGGGCAAGGTTATTAATTCCAAGCTGTTTGGCGGCAAAATCCACTTCCAGGCCTTGGGCGGTAGCTTCCGCATGTGGTCCGACGGCATGATTTCGCCGGTTTTTGAAGAACTCCCCTCGACCCGGGAAATGATTGCCTGTGAAGCGGATCAGGCTGATAAGCGCCTCGAATTGCTCAACGACCCCGCCTGGCTGGAACGTTTCGCCGAGGACTGGGCTAAGATGACCGTTGCTGATGCCAACATCACCAAGTTGGGCGGCAACAAGGATCAGGCGACCTTCCAGATGAAGTTCGACGAAATGACCTTTGATGACTGCGCGGTGCCCAGCTGGAATGGTGATTCCTTACAGCAGGTTCTGGACCGCCTTACCACTTACATTGAAAGTAATGGTGAAAAAGGCGCCAAGGACGAAGCCGAAGCGGCCGAATTTGCCAAATTTCCGAAAGAGTGTACCCATCCCCGGGAGTTCTGGCTCCAGTGCCTGCGCCTCTACGACACGGGTTTCCGCTGGTGGTTTGATGTTGCCAACAAGGACGAGGATATCGTCGAGGAAATCCTTTTTGACGAAAACGCCTTGCCCGGTTTTAACGATTCCGGAGCGCACTTGACCAATCTGTCTTTCTATGACGGTAACCTGGGGACGCTGCGTATTGCGCAGAAGCGTGGTCTCGATCGCGTCGCTCATGCTGTCCACCGCCTTACCCGAGAGCCCGCCGAATTCTTTGGCTTGGATGTCGGTACCATTGAGCCGGGTGCTCAGGCCGATATCGTGTTGATCAACCCTGAAAACCTGAAAAACCACGATATGAACAAGGGCCGGACAAAAATCTTCCACGATATTTTCGAGCACGACGTGCTGGTTAACCGTTCAGACGGTGTGGTTGAGCAGGTCTACATCAACGGCACGCGGGTTTGGGAAGACGGCTGTCGTCACACCCCGGCGCTGGGCACCCAGACCCTGGGGAGGGCGGTTCGCGCCAGACGCGCTTGATCAGAGTCGTTCCTGGCTAGTGCAAAGGTCAGGCCCGTGATGGGCCTGGCCTTTTTAATGTCTATCTTTCAGGTGTACAAATTACATGTCGGATCTTGTCAGTATTATTGAAGATTTGCGAGCCGAGGGCGAAGAGCTATATCAGTTCTTAAAACCGCTAAAGGGAAAGGACTGGTCGAGGCAAACCACCTTTAAAAGCTGGACCATAAACGACGTCGTGCAGCACCTTTATTTTGGCGATTTTATGGGCGTGACCTCCCATAAAAGCGGTGAATCGTTTAAGGTTTTTATGGCGGAGGTCATGGACTCTGGTTTGCCACTGGTGGATTTCACCCGTGGCTGGCTGGACGGCAAACAAGGCGCTGAAATGCTCGAACACTGGCACACACACTT
>DLXZ01000045.1:13708-14675 GCA_003448675.1 Porticoccaceae bacterium
GTGACCGCTTTGCCGCTAGTGACCTTTCTATGCGCCTTACCTGGGCCGGGCCGGATATGGGCCTGATGATGTTTGCTACCGCTCGCCTGATGGAAACCTGGGCCCACGCCTGGGAAATTTATGATGTGCTGGGCATTACCCGCAAGCACACCGACCGAATACGCCATATAGCGACGATCGGCGTTAAAACCTATGGCTGGACCTTTGCCAATCGCAAGCTTGAGCCACCTGGCCCGCCACCCCACGTGAGCCTGACGGCGCCTTCAGGTGATCTTTGGCAGTGGAATACACCTCAGGACGATAGCGCCGTTATGGGCGATGCCGTCGAATTCTGCCAGGTGGTAACGCAGGTCCGAAATATTGCCGACACCAAATTGCAAGTCAAGGGAGAGGCTGCGACAGCCTGGATGGCCATTGCCCAGTGCTTTGCCGGGCCGCCGGAGGAGCCGCCGGCGCCGGGCTCGCGTGCTTAGCTTGTTTCCACATTTGATATTATCGAAGACTCGCGGGGATTGAGCCTCGCTGTCCTCTATTTCATAGCTAATCCGCGCCAGTCAATTCAATCCACTCTCCCTGGTGACAGTATTTAACGATTGATGCTTTTCCTAAATAATGATCATTAATCGCTTGGTGCGTGATTTTTGGCGGTTTGTTACCACCATAAGCGGCAAAATGTCCAAGAATGTACTGTTTGTCTACGGTACTTATAAATTGACCGATTGAATCCATTTCTGAAGAGCACCCGGCTGGGCCGCCCCAGAACACTAAAATCCTTGAATGATTATTCCTGGTACAAATAACGGCAACATCCCGTTGACCGGGTCTAGCGAATTCACCTTCAGTAACACCACCAAACTGATAACCCCATTTTGGCACCAGGCATTTTTCTTTTTCCAGAGCAGAAATAACATGTGGCGGCAGGTCGGAAATGTCATTCGGCTCGATATAGCTGAAATCAGAACTAGCC
>DLXZ01000045.1:14805-17434 GCA_003448675.1 Porticoccaceae bacterium
AGAAATACTATTTGGTGCGATAGAGGTAAAATCAGAACTAGCCAATATAGAAGGGGAAAATATTAGAAAACTCACAAAAAAGCTAAATGGCTTCATGTGAACTTGAAAACCGCAGTGAGAACAAAAATTCTTCTAACGAACATTTTCCAGCAACAGTTGTGTTTCTTACATCAACATACCTGACACGAGCAATTTCAGCTGAGCGCTATACAGTACCCCTGTTTTAGCTTGGGATTTCCATTCGCCGAATCCTGCTACCGTCAAGAGCAATGGAGAAAGGAGAAACTTTCTCCATTTACAATTGTTGGCGAATCCACCCGCCATTAATCAAACATATCCGGCTGTTCGGCGACGATAACGTCGTGTAAGGGCTGAAAGCTGAATTTTCCCGCATCCTCGGTGCCTACGGACGCGTAGGTCACTTTCGCGACTTCGGGCCGGATTAACTTCGGTGTGCCCGCAGCTTCGGCTAAAAGTTGCGCCTGGCAGGTACGTTCCATGGTGATATACCACCACACGGCGCTGTCGACGCTGGCGCCCACGGTTAGCAGGCCATGGTTTTGCAGGATGCAGGCCTTATTCTGGCCCAGAGCTTGAGCGATGCGCTGGCCCTCGGCCTCGTCGAGCACGACGCCGGTGAAATCGTCAAACAGAACGTGATCCTGGTAGAAGGCGCAGGAATCCTGTGTAAGAGGGTCCAGTGTGCGTCCCAGGGAGGCCCAGCTTTTACCGTAAACAGAATGGGAGTGGGCGGCGGCGATAACGTCTGGTCGCGCAGCGTGAATAGCGCCATGGATGGCAAAGGCGGCACCGTTAAGCAAGCCTTCACCCTCTACGACATCGCCGTTGTGGTTAACCAATAGCAAGTCGGACATTTTGATTTGCTTGAAGGAGATGCCGAAGGGATTAACCCAGAAGTGATCCGTATATTCGGGATCCCGAGCCGTGATATGACCAGCGGCGCCTTCTTCGAAACCGAATTTGCCAAACAGGCGAAAGCCAGCGGTGAGGCGTTTTTTCAGGTGCAGCCGTTCGGCTTCGACGCTCTCAAAGCAGGGTGCCGGGCGACTCTTGCCGTTATCGGACTTAACGACCTTATAGGCGTGTTCGTTCATGGGTGTACCTCCTTATTGTATGAACAGGAGTCGTGCCAATAGCGTAGTACATTCCCTGGCCGTTTACCCGGTGGAATTCGCCGGCAGTTGTGCGTCGGCGGAAGCGCCATTCGCGAACTCCATGGTGCCATCATCGACCTTACGCAAGCGCAAATTAAATATGTCGATCAGGTAATTTTGCGGCGCGCGCCAGGGGTGTCGGTCGCCCTGCTTGGGTAGCTTGTCCGCCGAGCGCTGGACGTAACCGGAAGCCAGATCAAACCAGTTGGAGGGTGTCATCGCCGGGGCATCGAGGCGCGGTGTGCAGCGGTTGGTATGGGTCTTCTCCATGTGGTTCAGCAGGCGGCAAACATAATCACAGGTAAGGTCGGCGCGCAGGGTCCAGGAGGCATTGGTGTAGCCAAAGGAGGTGGCCAGGTTGGGGATGTCGTTGTACATCAGACCCTTGTAGGTAAAGCGCGAGCCGGGATCAATATGCTGACCATCGACAGATACGGCGATACCGTTAAAGACTTCCAATTGTAAGCCGGTAGCGGTGACTATCATATCCGCGTCCAATATGTGCCCGGACTGTAGCTTGATACCAGCCTCGATAAAGGTATCAATTTGATCGGTCACCACCTCGGCCTTGCCGCCGTTTATGGCGTCAAAAAAATCGTCATCGGGCACCAGACAGAGGCGCTGATCCCAAGGACCGTACCGGGGTGTGAAATGCTTGTCGACGTCGTAGCCCGCGTCCAGTTGCTTGCGCACCTGCTTGATCAGGTAGTTTTTCATGGCCTGGGGGCGCTTTCTTGAGAACTGGAACAGAAACAGAGTCAGCAATACATTGCGCCAGCGAACCAGGGCGTAGGAGAGTTTCGCCGGCAATATTTTCTGCAGACGCAGGGCAAAGACGTCCTCCGCGGGGCGGGACAGCATATAAGTGGGTGAGCGCTGCAACATGGTCACATGCTCGGCCTGCTTGGCCAGTTCGGGGAGCAGTGTCACTGCCGTCGCGCCACTGCCGATAATCACCACTTTGCGTCCAGCGTAGTCCGCATCCTCCGGCCAGTGTTGCGGGTGGATCACTTCACCTTGAAAGTCATTAAGGCCGGGGAAGTCCGGCGTGTAACCGGCGTCATAATTGTAGTAGCCACCGCATAAGAATAGAAAATTGCAGGTGTAGTGGAGGGTTTCCTCCCCGTCGTTAACATCGACGCTCACGGTCCAGCAATTCGTTTGCGAAGACCAGTCGGCGCTGGTTATACGATGGCGGAAGTAAATTTTGTCCCGCAGCTGGTTTTCATCCACCGTCTCATTCAGGTAGTTGAGAATGGACGGGCCATCGGCGATCGCCTTGCGCTCGGTCCAGGGTTTGAAGCCATAGCCGAGAGTGTACATGTCGGAGTCGGAGCGAATGCCAGGATAGCGGAACAGGTCCCAGGTACCGCCCAGGGCCCCACGGCCCTCAAACAGAGCAAAGCTTCGGTCGGGGCATTGACGTTGGATATGGCAGGGGGGGGGGGGGGGGG
>DLXZ01000045.1:17641-19036 GCA_003448675.1 Porticoccaceae bacterium
GGCAGGCGGCGCCGATGCCGGAAATACCGGCGCCGACAATCAATACATCAAAATCAGCTTGTTGCACTGTGGCCCCTTATCGCTTGAACAGGTGTTGACTGACGGCAGTTTGCAGGGGTCTCGGTTTGCTGTCAAAGGCCCGATTTTGCTTCGACTTTAGGGTTTAGCCGGCCCTGTTCGTAACCGTGAAGATTAAAGGCCAGGCCGCTGGTGGCGATAAGAAAGGCGCTACTGGCCAGCAGACAGCTTTCAAGACCGTGGGCCTGATAGAGCAAACCGGAGAGCAGGGTGCCACACAATCGGCCACCCGCATTGGCCATGTAGTAAAAACCCACATCCAGAGAAACGCCATCGGCCTGGGCGCGGGCGACAATCAAATAGGAATGAATGGCTGAGTTGACGGCGAAAAAGGCACCGAAAATCAGCAAGCCACTGACCAGGATTGAGGCCGGGTCGACGCTGGTATTACTGAGTAATACCACCAGCACAATGGGAATAAAACACAGTGGCGCCGACCAACGTAGCAGGGTTCTGGCATTCGGGCCAGACTTGCCGATACCTGTGAGCAGGGGACTGAGGGACTGGATTGCGCCATAGCCGATAATCCATACCCCGAGCAGGATGCCAACACTGGTGTGACTCCAACCCAGCTCGCTTTGCAGAAACACCGGCAGCGCCACGACAAACCAGATGTCCCGCGCTCCAAACAGAAAAAAACGGGCGGCGGACAGGCGATTAATGGCGCTGCTTTTAGACCACAGATGTCGGAATTTGGGTTTGAATGTGCTTTTGCCTTGACCGCGATCCAGCAGCACAAAGCTGGCAATACAGACGATGGCAAGACCGCCCAGAAGTATGGCCAGGGCGCCGCGAAAACCAACACTGGCCAGTAACAGTCCGCCGAGAAAATAGCCCGCGCCCTTGAGCGCGTTTTTTGAGCCGGTGAGGATCGCCACCCAGCGGTACAGCCGACCTTGTTGATCGTCGGGAAGCAGTAGTTTGATGCTGCTTTTGGCGCTCATTTTATTGAGATCCTTGGCGATGCCGGAAATCGCCTGGGCAGCCATCACATAGGCCACGGAGAGCAATTCGGCATCCACCAACAGCATCGAAAGGGCCAGGATTTGTAAGCCCAACCCGATATGCAGGGTGGTGTTGAGGCCGGTGCGAGCCGCTAGCCAGCCGCCCAGCAGGTTGGTGATAATGCCGAACAATTCGTAGAACAGAAACAGACTGGCGATGGCCAGGGGGCTGTAGCCCAGCTGGTGGAAGTACAGCACCACTAGCATACGCAGGGCGCCATCGGTAAGGGTAAACCCCCAATAACTGGCGGTGACAACACCGTACTGTTGAAGCGCGCGATTCATGGCGGGGTTGGGTGTTTTTAAAAAACCC
>DLXZ01000045.1:19263-20534 GCA_003448675.1 Porticoccaceae bacterium
GGTTTGGCTGTATTCAAAGACCGTGAGCGACTTTTCGCGCCAGTTCCATGAGGCGATGCACGTAGCCGATCTCATTGTCGTACCAGACCAGCAGTTTTACCTGAGTATCGTTTATGACCATGGTTGAGAGAGCATCAACGATACCGGAGCGGGTGTCGTCGGTGTAATCCACGGAGACCAGAGGTTTATCTTCGTAGCCCAGGATGTCTTTGAGGTAGCCCTCGGCGGCTTGTTTCAGGGCCGTATTGACCTCTTCAACCGACGTTGGGCGCTCGACCTCGAACACGCAATCAGTCAAGGAGGAATTGGCCAGCGGTACGCGCACTGCGATACCGTTAAGACGACCTTTGAGTTCGGGAAAAATCTCAGCGATAGCCGTTGCCGATCCAGTGCTGGTGGGAATCAGTGACAGGGTACCCGCGCGGGCGCGGCGCAGATCACTGTGATACCCATCGAGCATCTTTTGAGTATTGGTAATGTCATGGATGGTTGTGATCGAGCCATGACGGATGCCCAATTTCTTGTGGATAACGTCGATCACAGGTGCGATGCAATTGGTCGTGCAGGATGCAGCGGTGACAATATGGTGTTTATCGGGCTGGTAGAGTTGATCATTGACCCCCATGACGATATTGAGCGTGCCGTCTTTTACCGGCGCGGAGACCACGACTTTTTTCGCCCCCTGATCTAAATAGGCGCCAAGCGCCTCGGCGGACTTGAATTTGCCGGTGCATTCGAGAATTAAATCGATGTCTTTTCTCTGCCAGGGGGCTTTCTCGATTTCTGTGTTGCGGGACCAGGACAGTGCGTGCTCATTTATCAAAAGCGCTCCGTCTTTTGAGCACACATCCAGGGGCCAAGTACCATGAACGGAATCGTATTTCAGCAGGTGAGCACCGGACTCGGCATCGCCGGCCGGCTCATTGATATGAACGAACTCAAATTCCGGCCAGCCCCAGGCGGCCCGCAGGGCCAGGCGTCCTATGCGGCCGAAGCCGTTGATTCCTATTCTTACCGTCATGACAGGATGACCCTCCGGTTCAATATTGGATATCCGTATAAACAGATATAAAGGCGAAAAATATATCTTTAACAGCAGGAGCGATTACTTAAGGACCCAAAGTTTTGCTGGTCATCCTTAATCATGCTTGCCTCCAGGCCGTGTTGGTGGAATAACTCGAGCAGCTTAGCGGTGAAGTTTGACGCTTCGGTGACACGGTAATAAATCCAGACTCCCTCGCGGCGGGTAGCCAGCAGGCCAGTATTGCGTA
>DLXZ01000045.1:20719-22002 GCA_003448675.1 Porticoccaceae bacterium
CGCGGCGGGTAGCCAGCAGACCAGTATTGCGCAAGTAAGCCAGGTGGCGGGAAATCACGCTTTGGGATAGGCCCAGGCAATCGACAATGTCGCAGACACACAGTTCTCCCTTGTCCATTAACAGGTGCAGAATGCGCAGCCGCACCGGTTCCGAGAAGGCCTTGAAAACTTTAGCGTAGTCAGTGATATCCATGGCGCTTATCATATTTGGATAGCCAAATATGGTCAATGCATATTTCAGTATCGATTGCCTCGTGCAACCAGCCTTTAGGCATCGGGTAGCAGCGCGTTAAGTCTTTCCTGGGTTTCCAGGTACTCGGTGACCAGCTCCATGACCTGATCCTTGGCGCTGATGGTTTTGTTCATGCTGCCGACGATTTGACCCACCGGGTTAAAGAAGAAATCCTGGGATTTGTCCGGATGGCGATTCATGCGCACGATGGACTCGCCGGCCATCATCATTTGCATCGGTGCGCCAAGGGATGCCGGGTTGCCCGGCGCGTCCCAGGCATTGGTCCATTTGTTACGCAGCATGCGTACGTGTTTGCCGGTAAAGGACTTAGAGCGCACTGTATCGCTGGAGGTGGCTTTAAGCATCGCTTCCTTGGAGGCTTCCGAGGGCTCGGCCTCAACGGTGGTCAACCAGATGGAGCCGCACCAAACCCCTTGGGCGCCACAGGCCAACGCCGCGTGCATTTGTCGGCCGGAACCGATACCGCCGGCCGCGATCACTGGTATATCGCCGGCGATATCCACCACCTCCGGCCACAGTACAACGCTGCCTATGGTGCCGGTATGACCGCCACCTTCACCACCCTGGGCGATAATGAAATCGAGCCCCGCATCCACATGATACTGAGCATGTTTGGCCGAGCCACACAGGGCGCCGATCAGCACGCCTGCGTCCTGAACCTGTTTGATGACATCCGTCGGTGGTGTGCCAAGGGCGTTGGCGATCAGTCGGCAATTGGGGTGGCTGAGGGCGACATCGACCAGGGGAGTCGATACGGTGTCGGTCATGGACAGTCGATCTTCGAGTTTTTTGCCGGGTGGCAGTGGCGGTACGCCACCTTCGTCCAGCAGTTGGCGGGCGAAATCGTAATAGTGATCCGGAATCGCGGAGCGAACCTGGCTGCGCTGTTTCTCCAGGTCTTTTTCACCACGGCCTTCAAAACGCTTGGGGATAATCACATCCACGCCATAGGGCCGGTCACCGACTTTGTCATCGATCCAGTCCAGTTCGATTTGCAGCTTTTCGGGAGTAAAGCCCGTAGCTCCCAATA
>DLXZ01000045.1:22223-26217 GCA_003448675.1 Porticoccaceae bacterium
CGCCGGCGTTGGTCACCGCCGCCACTACATCCCGGCAGTGGGTAAAAGCGAATATTGGAAATTCAATGCCAAGTTTTTTAGCCAATTCAGTTTGCATGAGTCTCGGTACCCCGGATCCTGTGAGATTTTTGTATTTGTGAGGGTTTTCTACAATACAATGGCTAGCTGTGGAAAAGCCAGCTTTGGCTCGAACGTAGGAACTGCATTGTCCAGCGACGGTTAGTCGGCTTTTTGATCAGTACATAAAAAAACCAATGACGAGGTAATCTAGATGGAGCGAAATGTCTTCACCGAAGAGCAGGAAATGTTTCGGGACGCCTACCGCAAATTTTTGATCAAGGAGGTTGAACCTTCTCGGGAGAGCTGGCGGGACGCGGGCATCGTGCCCCGGGAAATGTTCGAGAAAATGGGTGAACAGGGCTTTCTGCTCACCTGGGCCGATGAAAAATACGGTGGTCTGGGTATTTCCGATTTTCGCTACCAACAGATCATGATGGAAGAGGATGCCACCTACGGTGACGCCGGCTTTTTCCATACCCTGCATAGCCGCCTGGTCGGGCCTTATCTCACCCGTGGCGATGATGAGGCCCAACGGATGCGGTTTATTCCCGGTGCAGTATCAGGCAAGTGCATTCTGGCGGTGGCCATGACCGAGCCGGATGTGGGCAGTGACCTGGCCGGCATCAAAAGCCATGCCCAGGATAAGGGCGATTATTGGCTGCTGAACGGCTCGAAGACCTATATTTCCAACGGTATAAACGCTGATCTGGTTATCGTCGCGGCCAAAAGCAACCCCGACAATCCCCGCCAGATTGGCCTGTTTCTGGTGGAGCGGGGCATGGACGGCTTTGAGCGGGGCAGAAACCTGAAAAAAATGGGCTTAAAGGCTCAAGACACCGCCGAGCTGTTTTTTAATGACGTGAAAATTCCCAAAGAGAACGTCCTGGGTGATGCCCACAAGGGTTTCCACTACCTGATGCACGGCCTGGCCGAGGAACGGCTGATCAGCGCCACTGGCTCCCTGGCTTGTGCCCAGCGGGCCTTTGATCTCACCAGGGACTTTGTTATCGAGCGTAAGGCTTTTGGCCAGCGAATTGCCGACTTTCAGAATACTCGCTTCAAGCTGGCGGAGCTGCGCACCGAGCTGGATATGTGCCAGGTGTTTATTGACAAATGCGTTGAGGTCCATAACCAGGGCAAACTGAGTTCGGAAATGGCTTCCAAGGCCAAGTTGTATGCCACCGAGTTGGAAGGGCGGGTCACCGACGAAGGTGTCCAGCTCCATGGCGGCGCAGGTTATATGGATGAGTATGAGATTTCCCGTCTGTACACCAACGCGCGGATTTCCCGCATTTATGCCGGCAGTTCGGAAATTATGAAAGAGATTGTCGCCCGATCAGTGCTAGACGACTGATCAATGGGCCATTTAACAGCCACCACCAGCGATATTGCGAACCGCGCCTAACATAGCGTTTCTATTTAGAACGTATCCGGTACCGCTGGTTGGTATTGTTCAGCTCAGGCTGGTCTGGTGGATATTCAGTTTTGCACAGCCAGGCCGGCATCTTCTTTTTCCAGCAGCCGCGCGCCCTTGAGCATGCCAGCCATGGCGTAATTGCCTTCGTGGCAGGCGTATTCAAACATCTGGCTGTCCGAGGCCTTCATGGGGATGGCGACGGTAAAGGGCTCGGCAAATGTCCGTGGATCGTCAAGGGTGTATTCATACATGACGCGGTTGTCGCTGACGCGGGTGAATCGCTCGACCAGATGCATGTTTTTGCCCGAGCCGACGACGCCGTTACGCTCCAGGTTGTTGAGGTCGAGGGGCAACTGAAAGGTCGGTGTTTTGTCGGTGAAGTTTCTGGTTTCCACCACCAGGGTATCGCCGTCCCAGTGACCGCGGGAGTCGCCGGACCACTGCAGCATGTGTTCGGGCAGGTGCGCACTCCCATCCAGAGGCACGATGCGGGCGTCGTGGATCATCTCGGTTAGCAGCACCACATAATCGGGAGTCTGAATAATACGCAGGTTATTGTTATAGGCGCTGGGAATCAAAGGTGGGCCGGCATTGAAACCCAACAGGCAACGCTCCGACAGCCCCAGCACCTCCGGGCCTTCCGGGCGCCAGACTCGGTTGTCCATTTCCAGGGACACCACCACGCGGGTTGGCGGGATGCGCTTGAGGTCGCGTTTCATGCCAGCCAGAGCCTCGGGGGTTAAATCAGGCAGGCGGCCATTGGCCGGAGAGGTAATCAGGGAGGTGCGCAGGTCCTCACCTAGCTCGGTGCCATAGTCCATCCACCAGCTGTTATAGGCGCCCTCCACGTCAAACTCGCCCATGGCGTCACGGTTGTGATCTACATCGTTGCTTTCGATAGCTTTCTTACGGAACGATTCGGCTTCTTCCCGGGTAAAAGTGGCTTTCTCTCCCAGCGCCACGGGTCTTTCCAGGGGGGTGAGTGTGCGAAAGTCCCATAGGCCCTGAAGGTCCGGTTGCCCGTGGGAATTACGTGGAGTTTGATAACCAGTAGAAGTGCTCGTAGCTTCGCGAGAACCGGTGTTATCGCTGCAAGCGGTGAGGGTGGCGAAGCCTGCCAGAGCTACTGATATGGCTATTAGACGGGTGTGTACGCGAGATGTAATCATATTTAACTCCCTTCATGGTGACCGTGTTTATCGTTATGGCTTTTCGGGTATGGGCTTGTGTTATTGAAATGACCCCGATGGTCGTTTTTTGATATCTGCACGTTGGTGTTTGCAAGACATAGCGTGCGGGGGCTGGTAATAATTATTTTGTTTTTGTCTTGTCAATAATAGACAAGGCTGGACTGAATGTTGTATCACAATTATTGACCCAAACATGATGCCGGGTTTTGCTCCTGAAATCGGGTTTTTGTTTAAGAACCAACTGGAGCCAGTTTGATGGAATATCAGTTAGTCTTTGAGTGGTTTGTCTGGGCGCGAGTGATGGGGTTTAATAGCGGCCCCTAAAACACCCGTCGGGTTCGCCAAGGCACTGTCCCGGCAAACCGGCTCCAGGCATTAATCTGGACTTTTTTACAGGAGAATCAGCCATGGCTGAAGCATATATCGTTGGTGCGTTGCGCACCGCCACAGGCAAGAACCGAGGTCGCTTGAGCCATATACATCCCGTTGATCTGGGCGCTACACTGGTTGACGGCTTGCTGGATCAGGTGGGTATCGACCCGGAGAGAGTTGACGATCTGGTATTTGGTTGCGTGTCACAGAACAGTGAGCAGGCGGGTAATGTTGGCCGTAACGTGGCACTGGCTTCAAAGCTGGGTGAGTCGGTTCCCGGTGTTTCCGTTGACCGACAGTGTGGTTCGGCCCAGCAGGCCATTCACTTCGCCGCTCAGGCGGTGATGTCCGGCACCCAGGATGTGGTAATTGCCGGTGGCGTAGAGTCCATGAGCCGGGTGCCCATGTTTTCCAACATCGAGGACAGTCAGGCTCAGGGCCGGGGTTTACCCAAAAGCGAGCGGTTGGAAGAACGCTATCCCGGTGTTGAGTTTAGCCAGTTTATGGGTGCGGAACTGCTGGCGAAAAAATATGATATCAAGCGTGAAGAACTGGATGAGTTTGCCTACCAAAGCCATATGAGGGCAACAGCCGCCACCGAGTCCGGCAAATTCCGCGAGGAAATCCTGCCCATTGAGCTGACTTTGGAAAACGGTGAAACCTTTATCCACGACGCCGACGAAGGTATTCGTGCAAACGCCAGTGTCGAGGCGATTTCAGAACTGGAACCTCTGGCCCCTGGTGGCGTGGTTTCCGCTGGTGCCGCCAGCCAAATCAGCGATGGCGCCGCAGCCGTGATGCTCGCCAACGAGGACGCGGTGAAGAAATATGGCCTCAAGCCGAGAGCGCGTATTCATACCCTGGCAGTGGTTGGTTCCGACCCCGTTATTATGCTGGAAGGACCGATCCCGGCCACCAAGAAAGCCCTGGAGCGCGCTGGCCTGACCATTGATGA
>DLXZ01000045.1:26445-26599 GCA_003448675.1 Porticoccaceae bacterium
GCGCTGGCCTGACCATTGATGATATGGACGTGTACGAGGTCAATGAAGCCTTTGGCCCGGTGCCACTGGCCTGGGTGAAAGGTGTGGGAGCGGATATGGAAAAGCTCAATGTCAACGGTGGTGCTCAGGCCAATGGCCACCCACTGGGATGTAC
>DLXZ01000008.1:0-954 GCA_003448675.1 Porticoccaceae bacterium
CCAGTGGGTTGCGGATTTGATGGGCAATACTGGCGGTTAAACGCCCCAGGGAAGAGAGTTTAAGTTGCTGAATCTGTTGTGAAAGAGCAGCATTGTCTTCAATAACTAACAAAGTACCCAGTGCGGGCAGGTCGGTAAAGCGGACGCGTAACTCCAGTGCCGTATCCGGGATATCCACCAGCTGAGCAGACGTATCCGGATGTGCTTTCCAACGCTCAAGCGCACTCTGGAGTTCAGGAAAAGTGTTCCCAAGTGGTGCGGACTCAACCAGTCCGGGTGTTGGCATCATCTGCATGAGGCCCTGATTAAAAAGTTGGATGGTTCCCTCATCGTCTACCAGTACAATTCCTTGCTCCATGTGCTGGACAATCTGACGATTCAATTCGGATGCCTTCTCCAATGCCAGACTTTTTTGTGCCGCCAACGCCTCACTCGCGCGTTGATGGCGCGACAAGAACAAAGTAAAAATCGCCACGGCAAATAAAGCGGCGCAGAGCACGCCGGCTTGGGAATAAGCACTGAAGCCCGAGCCTGTAAAATCAGTATACGTTTGTTCCAGCAAGACCAGTGCAGAGCTCAAAAGCGCACAGGACATGACAAATTGACCTTCCATTAAAAGGCCTGTCACAGCAACGATCAATAACAGCAGAATTTCCAGCCCCGTCCCCACACCTCCGCTAGTATGCATGAGTAACACAATCGCCGTGATGTCCACGTACACTTGCAGGTAAACCTGTTGCTTAAACGGGATCGTAACGTGTGTTCTCAGCAGCGAAAAACCAATGCTGGTAAAGGTATAAGCAATACTGATCCAGGCAAACATCATGGGTTGTTTGGAGCCCAGTAACCCCGGGTCATCAGCGGCAAAAAACATCACCACCAAAACCAGAACCAAAAACAGGCGAAAGGTGGTTAAGGTGTAAAGTGATGCCCAGCTGGTTTCGTTCACCTCAG
>DLXZ01000008.1:1075-1728 GCA_003448675.1 Porticoccaceae bacterium
CCAGCTGGTTTCGTTCACCTCGGCAGTTTCTGTGGCCGGGAAAAACACCTGCAAGAGGCTGTCGGGCAGTCTAAAGACGGTTCTGGTCAACGGCAAATACCTCTCTACTCCGCAAAATTCCAGGACAACCCGCCACAGGAAGCCCCTCAATCAACAAAAACTTTGCACTTCGCAGCGGTATCCCGGAAAATTCCTTTTCCGATACATTGTTTGCACCCATTCCAAATGTCTGAAAAAACACTCCGCATTGCGGCAGCACAGTTCAATCCTATTGTTGGCGATGTTGGCGGCAATACACGCCGCATCATTGATTGGATCGGCCAGGCGCGTGATAAATTGAAAGCTGACCTGATCGTTTTTCCCGAATTAACGCTGACAGGTTACCCACCCGAAGATCTCTTACTCAGGCCCGATATCTACGAAATGGCCGATCAGGCATTGTCCAAAATTGCCGGGCACACACACGGCATTGTGGCCGTTGTCGGTGCGCCTGCACGCGAAGCCGGTCAAACCTATAACGCCGCTTATGTGTTATCCGATGGCAAGATACAGGCGCGCTACGATAAGCAGCAGTTGCCCAATTACGGTGTCTTCGATGAGCTGCGCTATTTCCAGGCTGGCACCCAACCCTTGGTTATCGAAGTGAAGGGGGT
>DLXZ01000008.1:1942-2168 GCA_003448675.1 Porticoccaceae bacterium
TAGGGGGTACGCGCAGGGATCACCATCTGCGAAGATATCTGGTTTAAGTATTCAGCACAGCAAAGCCTGGAGGCCGGCGCTGAGCTCATCCTCAACCTGAATGGATCTCCTTTCCATGCCAACAAGCAGGCTGAACGTAAGGCTGTATTAACCGCACGTGTTCAAGAAACCGGTTTACCGATTGTTTATGTCAATCAAGTGGGTGGTCAGGACGAGCTTGTCTTTG
>DLXZ01000008.1:2396-4771 GCA_003448675.1 Porticoccaceae bacterium
GGTCAGGACGAGCTTGTCTTTGATGGCGGCTCTATGGTGATCAATTCAACGGGCGCATTCACTGAGTTGGCCCCGGTATTTGAAGAGAAACTCGTCTTGCTGGAAGTTGACTCTCATCGTCAGATCACAACGCCGTCTCCCATTCAGGAAACGACCGAACCATTAGCACTTATCTACCAGGCACTGGTTTGTGGCACACGCGACTATATCTATAAAAACGGATTTCAAGGCGCGGTCATCGGGCTATCCGGCGGGATCGATTCCAGTTTAACGCTGGCCATTGCAGTGGATGCCTTGGGCAGTGACAATGTACAAGCCGTGATGATGCCTTCAGATTACACATCACAACTCAGCCTTGATGCCGCCGCAAACCAGGCAGAAAAACAAAATGTACGCTACTCGACGATCGCCATCAAACCGATGTTAGATGCCTTTCACGGCGCCTTGGCCAAAGAGTTTACCGGACTGGAGAGCGATACCACGGAAGAAAACCTTCAAGCCCGGATACGCGGTGTATTACTCATGGCGATCTCTAATAAAAAAGGCTACTTACTGCTGACAACCGGTAACAAAAGTGAGGTCGCTGTTGGCTATGCGACACTTTACGGTGATATGGCCGGGGGCTTCGCGCCTTTGAAAGATGCCTCCAAAACATTGGTTTATCAACTGGCGAGGTACCGAAACTCAAGGGGCGCACTAATCCCACAAGCGGTGATTGACCGCCCACCGTCGGCCGAATTAGCACCCGACCAGAAAGACCAGGATACGTTGCCTCCCTACGAAGAGCTGGATGCCATCTTGCAGGCCTATGTCGAGGAAGACCGGTCAATTGCAGAGATTGTCAAACTGGGTTTTAATGAAGCCACTGTGAAACGTATTGTTGCAATGGTCGCGAGGAATGAATACAAGCGACGCCAGGCAGCACCGGGTGTTCGCATTACGAAACGCGCGTTTGGCCGCGATCGGCGCTACCCCATTACATCCCGGTTTGAGTGGGCCCGTACCCGGGGTACTCAATAAATCATGGAAAAGTCCAGCTCAACCTGGACCCACATCGACGATAAAGAGAGGAAATCAATATGCACGCTTCAGCCGACATCACCCACCTGATTGGCAATACCAGCCTGGTTAAGCTCCAGCGCCTAGCGGAATCCGGCTCTGCGGATGTTTATGTCAAACTGGAATCACGTAACCCTGGCTTTTCCGTGAAGGATCGGATCGGTCTTGCCATGATTCAAGCCGCTGAGGAATCCGGCCAGTTAAAACCCGGTGGGACCATTATCGAGCCAACTTCTGGCAACACCGGTATTGCACTGGCAATGGTTGCCGCAGCACGTGGTTATCAGTGCCTTCTCACCATGCCGGACACCATGTCTGTCGAGCGCCGGCATATGCTATCGATTCTCGGCGCCAAGATTGAATTAACACCCGGCGCTCAAGCCATGAGCGGCGCAATTGCGCGGGCAAAAGAGCTGCTCGCCGAAACACCGGGCGCATTTATGCCGCAACAATTCGAAAACCCGGCCAATCCAGAGGTTCACCGCAAAACCACTGCCGAAGAAGTCTGGCGTGATACGGAGGGCGCTATTGACGCTTTCGTTGCCGGCGTTGGCACTGGAGGCACCATCACAGGCGTGGGTGAAGTCATCAAAAGCAGAAAACCCGACTTTCAAGCCATCGCGGTTGAACCCGAAGAGTCGCCCGTCATTTCAGGGGGCGCACACAGCCCTCATAAAATCCAGGGTATTGGTGCCGGCTTTATTCCCGCCAACCTCAACACGTCCATTCTCGACAGCGTTGAAAAGGTCAATACCCAGGAGGCTTTTGCAATGCGTGCTCGACTCAGTCAGGAAGAAGGTATTTTGGGTGGGATTTCATCAGGCGCAAATGTCGTTGCTGCACTACGGGTTGCAAAACGACTAGGAGCTGGCAAAACGGTTGTGACAGTGGTTTGCGACACCGGCGAACGTTATCTGAGTATGCAAGGGTAATGAATACAACGGGCTGCCAGTCAGGTGGCCCGTTTATTTAAATCAAGGCCGGTATATTGTCCGTTTCTCCGAACAAAACCTAGCGCTCACTGCTCACGTATTTCTTACAAGCTCGAATCGCACTGAAATCAACTCTTGATTTCAGCTTGAAATAGCGCCTAAAGACCACTTCCAGTACAATGCCCTCTCTTTAAATCATCTATCCTGCGGGTTTTATTTCATGTCAGCGTCTAAGCAACATGTTGGTTTCGTGAGCCTTGGCTGCCCCAAGGCACTGGTCGATTCAGAACGAATTCTGACGCAACTTCGTACAGAAGGCTATGCGACCACATCCAGCTACGACGAGGCTGAAGTCGTTATTGTCAACACCTGCGGTTTTATTGA
>DLXZ01000092.1:0-3579 GCA_003448675.1 Porticoccaceae bacterium
GGTGAGAAACAGGCCCTTCGACCGCTTAAGTGCTTCCCTGCCAGGGCGTTTGCATATTCGAGACATTGAGGGCAGCCTCTGGCGGGGTGCGACCCTTGAAGCGGTGGAGTACGCAAACGCTGGGCAAGAAATATCGGCGACGAACCTGCATTTCGTTGTCGAGTGGCCCGATCTCATCTACGGGCGGCTGGTTCTCAAACGTGTTAACGCCAACAGCATCGCATACCGCGACACCAATCCACCGGATACGGCGAGAAAAGCACTGACCATCTCCATTCCCGCACTGCCGATGACCATGATCATCAAACGCAGTAGCGTCGGTGAGCTGACCATTTCCGGACCCGGCTCCACGACGCGGGTTAACGCACTGAAAATCAAACAAGCTCGCCTGAGCGGTCACGACCTGGCGGTGGCGGAAAGCACGTTCACGATAGAAGACTTAACACTGACAACAACCCGGATGACCGCCCGCCTCCAGGATCCTGTGCCGGTAAGCGGACAAATACGCTGGCGCCACACGAAGAAGGACCTGTCCGGGGGCGGTTCGATAAAAGGCTCTCTGGTGAAGCTGACCTTTAAACACGTCCTTGAACACCCGGCAAAGGTCAACACCGAAGGTTCACTCGAGCTACTCAATCGCGTCAGCCCACTGTTCCAGTCAACGACCGATTGGGACGAGTGGCGGATTGCCGATTATCAGCTCCAACGGGGGCAAATCAGGGTCAACGGCACACCAAACGACTACACATTGAGCTTTAACGCTAACGCCACCGGTCCCGAGATTCCCCCCGTGACGCTCCGGGGCGAAGCTTCGGGTCACCAAAATGGCTTTGTAACGACGGATATCGAAGTCAATACCGAAGCCGGCACCCTGCATCTGTCCGGTCCGCTTTCCTGGTCGCCGGAACTCGCCGCGCAGCTGGAAGTACAGCTAGTCGCACTGGACCCTGCCTTTTTGACCCCCCACCTGCGCGGCCAGCTAAGCGGCGGCGCCAAACTGCTTGTCACCGGCACAAACAAACTGGAATTGCGGACCATCGACATAGCGGGGCGCGTGAACAACAACACTTTCAAAACCACTGGCGCGATCGTCTGGACGCCGGAGCAATGGCTCTGTACCGCCTGTTCGTTGTCCGTGGGCGGCAATCAGCTGCGCGCGGAGGGCAACTACAGCGAGCGGCAGCTCGCGGTGCGATTCTCCATGGATGCACCCAGCCTCAATGATCTGTGGCCGGGTCTCGAGGGCTCACTCACTGCCAAGGGCTCGCTTCGCGGCCCGATCGCACTACCCCGCTTCAACGGCGAGCTGCTCGGCCAACAATTGCGTTACGGGCCGTGGTCAGCGGCAAACCTCGCCCTGGTCAGCAGAGCCCAGTCCAACACGCCAATACAAATCGAGGCATCGGCGCAAACCGTCCGTCGTCATAATCACTTGCTCGGTTCCCCACACATCAGCGCACGTGGTTCAGCCGACGACCTGATGTTTGATTTGCGCTGGCAACGGGGGGATATCCAGTTTGCAAGCGGTGGCACCTTGCAACGCCGGGACGCCGACATCTCGGGTAGCCTGCGGGAAGCCTCGCTGGAGGAACCCCACAGCGGCACCTGGAAGCTGGATCGCCCACTCACATTTGGCTACCGCGATGGCACGCTGGCCCTCGGGGAACATAACTGGTTGGGCAAGAGTGGTAGCCTCTCCCTTACGGAGCTTAAGCTCGGTCGGGAAATACAGCTGTCTGGGCAGCTTCAGCAACTGCCCCTCAGCACAGTCAATGCGCTTTTGCCGGAAGGTTATCAACTGGCCGGCACAGTCGACGCCGCTATTGAGCTTACGAGAAAGGAGGATATCTGGGAGGGCGACATCGCCTGGCGCCAGCACGGCACAGTGGTGCACATAAACGATCCAGACCTTGAAAGCGCCGAGCTATCGGCACCACGGTTAAACCTTGATGTGAAACTGACACAGGGTGGCGCCAAAGCCCTGCTATCAGCGCATGTCGAACCGGGCATGCACACGGAAATCAGCGCAACCGTGCCGCGACTCACTCTCGACACCACTATCAATGGGCAACTACATCTACGGGGGAACCACTGGCGCTGGCTACCGGCCATCATCCCGACCATCGACGATGTCGCGGGCGATGTCAGCGTCACCATGAACTTCAAGGGCCCGCTTCTGCGCCCCGATCTTAGCGGTGAAGCTGTTTTTCGTAATGGCCAACTCGTTTTGCCCGCACTCAATGCAAAACTCGACGCCATTGACCTCGCCCTGACCGGCAAACCGGATGGCCGTGTGACTGTATTGGGTAGCGCCAGAGCCGGAGAAGGCAGGCTGACCCTCGGCGGTCATATCGACAATCCGCTCGCAGGAACACGCTCCCTGCTGCTAACCATTAATGGCGAATCTGCCTTGGTTACCGACTGGCCCGAGTATCGTGTCTGGGCATCGCCACAACTGAACGTTCATGGCGACGCTGATGGTTGGCGGGTCGACGGATCGATCATCATGCCGCGGGCGGAAATCGCGCTTGAAGATTTACCCAAGGATGTGGTCAAACCGTCCACCGATGTAGCGGTATTGAACAGACCTGAAGACAGAAAACCCAATACCGTTTATACCGGCCGCGTGCGTGTATCGGCCGGCGAGCGCGTCCACCTCAAGGCGACGGGGTTAAAGACTTATGTCTCTGGCGATCTGCTCGTTTCCAAAAAGGCGGATGCAACCTTGGCCGTGGAGGGACAGCTTTCTCTGCTTGATGGGGTATTCAGCGCCTTCGGCCAGGATCTGACCGTGCGCAAAGGTACGCTGACCTTTGGCGGCCCCCTGAGCAACCCCCTGATTGATGTGGAGGCAGTGCGAGAAATCGACGAGTTCGGACAAAAGATTACCGCGGGTATCCGTATGGTTGGTTACCGGGACGACCTGACGACAACAGTGTTTTCCGAACCCGCCATGGGCGAGGCTGACGCGCTGTCCTATTTGATTTCCGGACGTCCCCTGACCGGCTTAACCGAATCCCAGGGAGGCGATCTGACCAGCGCCGCTGTGTCACTGAGCATCCATCAGGCGGCCCGAATCACCCAGGAGGTGAGCCGAAAACTGGGCGTCGATCAACTGTCCGTCAGTGGTAGCGGTGAACAGATGGCCCTGGTCGTCGGAAAGGAGCTGAGTTCCCGCATGTACGCCCGCTATGCTTACGGCGTATTCAGTCAGATCGGGACTTTATTTCTCGGTTACCGGCTGGGTGAACATTTTCGCCTCGAAGCCGGCGCCGGCGAGAGCCAGACCATCGACCTACTGTATACCGTGGAAAAACCCTAGCTTCGAGTAGATATCAGCACAATTTCCCAGGTTGTCATCAACTTTCCCCCATATCCGAAATTCGTAGCAGTAATTTAAATACGCTGTTGTTTGACACGCAATTCCGGCGTGATGGACAAAAGACTGTTGGGCTGAACCACTTGCCAGTCACGTCTTTGCGCCGTCAGTGGTTCCGAAGCCAATATCGCCGTCTTCGGATAGTCTTCCATCGGGGCCATGTGGTATTGCCCCTCATCCACCTCTAAACGCTCGCCCAC
>DLXZ01000092.1:3875-7217 GCA_003448675.1 Porticoccaceae bacterium
CACGGGTAAGTTTCAGGATTTGTTTAATGGTGGCAAGCATCGCATCACTTAAATCGGCAATGGAATAGTCCTCTATCTTGTCACCGAGGAAATGTAGAAAAAGCGCAAAGGCATGCTCGGAGTCCGTGGTGCCCTGTGTCAGGTTATAGCAAGTATCATTTAGTGACCGGCGAAGTCTGCGTTTTACTTTGTCAAATTCAGCGATCTTGCCATTATGCATCCAGAGAAATTGTTCATGCTGGAATGGGTGACAGTTAAACTCGTTAACGTAAGCACCTTTTGTCGCGGCTCGTACGTGGGCAAAAAAACAACTGGAGCGAATTTTTTCCGACAGTCGGAACAGGTTGCGGCTACTCCATGCCGGTTGCGTACTGGTGAACACACAAGGGGTCGGGTCAATATCGAGGTCATACCAGCCAATACCAAAGCCGTCGCCGTTAAGCGGTTCCCGTCTCTCTTTTGCCTGGTAACTTTGTAACACCAAGGACTGTTCGGACTTCAATAACAGATCCGACATAAAAATTTCTCGGCCTTTATAAACCAGGAAACGGCACATGGTAAATCAACTCATTTCGCTTGCTTATCTTTTCAGCTATCGGTTGACGGTTCGACGGCGATAACATCTTCCCCCGTTTGTTCACGAATCCGTTCCAGTGTTTCCTCGCCGGCAATTTCTTCATGGTGACTCAGCTTGCCACCGACCCATACATCCATGAGTTTGGCCGTCACCAGATCGCCGCTGACGTTGATCGCCGTACGGCTCATATCGAGGATACGATCGACGCCCATAATCAGCGCGATCCCCGCGGGCGGAATACCTACGGTGCTCAACACCATGGATAAGATCACAATCCCAACGCCCGGTGTCGCGGGCGCGCCAATGGAGGCTCCGACGGCTGTCAGCACAATCAGCGCCATGCCTCCTAGGCCGATATCAACACCGTAAATTTGCGCCAGAAAGATTGCCGCCACCCCCTGATATAAGGCTGTGCCATTCATATTGATGGTGGCGCCAAGGGGAATAACGAATTGAGAAACCGAAGGCCGAACATTCAGCGCCGATTCCGCTGTTTTAATCGACAGGGGCATCACCGCTGCCGAACTGGAGGTGGAGAATGCCAACAACAGCACTTCCCGCACCGACGAGATAAACGCCAGCGGCCTTTGTCTGGCAACGATGTAAATAATCACGAGATAAATGACAAACATGATCAGCAGCCCGAGCAATACGGTGCCCACATAAACCGCCATCCCCAGCAGCGCGCCTAGACCCAGCTTGGCAGTAAGCTGGGCCAGCAGTCCAAATACCGCCACCGGCGCCAACAGCATGGCCCAACGCACCACCATCATGCACACTTCCTGCAGCGAGCCCATCAGATCGAGCAGGGGTTTGGCCTGCGCGGGAACCATCATCACCAGCGCCACACCGATCACCATGGCGAAGATCACCACCTGCAGCATGTTGCTTTCCACCATGGAATTGAGGGGGTTTGCCGGCAGCAGTGTGATGATTTTCTGAGGCAGCTCTTTCAGGTTCATGGCCTCGGACGGGGTATGATCTAGCGATACCGGCGCCGAGATCAGGGCATTCTGCAGGACCTGGCTGTCAACAAAGGTGCCGGGTTTGATCACCGAAGCAACTGTTAAGCCAATGACAATCGCCACTGCCGTCGTGACAATAAAAAACAACACCACGCGGGCGCCCATCTTGCGTAATTGCTCCAGATCTTCGGTAGCGGCTAAACCCCGAATGATCGAAGCAAATACCAAGGGAATCACAATCATCTGGATAAGCGCCAAAAACAGCTTGCCGGGGAAAGCGAGCCAGTCGCTGACCGTAGCAGCGGTCTGGGCCGGCAGCCAGCCGACGCTGGGACCCAATACAATACCGACACCAATACCCAGGACCATCCCCACCAGCACCTGTAACCAAAGGCGGGTACGAACCAGTGTTTGCAAATACGTGGTGAGGTACTTTAACGAGCGCGGCTGAAGCGATGCAATCGATGCACTTTGCTGTTCCTGTTGGTTCATTGGTAAGCTCCAGTTAACTCATGCTCAATAAATTCGCGGGAGGTATAATTCCTGGAATCCTTTTATCTTGCCAGAAAGAGAGGTAGCGGCGATCTCTTCCCCTTCGGCACAAATCTTATGCTCGTTTTCAAGGCACATCGCTTTCGCCTGTTAGAATATGTCAGGAACATTCCAAACAATTTGACTGTCATCAAGTTCCAGGGCCGCTCATAATCACTAAGAGCTTATAGTCATCATGATGAATAACCAGCACATTATTGTAGGTTGGCGGGAATGGGTTGCTCTCCCGGAAATCGGCCTGCCGCGGATCAAGGCGAAGATAGACACGGGCGCCAGGACCTCGTGCCTACACGCGTTTACTATTGAACCCTTCGAAAGGGAATCAACACCCTGGGTGCGATTCGGTATGCACCCGCACCAGGGTGATTTAAACACCGAAATCTATTGCGAAGCGAAAGTCAGCGACCAGCGTCAGGTAACGGATTCGGGTGGGCACCGCGAACTGCGGTATGTGATCACCACGAATCTGGTTTTCGCGGGCCAACAATGGCCGATCGAAATCACGCTAACCAACCGCGATACCATGCGCTTTCGCATGCTGCTTGGACGCAGCGCGATGCAAAAGAAAATTATTGTCGATCCCACGGCTTCCTATCTTCTCGGCGGAGAGGAAACTCCCGTCGGCTAGAGGCCTTTCCTTCCCCATCTAGAAACCCTTCATTCAGGGGCCCTGGTGTAGAAAAGTTGGAACCCAAAATACAGGGAACCATCCCAGCTAAAAAGAGGTTATCTTTCCATGAAAATCGCCATCTTGTCCCGAAACAAAAAACTCTACTCCACTCGCCGACTGATCGAAGCCTGTGAACAGCGCGGACATGAACCGATGGTGCTCGACGTACTCCGCTGCTACATGGATATCGCACCCAACAAGCCGGAGATTCACTGGAAGGGCGAGTTGCTTGCCCCCTTTGACGCGGTCATTCCCCGTATCGGCGCTTCGGTTACATTTTATGGGACCGCCGTGCTCCGTCAATTCGAGATGATGGGGGCTTTTCCACTGAATGAATCCGTGGCAATCACTCGCTCGCGGGACAAGTTACGCTCACTGCAACTGCTGTCCCGCAAAGGCGTCGGCCTGCCCAATACCGGTTACGCTAACGATCCCGATGATATTAAGGATTTGATCAAGATGGTTGGTGGCGCGCCTTTGGTGATTAAACTGCTGGAAGGCACGCAGGGCATCGGCGTGGTACTGGCCGAAACCGCCAAAGCGGCGGAGAGCGTGATCGAAGCCTTTATGGGACTCAA
>DLXZ01000144.1:0-2931 GCA_003448675.1 Porticoccaceae bacterium
GGGCGCTGCGCGCAGCGCCCCTACGCACGCATGCGGCTGAGCCTGCTGGAAGCGCGCTGGCACGTGCGCAGCGGAACCGAGCGCGCCGCGCTGCGCGCCCTGGTCGAGGCGCTGCGCGTCGGCGCCACCGGCGGTTACATCGGCTGCTTCGTCGAGGAGCGCGAGGATCTGCTGCCGCTGCTGACCAAGCTGCAGGCGACGCCGCCGCCGGACGTGGACGATGCCGCCGCATACCTGTCCCGCCTGATCGCGGCCTGCGGCGGTGCGGCCGACAGTCGCGCCGGCGAGGGCAGTGCCGCCCTGATCGAGGATCTGACCGAGCGCGAACAGGCGATCCTCGGTCTGCTCGCCAAGGGCGTGTCCAACAAGGAAATGGCGCGACGGCTGTTCGTTTCCGAGAACACCGTCAAGTTCCACCTGAAGAACATCTACGCCAAGCTCGGCGTCGACAACCGCCTGCGGGCGATCACGACGGCGCGCAGCTACGGCCTGATCACCTGATTGCCGGCGACGCGCTCCGGCGCCATGTCCGGCGGCAACAGGAAATACGCTTCCACCAGGCGCGGATCGTCGAAGGTCCGCTGCAACGGCGCCAGCGGCGGATGGCGGCCGAGCTGCAGCGCCGGGTGACCGGAAGACACGCGCAGTCGCCCGCTCGCGTCGAACGCACTCATCGTGCCTTCGCCGCGCGGCAGCACCAGCAACTCCTCGTAGGCCACCAGCGCATAGTCGCGCGCTGTGGTCGCGACCGCAGTCTCGGATACCGGCTCGCCGGGTTCGACAGCGGTGACGGCGGCGGTATCGGCATCGACATGGACGCGCAACGGCCCGGTGCCGAGGACGTCTTCGGCGATCACGCCAGTCGCCAGCGTCCGCGGATGACGGACCTCGAGTGCCTGCGCACGATGGATGCGATAACCGCTGCCATCGGCGCCGAGGCTGTCGTAGAGGGTGGTTACCACCGCGTCCAGGTTTTGCCCTTCGAGAATATTTAGCACCAGTCTCTTGGTTTTCTCAAATAACTTGTCATTTTCACGGGCTGACTCCAGCAAATTATGGAGCCGACCGCGCATCTCCATATTGCGTTCCCGAAGGACACTGATTTGCCGCTCGATAAGTGATACGGCTTCACCGCTGTTATGGGGCAGTTGCAGTGTTTCGAGAATGTCCGGGTATTGATCAAAAAAATCGGGGTTTTCCGCGAGAAAGGTGGAAACCTGAGCGGCGGTCAGTAATTTGCTTGCCCTGGTTTCGGAACGGTTTTCATCACTCATATTTTTATTCGCCCATGGAAAACAGTAGTAGCTGGTCCGGTCATTGTTACCGCATGATCCTCGCCGGGCCAGCAAATCTTCAGTTGGCCGCCGGTCAGTTTTACGGTGACGTTCGAGTCTAGCAGGTCCTGTTGTATGCCCGCTACAGCAGCGGCGCAGGCACCGCTGCCGCAGGCCTGGGTTTCGCCAACTCCCCGTTCGAATACACGCAAGGCGATTTCCGATCGGGATTGCACCTCCATAAAGCCGACATTGACTTTGTCCGGGAAGTCCTCATGGCTTTCGAGTATTGCGCCGATTTTCGCTACTGCGGCGTTTGCGACACTGTCGACCCGCAATACAACGTGGGGATTACCCAGGGATAATGCGGAGCCTTGATAATTGGCGCCGTCGATAACAAACGGATACAAGTTTTGTCGGTGCTTTCGCTGCAGTGGAATCGCCTCGGGGTCGAACCGGGGGATGCCCATGACCACGGAAATATTATTGGCATCCTCGTAACGTAATTCCAGAATGCCGGCCTGGGTCTGGACTTTTAGGCGTTTTTTCCCGGTGAGTTTTTGGTCATGGACAAACTTGGCAAAACAGCGCGCGCCATTACCGCACTGAGCAACTTCGCTGCCGTCGGCGTTAAATATACGATACTGAAAATCCACATTGTCGGCGGTTGGCGGTTCGACCAGTAATATCTGGTCACAACCGATGCCCAGATGCCTATTCGCCAGTTTGCGCGCCAGCGCCGCGGTCATTGGAATCGCCTGGGAGACGCCGTCAAAAATCGCGAAATCGTTACCCAGGCCGTGCATTTTTGTGAAGCGGACGGATTTCATGGCCTTAGGGTAGTATGTGCTCTGCTCGCATCAGATCATCCAGCGTTTCTCGCTCCCTCACCAGGTGGATTTCGGCTTGATCGACCATGACCTCGGCGGCGCGCGGTCTGGAGTTGTAGTTGGAGCTCATGGTAAAGCCGTACGCGCCGGCGCTATGAATACACAATAGGTCACCTGCCCGGATTGCCAGCTCACGACCTTTGCCGAGAAAGTCTCCCGTTTCGCAGATTGGGCCAACCACGTCGTAGGTGTCCGCTTTTTCCGTGCCGGGTAGCACTGTTTCGATATTTAGCCAGGCATCGTAAAGCGCTGGCCGGATCATGTCATTCATCGCTGCATCGACCACTGCGAATTTTTTATCACTATTTTCCTTGATGTACTCCACCCGTGTCAGCAATACACCAGCGTTGGCGCTGATCGAGCGGCCTGGCTCCAATATCAGGGTCAGGGATCGGTTTTTCAGGCGTTCACCAATGGCGGTGATATAGTCGGCGATAGCCGGTGGATCTTCATCCCGATAGCGCACGCCCAGGCCGCCACCCATATCCAGGTGTTTAATCTCAATGCCCTGTTCAGCAAGTAGATCCACCAGCCCGAGGACGCGATCCAGCGCATCAATAAAGGGCGACAGTTCTGTGAGTTGGGAGCCGATATGGCAGTCGACACCCTTGACTATCAGGTGACTTGACGCCGAGGCGTACTGATAGACTGCTACCGCTTGGTCGATATTGATGCCGAATTTGTTTTCCTTGAGGCCGGTCGATATGTAGGGGTGTGTCTGGGCGTCGACATCGGGATTGACCCGCAGTGATACCGGTGCTTTGAGG
>DLXZ01000144.1:3273-7674 GCA_003448675.1 Porticoccaceae bacterium
ATTTCGTCACTGCTTTTGCCGACACCTGAAAACACGGTTTTTTCCGCCAGGCCGCCGGCGCGCAATACCCGCTGTAATTCTCCCGCCGAGACAATATCAAAGCCAGCCCCCTGGCGGGCCAATATATTCAGTACGCCGAGATTGGAATTGGCCTTGACGGCGTAGCACACTAGATGGGGCAATTCGGTCAGGGCATTTTCATAGGCCAGAAAACTTTCACTCAGTGCGCTTCTGGAATAGACATAGGTGGGCGTCCCGAAGCGCCTGGCGATTTCGGTGAGATTAACTTGTTCAGCGCGGAGTTCGCCGTTGTTGTGGGTGAAGTGGTTCAAGGTCACTGGTGTCGGCAATAGTTAAATCAAATTTTCGCCAATCAATGGCTTTTATTCAGTTTCACTGGTTTGTGCGTCATCCGCTGGTGCTTCTTCCAGGGGTAGGCTCTGCTGCTCAACCGGTGGCGGCGGTAGGTACAATGGTCCCTTGTTGCCACATCCGCTCAGAGTGAATGTGCCGAGGCCGCACAAGGAGAGCAGTAGTAATAACGGAATTTGTCGGGTAGCAGCCGGAATGATCATGATTGTTACTCTGCTAAAAAGCCGCAAGTATACCGGGGCCGGGCTTATGCGCTCAATTAAATGGAGGGCAGAGTTCCTGACGTTTAAACATTGGCTTTCGCACAATTAACCGCGAAAATATGGTTGTGCTTAGTCAGCCAGTGTTTGCCTGGCTGCCGCAACGGCACCGAGGACGCGCTTGGGCGCGGTACCGCCAATATGAGAGCGGGCATTTACCGAACCTTCCAGGGTCAGGATGTCGTAGACATCGGCAGAGATTTTATCGCTGAATTGCTGTAATTCATCGAGGGAAAGTTCCGCCAGGTCCTTGTTTTGTCCAATGCCATACGCAACGGCCCTGCCCACTACTTCGTGGGAGTCGCGAAAGGGAAGTCCGAGGTTGACCAGATAATCCGCCAGATCGGTAGCCGTAGCGTAGCCCCTTGCCGCAGCATTGGACATATTGTCAGCTTTAACCTCAATGGCGGGGATCATATCGGCGAAAGCCCGCAGGCAGTCGCGAACTGTGTCCACGGTGTCAAACAGGGGTTCCTTGTCTTCCTGATTGTCCTTGTTATAAGCCAGCGGCTGGGATTTCATCAGCGTCAGCAGACCAACGAGATGACCGTAAACTCGGCCGCTCTTGCCGCGCACCAGTTCCGGGACGTCGGGATTTTTCTTTTGCGGCATGATGGAGGAGCCGGTACAGAAGCGGTCCGGCAGATCGATAAAGTCAAATTGCGCGGAAGCCCACATAACGAGTTCTTCGGAGGCTCGTGACAGATGGGTCATTACCAGGCTCGCAAAGGCGCAAAATTCGATGGCGAAATCCCGGTCGCTGACCGAATCCAGCGAGTTGTTGGTGGGTTGATCAAAGTCGAGCAGACTTGCGGTCATTTTCCGGTCAATGGGAAAAGTTGTACCGGCCAGAGCGGCGGCGCCCAGGGGAGACTGGTTTAGGCGCTTACGACAATCCATCAGTCGCCCCTTGTCCCGTTCTAACATTTCGAACCAGGCCATCATATGGTGGCCGAAGGTAACAGGCTGGGCGGTTTGCAGGTGCGTAAAGCCGGGCATGATGGTCGCTGCTTCGCGCTCGGCCAAGGTAAGAAGGCCGCTTTGCAATCGCGATAACTCAGCGCTAATGCCATCGATTTCATCGCGTAGCCACAGACGAATGTCCGTGGCCACCTGATCGTTACGGGAGCGGCCGGTGTGGAGTTTCTTGCCCGCCTCGCCAATTTTTTCGGTCAGCGCCGCCTCGATGTTCATATGTACATCTTCCAAAGCGATGGACCACTCGAATTTGTCGGCTTCGATGTCGGCCTCTATTGCTGCGAGCCCGGATTTAATCTGCTCATGTTCGGCCTGAGAAAGCACGCCCACCGCTGACAGCATTTGAGCGTGGGCGAGCGAACCTTTGATGTCATGGGCGTATAAGCGTGAATCAAAACTTGCGGACGCTGTGAAGCGGCTAACAAATTCGTCAGGTGCTTCGCTAAATCTGCCACCCCACACCTTGCTCGGGGGTTGTTTTCCGCTCATCATCACCTCGTTGCTTGAGTACTGGTATCGTTTGAAGGCTTGGTAGAATGCTAGCTACTGGCGTTATTATAACGGAATCGCTTAGTGAAGAGACTCGAAGACCGGGCGCCTTGGAATTGATGGTGGACTGGAAAAAGCAGCTATTGACTGAAAAAAAGCCTCTGCAGACAGGGGAAGAAGGTAATTTCCTGCCCGATTTTTACCGCGGGCAGGGCCTGGGGGATTTGCTGTTATTTTCATTCGCCCTGACCGTGACAATATTACTTGCTAAGACAGGGCTTACAGGTTTTGACTGGACTCTGTTCAGCCTGGTGTTTTTGCTGGTGGTGGGTGTGGCACTCACTAGCGCTCTAGTGTTGTCCCTTTGTGAGCCGTTTCTTCGCAGCACTCATCAGATCAGAAGTGCGATTCTGGCGATTGTGATCGTCATGATAATTGTGGCAATGAGCGTCTTGCTCGCTCAGCAAGCGTTGGTATTTGCCATGTTAAAAGATCGAGTCGATCTGGGGGTCGCGCTTGATATGGTAGTTCTTGCGGTGATTCCCGTTGGCGTATCACTCCGTTATTTTTCCGTCAAACAGAAAATGTATGTTGAGAAAAATGCTGCCCGGGAGGCCGGTATTCAGGCCCATCAGGCAAGTATCAGGCCGCATTTTTTATACAATGCACTGAATGTTATCGCGAGTCTGATCGTCTCCGATCCCGAGAAAGCCGAGCGCGCGGTAGAAGATCTGTCGGAATTATTTCGTGACGTGATGACAGGTTCTCCATCCCTGATCCCCTTGCGAGAAGAACTGTCTCTGTGTCGTCGTTACATTGCCCTTGAGAAGTTAAGGTTGGGCGGGCGCCTGGAAATTGAATGGCAAATTGGAGATTACGGTGAAGATGTAAAGATCCCCAGTCTCACCCTGCAGCCGGTTCTGGAAAATGCTGTATACCACGGTATTCAGTTACTCCATGGGGGAGGTAAAATAGAAGTCAGAATCAGGCGAACCGGAGATTGGGTGCACATCGACGTGCAAAATCCGCGCAACCCCCGTTTGCAGCATAACAAAGGCCACAAAATGGCAATAAAAAACGTACGCTACCGTCTTCGGGCTCACTTTGGCCCTTCGGCCCGTGTCGGGTCAAAGGTGACGGGGAGCCACTATACAACTCATATCAGCTTCCCGGTGAAGGTCTACAAACTGTGAACATTTTAATTGTTGACGATGAACCGCTGGCCCGTGAGCGTCTGGCGCGAATGATCAAAATGCAGGGTGATATGAGAATTGTGGGTGAGGCGGGTGATGGGCAGGAAGCCATTCGTCTGGCGGAAAAATGCCAGCCTGATGTAGTCTTTATGGACGTGCGGATGCCAGGCATGGATGGCCTTGCGGCAGCTCATCATCTGGCGGAGCTGGATCCACCGCCAGCGGTGGTATTCTGCACGGCCTATGGTGATTATGCAGTGGACGCTTTTTCTTCCCACGCCACCGGTTATTTATTGAAGCCGGTCAAGCAGGCTGATCTCGAACAGGCGCTGAACCAATCACGCAGGGTAAATAAGGCGCAATTGGCCGAGTTGCAACAACACCCGGCTTTGACTGCAGGTGTACGAACCCATATCGCGGCGAAAAACCGCCGGGGAACGGATCTGATTGCCGTTAACGAAATCAGGCTATTTCAGGCGGATCACAAATATGTCACGGCCTACGGCATAAACGGTGTTGAAGCTTTGCTTGATGAAACCCTCAAGGACCTGGAGGAAGAATTTGATGGCCGCTTTGTCCGGGTACACCGCAACGCGCTGGTTTCCATGCGCCACATCGAAGGCCTCACTAAGGATGTCGAGGGGCAGACATTTATACGTTTGCAAGGGTTGGATATCACGCCCCAGGTCAGCCGTCGGCATTTGAGCGCGGTGCGTAAACTCATAGAACAGCTATAGCGGGCGGATTCTCAAACACTTTTTTCACTACCAATAAACGTAACAATCATCTTTCTTCAGTTTTAATGCGCGGTGGCCAGGAGGTTTTCCAACAGCCTGTCGGGCGAGTTGCTATTATCCCTGTTGAATTCATTTTGAAACCGAGAAGCTTGTAACGCGTACTCTCAATACCAATCATTGTGGGAAGCGTTGTTCTCAATTTGGATGCACCCCCATGAAGCAGTCCACCGGATCCAAGGTCCTGCGTATCGCCAGTCGAAACAGTCCCCTGGCGATGTGGCAAGCAAATTTTGTCAAGCACGCCCTTGAACTTGCCCACCCGCAACTTGAAGTCTCAATACTGGGATTTACTACGAAGGGTGACCGTCTGCT
>DLXZ01000144.1:7919-8124 GCA_003448675.1 Porticoccaceae bacterium
AAATACTGGGATTTACTACTAAGGGTGACCGTCTGCTGGACAGATCGCTGGCAAAGGTGGGTGGCAAGGGACTGTTTGTTAAGGAGTTGGAGGCCGCTTTGCTTGATGGTCATGCGGATGTCGCGGTTCACTCCATGAAAGATGTGCCCATGGAGTTGCCAGAAGGTCTTGCGCTGCCGGTCGTGTGCTCGCGTGAGGATCCGCG
>DLXZ01000136.1:0-132 GCA_003448675.1 Porticoccaceae bacterium
TCTCGGAAACCATAGACTGGGCCAAAACCCTGGTACTGCTGCACAGCGAGCAACTGGATCCCCCCATGGTCAAGCAGACCCTTAATGTGCTGCTAAAATTCGAAACAGACATCGAAGCCATGCGCGAGCACA
>DLXZ01000136.1:390-9120 GCA_003448675.1 Porticoccaceae bacterium
GCGCCGGCGTCTGAGCCGGGCAGGACAGAGCCATGCAACAAACGCTGGAAGACTTTTATAAAGTAGTCAGGGCCGCCGGGGTGAATATCTCGCCCTCCGACAGCATCGAGACCAGCCGCATGGTGCCCCTGGTGGGCTTTCGTAACCGCTCCATCCTGCGCAGCGCTTTCCAGGTCAGTCTGGCCAAATCCCTGCCCGAGCAGGACATCGTCGGCGAATGTTTCGATCAGTTCTTCCGCTTCAAGGCTTTTGATACCATCGAACAACTGGGGCACGAGCAAAAAAATTCTCCCAGCGCCAATGCCGATGAAGCCATTCCCGTCCCTGGCGACGAGTACAAGGGCGATCAGCCCCTGGCAAAAATGTTGCTCGACCGCGACGCCACAGCCTTGAGCACGGAAATGAAAAAAGCCGCCAGGGAAGTGGGGCTCACCGACATCTGGTTTTTCACCCAGAAAAGCCTCTACACCCAGCAGATCATGCAGAAGATGGGCTTGCGAGATCTGCAAAATGAGATCGCCACGGCCGCCGGTAAGGGTGATTGCCCGGAGGGCCAGGGCCTGGCCGAAGCCCTACGCCAGGGCAAGGATTATCTGGCCGAGCAAGTGCGGGACTTTGTCGAACAGCAACTGTCCATGTACGGTAAAAACGCCGCCCGCAATCTGCGCGAGGAGCACTTGCAGAGCGCCAAACTATCCAATATCGAGCAACGCGACTTCCACATCATGCACCACCTGGTGCTGAAAATGGCCAAGCGCCTGAGTACCCAGTACTCGAAAAAGAAAAAACGGGAAAATCGCGGCCAGCTGGATTTTCGTAAAACCCTGCGCCACAACGCCGCCTACGGTGGGGTGCTGTTTGAAACCTTCTGGAAAACCAAACAGATCGACAAGCCACGCCTGCTGGTGATGTGTGATGTCAGCGGCTCGGTTCAGGCCTACGCTCGCTTCCTGTTGTTGTTTTTGTACAGCCTTAACGACGTGATGGAACGCATCGACAGCTATGTCTTCACCGGCAACCTGGTCGATGTAAACGATATTTTCGAGGACTACCCGGTAGAGCAGGCCATCGACGTAATAATGGAGCGCCACGGTATGGGCGGCTCCGACTACGGCACCACTCTGCTGGATCTCGAAGACCGGTGCATGGACGATATCGACAATAAAACCACCGTGCTGATTCTGGGCGATGCCCGCAATAACTTTCTGGCCCCGCGCAGCGAAGTCATGCAGCTGCTACATAACCGGGCCAAGCGCGTCATCTGGCTGAACCCGGAACCGGAAAACTTCTGGAAAACCGGCGATTCCGTGATGTACAAATACCGCCCCTATTGCCACCTGGCCAGCACCTGCAACACCCTGGAGCACCTCGAGCGCATGCTCGACGACCTGCTTAAGGCTGCCACGGGCACGGTTTAATAACTCGGTGACACAATAGTCAAAAAAAAACGCCGGCATACGCCGGCGTTTTTATAAGTGCTACTCAATAGCCCTTACATTTCAATCGGCAGAGAGTAGGAAACAACAAATTTCACGTCTTCATCAATAGCCCCAGTACAACCCGTATCGTCTTTATCACAGTCCTGTGCGACGACCTTACTGGCCGTGAAAGACAGATTGTCGTTGAAAGCGTATGACAGATCCACGTGAGTCATATCGTCATTAGCACCGGCTGGCGCTTCAATGTCATGATAGCCGATGGTCGCGCTGAATTTGCCGACACCACCGCTGAGAGTGTAGTACTCATAGCCACTCCCTCCGGCAACATTGTCATAATAGGAAAAGCTGAAGTCGCCATAACCCAGAGTAACGATGACTTCACTCAACTCGCCAGTCGTGTCATCGGAAATGTCGAAACCTTTTCCAGCAATACCGTCATCTGAGTAGTTGTAGTTCCACAGGCTCACGTCGTAGAAAAAATCTCCGGCTTCGCCACCGTAACCAACAAAATAGTCGTACTCATTACCAAGGGCATCATCACCACTGCTGACCCAGAGACCCGCGTAGGCGCCGCCAACGCTATAGATGAGATCACCGGAAACCGCAGCACTGCCATCTCCAAGATCAATGCCACGCCACAGATACATATTGGCAACCGCAGCCGATGCTGAAACTTCCGCAACCGCTGGGTTAGATAAAACTACCGCGCCAGTAATGGCCAAGGCCGCTACACCAGCACGCGCTACGCTAGATTTCTTTAACAACATAATTTTTCCCTCTGCTTATCAAATGAATGTTAAGGGGAGGTTATAAATCCGCACCCTTAACAAGGACAAGCATAACCTATGCCATGCTGTAAAAGAACGAGGCTAACGATAATTTATATTCATAAAAACTATGTTTAACAGAAAAATAAAGCCGAATCTTGATAAGTCACTTTAACTCCAACCTGCGCGCACCAATGCGGTGCAGTCAAAACACTTCCTACTCAGAAATGTGCCTTTCCAGTGCATCCAGGCGTTTAAGAATCTCTATCTGATTTTGCCTCAACGTTTCCAGGTCCGCCGTTGCAGCCGGCGTGCGGGATTTACTTAACGCCGGCATAACGTGTTGTCGTTGCATTAGCTCGTCAATTCGTCGATTTAAGTCACGATCAATCTGAGCTTGGCCTTTGACACCATTTCGTCCTTTTTTGCCGTCCCGTCCACGCTTACCTTCATCCCCTCCGGGCACCCATTTTTTGTTACCGGTCAATGTTCTCATGTGGATGTAGTGGCCACCCGCGCCTTCACCACCCTCACCACCGTGCCCTGACTCACCGCCGGGACCACCACCATTGATCACCTTGATTCTTTTGGTGACGCTGGCGCCAAGGCCACTCTCTGGCAGCAGAGTGTAATAAACGCGAACATTTCCGCCGTTGCCGCCATCGCCACCGTCACCGCCGTCACCGCCATCGCCGCCAGAAGCCCCTGGACACTTATCGGCATCCCCACCTTTTTGCCCATGCCCACCTTTTCCACCAGGCCCACCGGCGCCACCGGTAACATCAACCGTTAGAGAATCCAACTGTTCCAGACTCAGGGTTAAAACCAGCGATGCACCATCCTGGCCCACGCCACCATGGCTCGCCGGCTCACCTCCCCGGCCTTTTTTGCATACTGCCGCCTGACCAGCAACCGATTTGCCATCAGCGCCCTGTTGCCCGACACCTCCACGGCCAATAATTTTCACATTTTTGCCAATGCGGGCACGGTGTGCTTCGAGATGCCAGCGAGCACCCGAACCACTGAGCAGCAGCGTTGCCCCATTTTCGAGCACCAACTCATCGAATACATAATCCCGCTGCGCTCCGCTGAGCGTCCGGGACTCGCCGGCCTTAACATGCAAGCGCTCCGCCGACAAAACTGGAACCGAGGCGAGACACAATAAAAGTCCCAATAAACCTGGACGATTAACTCTGGGCAAGTATTTCATAAGAGAATTCCACTTGGTAAACCAACAATTCAGCGCTTTCAACAATCGACTGCCAACTGCCACGAAAGGGCGCCAACAGGTGGAGCCACTGGGTCAGGTAACAGAAACGGGGAGGCATACTAGACACTCGAGACAAAGGGAGCAATGGTGAATCAAATAGAAAATCCCTTAGCCACTTTAAACCGCGATATATCGACGCACTTCGGCCTCTTCCATCTCGGCGCCCAGGCCGGAAAGCACTATCTCTCCGCGATCCATGACAACATAGTTATCGGCCAGATCCCGTGCAAATTCAAAATACTGTTCAACCAGCAGAATCGCCATATCGCCCCGATCCCTGAGCAGACTGATGACATTCTGGATATCTTTAATGATTGATGGCTGGATACCCTCGGTAGGCTCATCCAGTATCAGCAGTTTCGGGCGCGTCACTAGCGCCCGACCGATAGCCAGCTGCTGCTGTTGACCGCCTGACAAATCACCGCCGCGCCGACGCAGCATCTGCTTGAGCACGGGAAACAAATCGAAAATCTCTTCGGGAATGGTCCGCTGATTGCGCGGTAACACCGAAAACCCGGTTTTCAGGTTTTCCAGCACGGTTAGCTGGGAAAACACGTCCCTACCCTGGGGCACATAGGCAATACCGAGCTTTGCCCGTTCGTGACAGGCCAGACCGCGTATATCCTTCCCCTCCCAGGCCACCTCACCAGCGCGAACCGCTTGCTGACCGGCAACGGCCCGCATCAACGTGGTTTTACCCACACCATTGCGTCCCATAACACAGGTGACTCGGCCCTTGTCCGCACTCAGGGATACCTTTTTCAGCGCCTGACTGGCCCCATAAAACACATCGATATCACGAACTTCCAGCATGATTCAGCGCCCCAGATATACCTCAATGACTCGCTCATCCTCCTGCACCCGCGCCAGCGAGCCCTCGGCCAGTTGATGACCCTCGTGCAGGACAGTCACGTGACAATCCAATGCCTTGATAAACTCCATATCGTGCTCAACCACTACCACCGAGCGTTCACCACTGATATCGCGCAGCAGACGGGCCGTCAGTTCGGTTTCATGATCGGTCATACCGGCAGCAGGCTCATCAACCAACAACAATTCGGGCTCCTGAATGATCAACATACCGATCTCCAGCCATTGTTTTTGCCCATGCGACAATGAACCCGCAAGATCCACCGTCTTTTCCGCCAGGCCCACAAGATCGAGAATTTCCGTGATTCTCTGCTTTTGTTGCGGCGTCTGTCGGGCAAACAGGGTGCTGAACACGCGCCTGTCTCCGGCCATGGCCAGATAGAGATTCTCCTCGACTCGCAGGCTTTCAATCACCGTCGGCTTTTGAAACTTGCGACCAATACCGAGGTTGGCGATCTCGGCTTCGTCGTACTGAGTCAAATCAATGCTGTCCCGAAAAAACACCTCACCGGTATCGGGACGCAGCTTGCCGGTGATAACATCCATCATGGTGGTTTTACCGGCGCCATTAGGTCCGATGATTGCCCGCAGTTCTCCGGGCGCAACTACCAACGACAGGGCATTTAGCGCTTTAAAACCATCGAAGGACACCGTGACACCATCCATATAAAGGATATTGGTCGGTATATGAATGCCGCCTTCCATCAGGCCTTCTCCTCCGCCATAGGCGTTTGCTCGTCCTCTTGCTTTAACCGGCCCTCGGCCAAGCTCTTTTTAAGGGAATGGAACAAACCCACGACACCACGCGGCAAAAACAGGGTGGACACCACAAACAGACCACCCAGCATGAACAGCCAGATCTCGGGAAACGCCCCGGTAAAAAAGGTCTTGCCGTAATTGACAAGAATCGCACCTATCACCGCACCGTAAAGAAAACCGCGACCACCCACGGCTACCCAGATAATAATTTCGATGGAAACAATCGGGGCGAACTCACCGGGATTGATAATACCCACCTGGGGCACGTAGAAAGCACCAGCTACCCCGGCCATCATTGCACTCAGCACGAACACAAACAGCTTGTAGTGCTCGACACGGTAACCGATAAAGCGGGTGCGGCTTTCGGCATCCCGGACGGATATCAAGACCCTGCCGAGCTTTGAATCCACCACGTAGCGGCAAAGCAGATAGCCCGCAATCAAGGCGATACCCGAACCAATAAACAGGGCGTTTTTGGTACCGTCCGATTGCAGGCTGAAGCCGAGAATATCCTTGAAATCCGTTAGGCCGTTATTGCCGCCAAAACCCATGTCATTGCGAAAGAAAGCCAGCATCATCGCGTAGGTCAGAGCCTGGGTGATAATGGAAAAATACACACCCGTCACCCGCGACCGAAAAGCCAGCCAGCCAAAAACAAAAGCCAACACACCGGGGGCGAGCAGTACCATCAGCAGCGCGAAGGGAAAACTGTCAAAACCGTACCAGTACCATGGCAACTCGGTCCAGTTCAGAAACACCATGAAATCCGGCAACTCGGGATGGCCATAGACACCTCGATCACCAATCTGGCGCATCATATACATGCCCATGGCGTAACCACCCAGGGCAAAAAAAGCGCCGTGGCCCAGGCTCAAAATGCCGGCATAACCCCAAATCAAATCCACCGCCAAAGCCAGCAGGGCAAAGCACAGGTATTTCCCTAGCAGGCTCACGGTATAGGTGGAAATATGCAGTGGCGATTCCGGTGGCACGGCGAGATTCAAAATCGGCACCACGACAATGGTCAGCGTCACCAGGGCAATCAGCCAGGCGCCGCCCCGGTCCTGAAGATAGTTTCGCTCAGATGCAAATGACATACTGATCAATCCTCGACAAAGCGGCCCTTCAGGGCAAACAGACCTCGGGGCCTGCGTTGAATAAACAGAATCACAAACACCAGAATCAGAATCTTCGCCAGCACCGCGCCCGTGAAGGGTTCGGCAAATTTGTTGACGATGCCCAGGCTCATGGCGCCCACAAAGGTTCCCATCAGGTTGCCGACGCCGCCGAACACCACCACCATGAAGGAATCGATAATGTAGGACTGCCCCAGGTTAGGACCAACATTGGTGAGCTGACTCAGGGCCACGCCGGCGACTCCGGCAATACCGGAACCCAGACCAAAAGTAAGCGCATCCACCCAGCCGGTGCGAATGCCCATGGAGCTGGCCATGGCCCGGTTCTGGGTCACCGCTCGCATCTGTAAGCCGAAAAAAGTTCGCTTAAGCAGCTGAATCAAGGCAAACAGCACCAGCAGGGCGAAAATAATAATGTACAGGCGGTTATAGGTCAGCGACAACATACCGTTTACCTGCCAGGACCCACTCAGCCATTCGGGCGTAATCACCGAACGGTTCAGGGGTGTAAAAATCGAACGCACCAACTGCTGCAAAATCAGGCTGATGCCGAAAGTAGCCAGCAGGGTTTCCAGGGGCCGACCATATAAAAAGCGAATCACGCCGCGCTCAATCGCCACGCCAAACAAACCGGAAACCACAAAAGCCGCCGGGATGGCTACTATCAGGGACAAACCAATGTGGTTGGGCATCAACAGCTGGATAACATAGGTGGTGTAGGCCCCGAGCATAATCATTTCGCCGTGGGCCATATTGATCACCCCCATCACCCCGAAGGTAATGGCCAGCCCCACGGCCGCCAGCAACAGCACTGAACCCAGACTGATGCCGAAGAACAGGTCCTCAAAAAATTTATATATTTTCGCCCGCGTGCGCAAATCAACCAGCGCTTCGCTCGCTGCCGCTCGCACCGCTGCGTCGGGCTCGGCATACTCTCCCTGGTCATCTTGAATCAGCAACAACTCCAACATGGTCACCACTCTGTGGTCACTGGCGTCTGCCATGCTTTCCACCGCCTGTAGACGCTCGGCGGCATCCTCGCTACCCAGCAGGACCGCTGCTCGGGCAAGCTCGAGGGCTTCCCTGAGCACGTTGACTTTCTCCTTGGATAAAGCGTCGTTCAGGGCCGGTAAAAACTCGCGAGAGGGCGCTTTTAAAATCTCCTGGGCCGCTGTCAGTCGGAGTTCCCTGTCATCACTCTTAAGACGAAACGCGGCAAGGCGACTGCGCAACTGCCGGCGCAGGGAATTATTGACGCCGACCTTTTTCATGCTTCTTTTTTTGACGACGCCCCGTTCCCTGCCACTAACCACTTCCGTAGCCAGGTAATCTCCCTCAACTTTTTCAAGTATCACGATGTCCTGACTTTTTTTGTCGTAGTACAGATCGCCATTTAACAGAGCATCAAGTACAAGTGGAACGCGCTGGTCCTCAAAGCCGGTCAGCTCATCAATAATCCGTGCTTTTTCCTTAAAGCTTTTGCTGGTCAAACCGCCTACCACGGTGGCGAAATCGCTGGCTACCCTAAGGCTGGGCTCCTCGCTGCGAGCCTGAGCAGAAAAAGCCGAAACAATCAGACCTTCGCCAACTAACAACGCAAACAGACATACTTTAATCAGGCTGTTTTTCACATTAAAACCCAGGATGTTTATTTCAGGTCTAAAAAAACGCCAGCCCCGCGCCGATTTTGTAACCGGGATGACACGGAGCTAACGCTTGTTGCCCGGGCACTGTTATGGCAAAAATGCCCCTGCGAAACCGGCTATCGGGGCGGCCAAGAGGCCGCCTTGAGCTTAGTAGTTTTGCCCAGAGCAGGTCTTGGTTTCAGTGTTGTAGTTACCACACATGATGCTCGGATCCTGCCAGTCGGAAACGATCTTGGCGCTTTCCGGCAGAAAATCAGTCCAGGCATCACCGGGCACTTCACCGTCTGTCTGCCAGACTGTTTCAAATTGCCCGTCTTCCTGAATCTCGCCGATCAATACTGGCTTGGTCAGGTGATGGTTCGGTAACATTTTCGCGGTTCCACCCGTGAGATTAGGCACAGTGATGCCGTACATGGCGGGACGAACCTTATCCACTTCCGTGGTGCCGGCTTTCTCAACCGCCTTGACCCACATCTTGAAACCTATATAAGTCGCTTCCATGGGGTCGTTGGTAACCCGCTTCTCATCCTTGATAAAAGTGTGCCAGCTTTCGATGAAGCTTTCGTTGACCTCTGCATCGGCGCTCATGAAGTAGTTCCAGGCCGCCAGATGCCCTACCAGGGGCGTGGTATCAAAGCCTGACAGCTCCTCTTCACCAACGGAAAAAGCCACCACGGGAATATCCTCGGCGGAGACACCCTGGTTACCCAGCTCCTTGTAGAAGGGCACATTGGCATCACCGTTAATGGTGGATACTACCGCCGTCTTTTTACCGGCCGCGCCAAACTTTTTGATATCGGAAACGATGGTCTGCCAATCGGAGTGACCGAAGGGCGTGTAGTT
>DLXZ01000036.1:0-21203 GCA_003448675.1 Porticoccaceae bacterium
TGTACTCGAACACTCGCTCTGAAAGCTGAACAACTTGCCAATCCCTGGGAGGGCGACCTGTCGCCCTTTTATCTGGTTTCGGGCGACGAGCCACTCCTGGTACAGGAAGCCTGCGACAGTATCCGCGCCGCCGCCCGAGCCACTGGCTTCGATGACCGGGAAGTGTTCGAGGCCGCGCAGCATTTCGACTGGGTACAGGTATTAAACGAGGCCAACAGCCTGTCCCTGTTTGCCAGCAGGAAAATTCTTGAAGTCCGCCTGCCCTCTGGCAAACCGGGCAAGGACGGCGGTCGTTTTTTACAGGAATACTGCGAGAATATCAGCCCCGACAACCTGTTATTGCTGGTGCTACCCAGGCTGGATCGCAGCGCCACCAATAGCGCCTGGTTTAAAACCCTGGACAACCACGGCACGGTAATTCAGATCTGGCCGGTTAACGCCCGACAAATGCCCCAGTGGATCAGCCAACGCCTGCGCGCCGCCGGCATCGAGGCCAATGCCCAGGCTATTGAAGTGCTGGCCGAGCGGGTCGAAGGAAACCTGCTGGCTGCCAGCCAGGAAATCGAAAAGCTGAAGTTGCTGATCGGCGAGCAGAAAAATATCGATGCGGAAACCATGTCCAGCGTCGTCTCGGACAGCGCCCGCTACAGTATTTTCACGCTGGTGGACCGGGCATTGGCGGGGGAGAGTGAGGCCGCCGCCCGGACGCTCTACGGCCTGCGCAACGAAGGCACCGAACCCCTCGCCGTGCTTTGGGCGCTGACCCGCGAACTGCGCACCCTGATCAAGGCCGAGGAACAAATGGCCGCCGGTGAGCACGGATCCGCCGCGCTGCAGCGCCTGGGCGTATGGCAGCAGCGCCAGGGCCTGGTGCGCAATGCTCTGAAACGCCTGAAGCCTGCCCAACTGAATCTGCTGCTGCGCCAAACCGCCGGCATCGATCGCGCTATCAAGGGCATGCGCGATGCCTGCCCCTGGCAGGAGTTAAACACGGTTGTTCTTAGCCTCAGCGGTAAAAATCCAATTCACCCTAACAATCTGCGGCTAGCCTTGCGAGAGTCAGGCGCGCCGTAGTGACAAACGACCCACCGAAATAAACACCATCCTGGACAGGACCGCCAAACATGGCCAAACGCACCGATCGCTTTAAAACCGGCAGTCTTGGGCTGTATGCACCCCGCTACTGGCCATCCTGGCTGGCCGTTGGCATCACCTGGGTATTGGCCAAGTTGCCCTTCAGCGTCCAGAACGTCCTGGCCAGAGGTCTGGCGGCGCTGGTGATAAAAACCCGCACCTCGCGCACCAAAACCATTTATCGCAATATCGAGTTGTGTTTTCCGCAACTCGATACCGAAGCGCGGGAAGCGCTGGCCAAGGCGAATTTATATTCGACCATGCTGTCATTATTTGATCTGGTCAACCTAGTTTGGGCGCGCCGCGAAAATCTGCTCGATCGCTACCAGATAATCGGCGAAGAACACTTCCACGCCGCCCTTGCCAGTGGCAAACCTTTGATCATGGTTTCCGGCCATAGCAACGGTTTCATTACCGGGCTGGCAAAGCTTTCCACCATCAAACCTTTCTCGGCCCTGTACCGGGCGATGGATAACCCGGTTCTGCAAACGCAACTGTACGAGCGGGCAATGACTAAGTACCCCATCCGCGCTCTGCACCGCAAGGAAGTGACTCGAATGTTGAACGAACTTAACGAAGGTGGCATGACGGCTATTTTCCCGGATCAGGATTTTGGCTCCAAACGCAGTATTTTTATCCCGTTTTTCGGCATCGACACCGCCACCATTACCGCCATTCCCCAATACGCCAAAACCGCGAACGCCCAGGTGCTGTTTGCCTACGCTTATCGCCAGCCCGAGGGGCGAACAGTGCTAGAAATCGAGCCGGCGCTGGAAAACTACCCCACCGGCGACGATATCAGCGACACCCTGCTGTGGAGCGACTGGCTGGAAACAAAAATCCGGGCGCACCCGGAAGACTATTTCTGGATTCACAAGCGTTTCAAGACCCGCCCGGAAGGCCAGCCAAAACGCTATTAAAGTGAAATTCTTGCAAACAAAAACCTCGCGAATGACGAAGCTAGTGGCCCGGAAAACTCAGTAGCCTCGGTACCCAATCTGAAATTGCCGGGCGGTGCGGCCACTTCTTGAGGCGCGGGCGATGGCAAACTGCTTCGCCGCCAAATGCAGTTCATTACGGTCGACTTTCCCAGTGGCTATGTCGCCACTGAACAATTGTTCGACAATCGACAGGTACTGATCAAGGGTATTGGGATAAAACGACAACCATAGGCCGAAACGGTCGGACAGCGATAGCGTCTCCTCTACACGATCGCCGTAATGCAGTTCCCCATCGATAATTTCCACCCCCTGGTTATCAGCCTTCGGTTCGCTGATCAGGTGGCGACGATTAGAGGTAGCGCAGATCAGGATATTTTCCGGTGGCAGCTCAATTGAACCTTCCAGCACACTTTTCAGGTGCTTGTAGGCTGTCTCGCCGGCTTCAAATGACAGATCGTCGCAAAACACCAGAAAACGCTGAGGTAAGTCCCGTAATTCGTCGACGATATCGGGCAGGTCGGACAAATCATCTTTATCTATCTCCACCACCCGCAAGCCACGATCACGATATTCGTTTAGCGCCGCTTTGACCAGGGAAGACTTTCCAGTGCCGCGACTACCCCATAGCAGGATGTTATTGGCCGGCCTGCCGTCCAGGAATTGCTCGAGATTGGCGCAAAATTCCGCCTTTTGCCGATCGATGCCGAGCAGGGCATTAAAGCCAATGGCGTCGGTACGCTTGACCGCTCGCAAACGCCCCTGTTTTGGCCGCCAGACCGCTGCCGATGTTGTCTGCCAGTCAACACTCATTGCTTTCTCCCCGTTCCAGCCCCGAGGGAATGGTAGTTTTTTTTAGCATGAAAATAACAACCAGATTACCGAGGGCTGCGCCCAGCACATTAGCCAACACATCTCCTGCTTCCATCACGCGATAACCGGTCAGCGCCTGCAACACCTCGATAGTAAGACCAAAAAGCAATAAGCCCAGGTGCAGTGACCAGCGCACAAGCATACCCGGAAACGCCAATGCTCCCAGGCAATACAGCACCACATAGGCGAGTCCATGAACCAGTTTGTCTGTCCCTGGCACAAAGCCCTGACCCGTCGCCGGCACAAGCGATGCCAAGAGTACACTCGCAAGGACGCCGGCAAAAATAAAGCGCCAGCACACGGGCCTCAATTGGTTCACTGATTCCACCGTGGAAAACCAGATATCCCGAGCCATTATAGGGAAATTTCGTTAACGCAAAGTCATAACGTCACGGTCTTGCGCCGAAAACATTGCCTATGGCAAGCTCCTTGGCCATAGTGGGGAAAAAGGGCTTGATAGGGCGGGGCGTCCTTCTATACACTTTGCCCACCAAAAACCGTCGACACATCAACAATCTTGCTGATAGAAATGTCGGCTACAGAAGGCCGGACTTCCGCTGGTGAACTTACCAAACACCGGGATTGAGCCGAACACACTAGAACGAACAACGTAGAGAGAGGTAATTATGGATCAGGGTCTGGGATACTGGTTAACCAAACGCGAGCTCATTTCCGGCAATCGTCTGGCAGTGGTTAACCGCCACAAACGCTTTACCTACAAGGAAATGAACCGACGCTGCAACCGACTGGCCAACGCCCTACGCGACAATGGCGTGCGCCCTGGCGACCGCGTCGCATCGCTGTTAATGAACGGCCACGAACAACTGGAACTGATCTTTGCCGTAGCAAAACTGGGCGCCATTTTCCTGCCTATCAACTACCGCTTGACCGTACCCGAGATCGAGTACATTGTCGACGACTCCGGCTCCCGCGCATTGTTTTTCCACGATGAATTCCGCCATCTGGCCGAAGGCGTCAACGAACTGAAGAAGTTTGACAACTTTGTCTACTGCGGCAACGCCCGAGCCTGTGATGACGACGCCGATTACGAAGCCTTTATCGCCAGTGGTGATGACAGCGAAATCAACGCCAGCGTAAGTGCCGATGATGTCGCCCTGCTGATGTACACCTCCGGCACTACCGGCCGCCCCAAAGGCGCCATGCTCACTCACGCCGCCCACGCCGCCAACGTCTACCACACCACCCAACGCCTACCCATTCATGCCGATACGGTAGCCCTGGGCGTAGCGCCGATGTTCCACATCGGTGGCACCAGCGTGATCGTCCTGCCGACCTTGTTCCAGGGCGGCACCGTGGTCACTCTGCCGGAATTCGATGCCATTAAAGTGCTCGAAGCCACCGAACAGGAAGGCATCACCGGCCTGTTCTGTGTACCCTCCATGTGGCAGATGATTGTCGAGGAGTTGGACAAGAAAGACTTCAACCTCAGTTCCATTGAATTCCTGATGACCGGCGCGGCGCCGACGCCACTAAAAATTCTCGCCTACTTCAAGGAGCGGGGCCTGGATATCTACGAGGGCTTCGGCATGACCGAGATGGCCCCCCTGGTCACCATCCTCGACAAATGGGATTGTGAGCGTAAAAATGGCTCAGTGGGCTATCCGGCGTTTTTCGTCGATGTCCGCACCATAGACGAGGAAGGCAAGGACGTTGGCCCCAACAATGTGGGCGAAGTGATTTGTCGCGGCCCCAATATGCTCAAGGGCTACTGGAATAAGCCCGAAGCAACGGCGGAAGCCCTGCGCGGCGGTTGGTACCATTCCGGCGACCTGGGCTACCTGGACGACGAAGGCTTTCTCTACATCGTCGACCGCAAGAAGGACATGATCATTTCCGGTGGCGAAAACGTCTATCCCGCCGAGTTGGAACAGACCATGTACCAGAATGAAGCCATTGCCGAAGTCGCCGTCATCGGAGTGCCCCACGAAAAATGGCAGGAGGTTCCCGCAGCCTGCGTAGTGCTAAAAGAAGGCGCTTCCCTTACGGAAAACGAACTCATCGAGTTCTGTAACCAGCGCCTGGCCCGCTTTAAAGTACCCAAGGCCGTTTACTTCCTCGACGAACTTCCCAAATCCGGCGCTGGCAAGATCCTAAAGACCGAGCTGCGCAAGTCCCACGGCGGCATCACGGTAGCCGCCAAGTAGGGCTGAAACACTGATATAAAAACGCGTTTATAAAAAAAGGGCCATATGGCCCTTTTTTATTGCTGTTTATCCGGTTGCAAGCGGCAATTTAATCTCCTGGCGCCGGTCAACCCCGCAGGACTGCCGCCATTGCGTCAGCCAGATAGTCGACGTTGTCCCGACGCACCCCGGCCACATTGATGCGGCTGGATTCCACCATGTAGATACCGTACTTCTCCCGCAGCTCCCTCACCTGTTCGGGACTTACCCCCAAAAAGGAGAACATACCGTATTGCTGGGAGATAAAGCCAAAATCCTGACCGCTGGCAGCGCTGAGTTTGGTCGCCAGCAGCTCACGTAGGCCATTGAGTCGGTCTCGCATGGTATCCAGCTCACCAACCCAGCTTTGTCTTAAGTCCGCGTCTTCCAGAATAGTCGCGACAATGGCGCCGCCGTGGGAGGGGGGCATGGAATAGTTACCCCGCACGACGCTGTTGATATGGGTTACGGCCGCCTCACCAACGCTTGTGTCAGTTCCCATCACGGATAAACTGCCGACACGCTCCCGGTACAGGCCGAAATTTTTAGAACAGGAACTGGCCACCATTAGCTCGGGCAATCGCTCGGCCATCAAGCGCGGGCCATAGGCGTCTTCGTCCAGGCCGCGACCAAAACCCTGATAGGCGAGATCGATAAAGGGCAGAAATCCTTTTTTCTCCGCCAGATCGGTGAGCGCCCGCCACTGCTGTTCGCTGAGATCAGCGCCACAGGGATTGTGGCAGCAGCCGTGCAACAGAACCACATCGCCAGGACCGGCTTTTTCCAGGGCCGAGAGCATTTCATCGAAGCGTAAACGGGCTTTGTCGCGGTCGTAATAGGGGTACTGCACCAGCTTTAACCCGGCACTGCCCAACAGCGGCATGTGGTTGGCCCAGGTAGGGTCGCTAACCCAAACCGTTATCTCATCGCTGCAGCGACGCAGAAATTCGGCACCCACCCGCAAGGCCCCACAACCACCGGGGGTTAATACAGTGCTGATGCGATTGCTTTTCAGGGCCGGGTGCTGGCCACCAAAGATCAACGCGCGAATGCCTTCATTAAACTCAGGCACTCCAGCGGGGCCGATATAGGCTTTGGTTTGTTCTACCTGATAACAGACAGCCTCAGCCTTTTTTACCGCGCCCATGATCGGTGTCTGACCCGACTCATCCTTGTAAACACCGACACCCAGGTCAATCTTGCTCGGGTTTTGGTCCCGAATAAAGTCCGCGATTAATCCAAGAATGGGATCGGCAGGCATCGCTTGTATGGATTCGAACATACTAATCCTTTAAAAAATCTGAAAGAAAAAAGCTGAAAATTGAAATAAAAAGCCGGGAAGATTATGCGGCGTTAATAGCCTCGGTATTGTACCGCTAAAAATATCCAGCAAAAGCAGTTTTTTGTGTAGCGGAAGAGCGAGCAAGACAGGGTTAGCCGGCAGGCGCGCTCACCGGTTAAGCGCCTCCAGTCTTTCCATGGTGCCGACGTCTGACCAGACTCCCCGGTATAGCTCCCCGGTTACGCGGCCCGCGGCTATGGCCGGGCGCAGCACTTCACGCAGGGGAAAAACCTCACCAAAGTCATCGCTGTTGTCAAATAGACGTTTATCAATCACCGCCAGACCTGTGTAGGTCAGGGCGCCCCCCCTATCACTCTTCAAACCCAACCGGCCATGAGCATCAAGTAAAAAATCACCCATGGGGTTATGATCAGGGTTCGGCGCCATTACCAGATGCGCCAGCGCATTGTTCAATTTATGGGCGCATAAGCGGGCCAGAGGATAGTCCATCCAGGTATCACCACTGACAATTAAAAAAGAACGACCTTCGGTCCGGCTGTTTTCAGTGTGTCCACCACAAGCGGCCAGCAGCGGCAGGGCCCGCTTGATTCCGCCACCGGTTTCTAGAGGTGTCTGCTCCCGAGACCAGGTGATCCGAACACCGAAGCGGCTACCGTCACCAAGGGCGCTTTCCAGTTTCTCCGCCAGCCAGGCGCTGTTGATAACAATATCCCGAATGCCAGCGGCATAAAGATGTTCGATGTGGTGTTCGATCAGGGGCTTACCCCGAACCGCCAGCAGGGGTTTGGGTGTGTGTTCGGTAAGCGGGCGCAGGCGCCGCCCATAGCCCGCCGCAAGAATCATCGCCTTCACGACTGGCCTGCCTGACGCCAGTCCCGATACCAGCTCTGTTCTGGCAAAAGGGGCTCCAGCACTGATTCAAACCAGTCATAAAACCCCACCGTCTCGTTATGGCTTCTAGCCACCTCAAGGGTATAACGCAGCACCAGCGGCAGGTCGTTAAGGTAGCCCGATTTGCCATCGCGCAGGTAAAGCCGGGCGAAAATACCCAGGACCTTGATATGCCGTTGCAGACCCATCAAGTCGAACCAGTGCCGATAGCGCTGCTCATCAATGCCTTTCTGTAGCAAGCCCGCTGCCAGCGACTGACGGTAGAAGGCACCAACTCTCTCGCGCACCAGCGGGTCCGGCCAGCGCACGTAGCAGTCCCGCAACAGGGACACCAGGTCGTAGGTGCATGGCCCGATTACCGCATCCTGAAAGTCGATGACGCCGACATCCTCACCCGGCAGATCGAGCAGATTGCGACTATGAAAATCCCGGTGCACCACCACCCGAGGCTGCTCCAGCGCTCTGGCTATAAGCTGTGAGAATAGCCGATCGAGCATTTCCATTTCATTGTCCGCGAGCTGGTAGCCCAGCAACCGCTCGACAAACCATTGGGGAAACAGCAGCATTTCTTCGCGCAAACGCAATGCATTGTAGGATGGGAATACTGTTTCATCGGCCCGCATTTGCTGTATTTTCAGCAGGATATTTTCGGCCTTTTGATAAAGCCCGCCGGCACTTTGCTCATTGAGCTGGCCCTGATAAAGCCTGTCCCCCAGATCCTCCTGCAAAATAAACCCGGCGTGATAATCGACAGCATAGATACGGGGGGAATGGATCCCGGCCTCGGCCAGGGCGAGACTGATGGCGACAAAGCCTTCATTGTTCTCATGCTCGGGAGGCGCATGGGCTACCATCAGGGGTGGCTCACTGTTGACCCTGTAGTACTGCCGAAACCCGGCATCCCCGGATACGGCTTTTAGACGAAGATCGCCGCCAGTTATTTGACCAGGCAGATAACGCCCTACCCAGGTTTTTAAGTCTTCGCCAGTCAATCCCGAACCACCATACAATACAAACGTCGTATTTTAGCCGAATAAGCCAGGCAACTCTCCTCAGCCCCATAAGTTCAGGTAGAATACGGCGCTATCATTTTGTAGTGCCAATCGGAATACTTCAGTACCTGGAAACGGGAAAGCCATGCTTCTGAGCGAATACAAGAAAACGCCCCGCCACAAACTACTTCAACGCGTCCAACGCGGCATGGCCGTTTTACTACTCGCTACAGTCTCCACTGCCTGGGCCGACTCCGACCGGGAAGCGGTATCGACCGATGGCAATATCGCCGCCAACGCCCACAAAGAATGGATGTGTAAGGCTGGCCCCGAGGGCGGCTGGCAGTGCTCGGCCATTACCGTGCCCGGCCCCACCTACCAACGCCCGCCCCGCCGCGCTACAGCGCGCGGTGCGAAGCCGCCACCGGCTGATGAACCGCGCATCAAGATCGCGCTTAATCTGGACTGGGTCGATGAACAGGCGCTCAGCGAGGAACAACGGGCCAGCAAAGCAATCGGTTGTTGCGGCGCCTATGTAGAACCGCCCCGCGATTACCCGGATGCCGAATCCGAACCGGAGGAATCATCTCTCCGGGCCAGCGCCAACACCACTGAAGCACAGGGTGACGTAGCGACCATGAGTGGCGATGTGCAGATATCCCAGGGTTATCGGCAGATCCGCAGCGACCAGGCGGTGGTCGATCAAAATCAACGTTCCGTGGAACTCAAGGGTGGCCTGCAGTTTCGCGAACCGGGCCTGCTGATGCTCGGCGAGCGCGCCCAGGTCAACCTCGATACCCAGGCGCTGGAAGTGGAAAATGCCGTTTTCGTCATGCACGAAGCGGCGGTGCGCGGCTCGGCGAAGCAACTGACTCGCGATGAAGACGAGCGCATCTACATTAACAACGCCACCTATACTACCTGCGAACCGGGGAATAATACCTGGCAGCTGGTGGCGCCCCGGGTTGATATTAACCCCGATAACGGCATGGCCACGGTGCGCCACGCTCGGATCGAAGTTAAGGATGTACCGGTTTTCTATGTTCCGTGGCTGCGCTATCCGGTGGATGGCCGCCGCGCCACCGGATTGTTGTTCCCCACGTTTACTGTCGGCGAGGAAAATGGCCTCGACTACGGCCAGCCCATCTACTTCAATCTCGCGCCAAATTACGACGCCACCCTGACTCCCCGCTATATCCAGGAGCGGGGCGAAATGCTGGAACTGGAACTGCGCCACCTTTCAACACTGACCAGCTCCGTGATCGGTGGCGCCTACCTGGCGGATGATGACGGTGGCGATGACAGCGACGAAGATCACCCACTGAAAGAAAGTTTCGTCGGCGAGGATCGCTGGTTGGTAAATGTCGGTCATCTCGGCGGCTTTGGCAAAGCCTGGCATACCAAAATCGACTACACCAAAGTCAGCGACGAGGAGTATTTCCGCGACCTGGGTAACGTCACCCTCGCAGCCAGTAGTGAAACTCATCTCAAACAGCTGGCTCAAGCGGGTTACCATCTTGGTCCTTGGTGGCTGGGGATACAGGCTGTTGAATACCAGACTTTGATCAACGATACCCGGCGTCAATATCAGCAGTTGCCGCGCGTTGACCTCAATGGCAACTATCACTTCTCGCCCTGGAACCTCGACCTGGAGCTGGAACTGAAGCATCAATACACCGAATTCGACCACCAGGATGACACCGACCTCAGTGGCAACCCACTGGTGACGGGCAGCCGCGCACGCGTTGATTACGCGCTGACCCTCGACCAGCAATGGCTCTGGGGTTACGTACGGCCCACGGTGAAGATCAAACACCTCACCTATGATCTGGATGACCCTATCGTTGTGGGCGGTGACGACAGCCCATCGGCGACGGTACCGGTCGCCATTATCGACGCCGGGCTGTTTTTCGAGCGCGACACCACCTGGTTTAGGAATGCGCTGCAGACTTTTGAACCCAGGCTTTACTATCTGAACTCAGATTTCGAGGAACAAAGCGCGCAGCCGGACTTTGACACCTCGGAGTTAACCTTCAGTTATCAGCAGCTATTCCGTGATGACCGCTTTTCCGGCGGTGACCGTATTGGCGATGCCGACCAACTTACCATTGGCCTGACCAGCCGCCTGATTGATAAAGACACCGGCGCCGAAAGGCTGCGCGGCAGCATTGGCCAGATTTTTTACTTCAAGGATCGCTATGTGTCCCTCGACCCCGCACTGACCAAAGTCTTCCTACAAAGCATCGATAACCCTGCGACACTGACCACCGCCGCGCAGCGAGATCTGGCCACGGATTTATTGAGCGATGACTCAGCACTGGCTGCGGAGTTTGCCGCCCGCATGAACGAGCACCTGCATTTTCAATCGGATATCTTGTTTGACGATGACACCGACAAGGTGGACAAAGGCAGCATTAGTCTGCGGTACAACAATAACGACAATGCGATCGTCAACACCTCTTACCGCTACACTCGGCGAAACCCCCGCCTGGTTAGCGGCCAGTTCTTTGACGCGGACATTGAGCAAGCTGATCTCTCGGCCCTGGTTCCCCTGAGCGACAGCTGGAGCCTGGTTGGGCGCTGGAACCACGACCTGACCCATAGTCGCGAACTGGAAGTCTTTGGCGGAATCGAATACGAAAGCTGCTGCTGGCGCGCTAGCGTTATTCTGCGACACTGGCTGGATCGTGATGATGACCTGATTATTCCCGAAGAGGAGCTCGAATACGATGATGGCGTATTCTTCCAAATCCAGCTAAAGGGTCTGGCCGGCACGGGTACCAGTGTCGAGAATATCCTCAGGGATGGCATTTATGGTTATGAGCCCCTGGAGCCCTGAAGTGAAGCAGCCTTACCCACTCCTCAAGACAGCGGTTGCCAGTATGGCGGCGCTGTCAATTACGATGCTGTCGTTTTACCCTTCGGCCCCAAGGGCTGAATTAGAGGCGCTTGATCGCATTGTCGCCATCGTCAATGAAGACGTGGTGATGGCCAGCGAACTCAATGAACAGGTCGAAATGATGGTCAAGCAGATGCTGCGCTCACAGCAGCAACTACCACCCCGAGAAGTCATTGAGTCTCAGGTGCTGGAAAAACTTATCCAGGATCGTCTGCAGATTGAAATCGGCAAACGCGCCGGCGTCCAGATCAGTGATGATGAAATTAACAGAGCGCTGGAAGACACCGCACGAAACCAGGGCCTGACTCTTGAAGAATTTGTCAGCTACGCCCACCAGGACGGCTTGACCCTGAGCAAGTTACGACAGAACTTCAAAAATGACATGGTTGTGGCCCGCGTCCAGCAGGCCATGGTTAGCCGCCGTATCGAAATCACCGACCAGGAAATAGACAACTTTTTGAATTCGGAAGAAGGGAAATTCCTCGCCTCTCCTGACGTCAACGTCGGCCATATCCTGATTCGCGTGCCCGATAGCAGCACCGACGCATTCAACCAGGCCATGGCCGACGCGGAAGTACTCCATAATCGCCTCACTACCGGCAGCGAGGATTTCCGTCAGGTAGCGCTGACACACTCCGCGGGCCCCAATGCCCTGCAGGGCGGGGACCTGGGCTGGCGCAAGACCGCGCAACTACCCGCGCTGTTCACCCAAACGCTCGATGCCCTTGAGCCGGGCCAGGTAAGTGAACCCTTCCGCAGCGACGCCGGCATCCATCTACTCAAACTTTACGAGCGCCGTGGAGGCGGCGAGCAACTCATTGAGCAAAAGCAGATTCGCCACATACTTCTAAAACCCAATGAAATAAGAAATGACGAAGCGACGCGGGCGCAAATCGCCGCCTTGCGCGAGCAAATCCTCGAAAATGAAAACTTCGGAGAACTCGCCCGGCAGTACTCCGAGGACACCGGCTCGGCGCTTAAAGGTGGCGACCTGGGCTGGTCAACGAAGGGCCAATTTGTGCCCGGGTTTGAAAACGCTATCGACCAGCTGGAAATCGGCGTTCTCAGTGAACCAGTGCTGACCCAGTACGGTTGGCATCTCATTGAAGTAACCGACCAACGCAAGCAGGACTTTAGCACAGAGATACTGCGTAATCAGGCAAGCAACCAGCTTCGCCAGCGTAAATACGCCGAAGAATTACAAGTCTGGCTCGAAGAAATACGCAACGAAGCCTTTATCGAAATCAAGTCATGACCCTGCGTCTGGCCCTGACTCCCGGGGAACCGGCCGGCATCGGGCCCGATTTACTGATCAAGCTGGTGCAACACGGCAGCCCCCACGAACTGATCGCCATCACCGACCCGGACTTACTGGAAAGCCGCGCTCGGCTACTCAATTTACCCCTACGATTACGCGAGCCTCGCGGTCAAGCCCTGCCAGCCAGCGAACTGGCCATCATGCCTATCCCCATGCCCGCGCCCTGCCATCCCGGCCGGCCTGATACCGCTAATGCCAGTTTTATATTGGAAACGCTAAATAGCGCGGTAAACGGCTGTCGCGTCGGCGATTTTGAGGCACTGGTAACCGGCCCTGTAAACAAGGCCGTTATCAACGATGCCGGCATTCCTTTCAGTGGCCATACGGAATATCTGGCCGAATTGAGCAACACGCCACGCGTCGTGATGATGCTCGCGACACACGGCCTGCGGGTTGCACTGGCAACCACTCATCTGCCCTTGTCGCAGGTAAGCGGAAGTCTGAACCGCCCCATGCTCCGAGAAATCTTGCGCATCATCGACCGGGATTTAAAAGGTAAATTCGCTATTACCACTCCGAGAATTCTTGTCTGTGGCCTCAACCCCCACGCCGGTGAAGGCGGCCACCTTGGCCATGAGGAAATTGACATCATCTCTCCAGTCATTGAAGAACTACGTGATCAGGGACTTAACATACGGGGGCCGACGCCAGCGGATACAGCGTTTACCCGGAAATGCCTGGATGACGCCGATGTCGTGGTCGCCATGTACCACGACCAGGGTTTACCGGTGCTCAAGTATCGGGGTTTCGGCGCAGCGGTCAATATTACGCTGGGGCTACCCTTTATCCGTGCATCGGTGGATCATGGCACGGCTCTGGAACTGGCCGGCACCGGCAACATTGACACCGGCAGCCTCGCCGCCGCCATCGCGGCGGCGGCGGAGATGGCTGGCTCGGCTGCCTGAGTTGACTGGAGGTTCACCACCATGACCGAACCTTCAGGCAAACACCGCGCCCGCAAACGCTTTGGCCAGAATTTTCTGATCGACAAGCAGATTATCAGCCAAATTCTCAATGCGATAGATAGTCAACCCGAAGACCACATTGTTGAAATTGGCCCTGGTTTAGGCGCTCTTACCGAAGGTCTTTTACAAAACTGTGATCAGCTGACAGTCGTGGAGATCGACCGGGGCCTGGCGGCGGAATTAAGCGAACGTTACGGTAACCACCCCAATTTCGGACTCCACCAGATGGATGCCTTAACACTCGACTTCAGCACCCTCAGCCAGGGCGAGAACCTGCGCGTGGTCGGGAATCTTCCCTACAATATTTCCACGCCGCTGTTATTCCATCTGCTCAACTACCGGCATGTGATCACGGATATGTACTTCATGCTACAGAAGGAAGTAGTCCAACGCCTGGCCGCCGCGCCGGGCGTTAAAAATTATGGGCGGCTCAGCATAATGATGCAGTACCACTGCCAGGTGCGCACGCTCATGACTGTGCCACCGGAAGCGTTTCGACCAGCGCCTAAAGTTACTTCCGCTGTCGTTCAACTTGTACCCCACCCAAGGCCGCCCTTTCACGCAACCGACCTTCAGATATTCGACCGTCTGGTTAGAACCTGTTTCCAGCAACGGCGCAAAACCCTGCGCAACAGCTTAAAGTTACTACCCGGCGGCAGTGACATAAAGGAAAACCAGATTGACTTGTCAGTAAGGCCGGAATCCCTTAGCGTCGAGGATTTTGTTACGCTAGCAAACCTGCTCACGCGGACAGATTGAGGCTCCCATGAACAAGGATTCGCCCATAGAGGTAAGTGTTGTAACCGAATACCTACCACGCCAATCAGAACCACTCAAACAACAGTTCGCCTTTGCCTATCACATCACCATCAGCAATCATGGCAATAAAGCTGCCCAGCTGGTTAGTCGCCACTGGATCATTACCGATGGCAACGAGGCTACCCAGGAGGTTCAAGGGCTGGGCGTGGTCGGCGAGCAGCCCATGATCAACCCAGGCGAGAGCTATCGCTACACCAGCGGCGTGATTCTGGAAACGGAAATCGGCACCATGAGCGGCACCTATCATATGCTCTGCGAAACCGGCGTCAGCTTCGACGCCCCGATACCGACCTTTCTGCTGGCCGTTCCCAATGCCATTAACTGAGCCACCGTGCCCTGGTTGATATGACGACATACGCGGTTGGCGATATTCAGGGTTGTCTCGAGCCTCTTAAGCGGCTGTTGGATGAACTGGACTTTTCACCGGATCGTGACCAGCTCTGGTCCGTGGGTGATGTGGTTAATCGTGGTCCGCAGTCGCTAGCGACTTTGCGTTTCGTCAAATCACTGGGCCCAGCCTTTCGCATGGTGTTGGGTAACCACGATTTACACCTGCTGGCCTCGGCACGGGGATACCGCCAACCGACACCGAAAGATACCCTCGACGACGTCCTCGCGGCCCATGATGCGCCCCAGCTGCTCGACTGGTTGCAAAGCCAACCCCTCCTGATTTATGACCAGGGTTATGTGATGACTCATGCGGGACTACCGCCCCAATGGTCGCTGGCAACAGCAGTGGCCAGGGCAAAAGAAGTTGAAAACGCCCTGAGCGGCCCGGAAGCATCATTATTCTTCGCGCACATGTACGGCAACAAACCGGCATTGTGGGATGACCAACTCAAAGCGCCTGAACGGTGGCGGGTGATCACCAATTATTTTACCCGCATGCGTTTTTGCACCGCCCAAGGGGAGCTGGAATTACATTGCAAATTGGGCCCGGGGCAAGGGCCAGAAGGCTTTGCTCCCTGGTATGCCCACCCAAACCGAAAAACTGCGGGGCAGAAACTGATATTTGGTCACTGGGCGGCGCTGGATGGGCAAGCTTGCGGCGCCGATTTATTTCCCCTGGATACGGGATGCGTATGGGGCAAGCGGCTGCGCATACTCAATTTCGACACCGGCGCCTACCACCACTGGGATTGCGGATCTTAACAGTCTATCAGATCGGTTACCGGGCAAGGGCCGGCATCCCTAACCGTTAATACCTATGAGCAAGCAATAAAAAACCGGGCGAAAACCCGGTCTTTTCCAGAAGCTAAGCCGATCAATCTTCAACTTCTTCGAACTCGTCCTCCGGCTCTTCGGCCATAACCCTGTCAACCAATTCGATATAGGCCATGGGCGCTTTATCTCCGGTGCGATAACCGCATTTCAGGATGCGGGTATACCCACCTGGGCGTTCCTGATAACGAGGACCCAACTCGGAAAACAGTTTGCCCACTGCCGCTTTATCACGCAACCGATCAAAGGCCAGGCGCCGGTTAGCAACACTGTCGGCTTTGGCCAGAGTGATCAGGGGTTCGGCATATCGGCGTAGCTCCTTGGCTTTCGGCAGCGTGGTTTTAATCACCTCGTGCTCAACCAGGGATGCTGTCATATTACGAAACATTGCTTTGCGATGAGAGCTGTTTCGGTTTAATTGGCGGCCGCTTTGACGATGACGCATAGCTAAAACTTCCTTTCAATCCGCGCTGGCCTTCGGTCCAGTCGCGATTAGGGTATTACTGGCTCTCGCTTTCCTGACGCAGGCTGGCCGGTGGCCAGTTTTCCAGACGCATGCCCAACGACAATCCCCTGGATGCGAGAACATCTTTGATTTCAGTGAGTGACTTCTTACCCAGGTTCGGCGTCTTTAACAACTCCACCTCGGTCCGCTGGATCAGATCACCAATAAAGTAAATGCTTTCAGCCTTTAAACAGTTGGCAGACCGTACAGTCAACTCCAGATCATCAACCGGGCGCACCAGTATCGGGTCGATTTGCTCCTCGGCTTCTTCCGGCTCCGCGTGGCTCTCACTTTCTAGATCGACAAACACCGCCAACTGCTGCTGGAGGATCGTTGCCGCCCTGCGAATTGCTTCCTCGGGGTCGATGGTGCCATTAGTCTCGATATCAAGTATCAGCTTGTCGAGGTCGGTGCGCTGTTCGACACGTGCGTTTTCCACGGAGTAGGCCACGCGCCGTACCGGGCTATAGGAGGCATCAAGCCGCAGGCGACCGATGGCACGAGTCTCCTCTTCGTCGCTGTCGCGCGTATCAACCGGCTGATAGCCACGGCCACGGGCAACCCGGAGTCGCATGTTAAGGCTGGTGCTACCAGTGATATTGGCTATCACGTGGTCGGGATTTTTAATCTCGACATTGGCATCTGCCTGGATATCACCCGCGGTAACCGGGCCCTCGCCTGATCGACTCAAAGTCAGTTCAGTCTCATCCCGACCATGCAGTATAACCGCGACGTTTTTTAAATTTAGGAGAATTTCTATTACATCCTCCTGAACACCTTCGATGGCACTGTACTCGTGCAACACACCATCAATCTCCACTTCGACGATGGCACTGCCTACCATCGAAGAAAGGAGAATACGTCGCAGGGCGTTACCCAGAGTATGGCCAAACCCTCGCTCAAGAGGCTCCAGCACAACACGCGCATTGGTGTTGTCATATTCAGTAACATCGATGGTGCGCGGGGTAAGTAACTCCGTGGATGAATTTTGCATAGACAAAGGTTTCCTGGGACTGTCCGGCGTAATAAAGCTTACTTGGAGTAAAGTTCGACGATTAGGTTTTCGTTGATTTCGCTGGGCAGATCACTGCGATCGGGCACACGCTTAAAGACACCTTCCATCTTATTGGCGTCTACTTCGACCCACTCTACTTCACCCCGTTGCGCCGCCAGCTGCATGGCTGACTGAATACGCATTTGCTTTTTAGCCTTTTCGCGAATGCTTACAACGTCGTTTTCCGCTACCTGGTAGGAGGCGATATTTACGCGCCTCCCGTTGACCAACACTCCATTATGGGACACCAGTTGACGCGCTTCAGCGCGTGTGGAGCCAAAGCCCATGCGATAAACCACGTTATCGAGCCTGCACTCGAGCAGGCTCAACAGGTTTTCACCGGTATTACCACGCGTGCTGGCGGCCTTTTTATAGTAGTTCCGGAATTGCTTTTCCAGCACGCCATACAAGCGGCGAACTTTCTGTTTTTCCCGCAGCTGTACACCGTAGTCCGACAAGCGGCTGCGACGCGCGCCGTGCTGTCCCGGAATACTTTCCGCCCGGCACTTGGATTCCAAAGGCCGGATACCGCTCTTTAGCAGCAGGTCCGTGCCTTCACGTCGGCTGAGTTTACAGGTCGGGCCGAGATATCTTGCCATTGCTTATAGTCCTCTTAAACGCGACGTTTTTTCGGCGGCCGACAGCCATTATGTGGTATCGGAGTCACGTCAGTGATATTGGTGATTTTCAGCCCGGCATTATTGAGTGCGCGCACGGCAGACTCTCGACCAGGGCCAGGACCCTTCACTTCGACATCGACGTTTTGCAACCCGTATTCCTGCGCTGCAGTGGCCGCTCGTTCAGAGGCTACCTGGGCTGCGAAGGGCGTGCTTTTGCGCGATCCGCGAAACCCGGATCCACCGGATGTCGCCCAGGATAACGCGTTTCCCTGACGGTCCGTGATAGTAATGATGGTGTTGTTAAAAGACGCGTGAATATGCGCAATCCCATCCACTACCGTGCGGGTAACTTTTTTCCGTCCTGATTTCGTCGGAGTCTTGGCCATATTTCAATTTATTCCAAAAGCTGTGAAAACTCTACTTTGCCACCGGGTAGCGCCTAGCGCTTGATCGGCTTACGAGGGCCTTTACGGGTGCGTGCGTTAGTCTTGGTGCGCTGACCACGCAAGGGCAGGCTACGGCGATGACGAATCCCCCGATAACAGCCGAGATCCATCAAGCGTTTAATGTTCATATTCACTTCCCGACGCAGGTCACCTTCGACCAAACGCTGAGAAACAACGTTACGCAAGGTATCGAGTTGCGCATCATCAAGCTCGCCAACTTTAACCGTTTCCGCTATACCGGATTCGGCACAAATCTTTTGCGCAGTGGTACGCCCAATGCCATATACGTAAGTCAATGAGATCACGGCGTGCTTGTTGTCAGGTATGTTGACACCGGCGATACGGGCCATCCAAATTACTCCATCTTTCCGCTATTTAAGCTATCGGGGATCGCCGCCATGTGATGCCCACTTGCATCGTGGCGGCGTAAAAAGGCGCGACAGGATAGCGCCTTAAACCCACTAAATCAATCTATTTATAATTCCGGGATTAGCCTTGGCGCTGCTTGTGTCGGGGTTCGACACTACAGATCACGCGTAATACCCCCTTGCGCTTGACCAATTTGCAATTGCGACAGACCTTTTTCACGGACGCTCTAACTTTCATTGACTTTCACCTCACGGTTAACGGCCTCTACGGCCACTACCTTTCATATTTGCCTTTTTAAGTACCGAATCGTATTGCTGCGTCATCAGATGTGACTGCACCTGAGACATGAAATCCATGGTCACCACCACCGCAATCAACAAGGAGGTGCCGCCCAGATAAAATGGCACGTTGAAATACACGTTCAAAAACTGCGGCATCAAACAAACACCGGCAATATAGATCCCGCCTATCATGGTCAAACGTGTTACGACGGTATCAATATAATTGGCAGTCTGATCTCCTGGCCGAATACCCGGCAGATATGCGCCACCCTTTTTCAAATTATCCGCCACTTCCTTGGGATTAAAAGTCAGTGCGGTATAGAAGAAACAAAAAAAGATAATCAGTCCGGCGAACAATAAAATATGCAGCGGCTGACCGGGCCCAAGAAACAGCGATACATCCTGCAGCCAGTCCGGTGCGTCAGCACCCTGACTGAACATCGCGGCCAACGTCGACGGAAACAGCAAGATGCTGCTCGCGAATATGGCTGGAATCACCCCGGCCATATTGACTTTCAAGGGCAGATGGCTGCTCTGGGGATTGTAGGCCCTGCGACCTTGCTGGCGTTGCGCGTAGTTAACGGTGATACGCCGCTGGCCACGCTCGACAAATACCACGAAATAGACCACGGCAACGGCCAGGGTGCCCACCAGCAACAGGGCGATGATATTGAGATCGCCCTGCCTTGCCGATTCAAAAGCCTGACCCAAAGCCCGCGGCAGCCCCGCGACGATACCGGCAAAAATCAACATCGATATACCGTTGCCGATACCCCTTTCAGTAATTTGCTCACCCAGCCACATCATGAAGACCGCGCCGGTAACCAGGGAAGTGATAGCGATCAGAAAAAAAGTAAAACCGGGATAATAGGCCTGGCCGGCGAGCCCGTAGGCCATGCCTGTACCCTGAACGATAGCCAGGCCAACCGTTGCATAGCGGGTAATTTGGGTAATCTTACGGCGACCCGCCTCGCCCTCCTTCTTCATCTGTTCCAGCGAGGGCGTGACCGCGCTCAGTAGCTGCATAATAATGGAGGCAGAGATATAGGGCATGATGCCAAGCGCCAGAATACTCATTCGCTCCAGGGCGCCACCAGAGAACATGTTGAACATGCCCAGTATCGTGCCCTGGTTCTGGGTGAACAGTGCTGCAATGCGGTCAGGGTCTATCCCGGGAACAGGTATATGTGTCCCGATCCGATAGATAATGATGGCCAGCAACAAAAAGCGAAGGCGAGCCCAAAGCTCGCCCAAACCTTTATCGCCGCCCGCAGGCAATCCCGCTGCTTTTACCATTTAATCAATATCCCAAACCAACACGCGTCAGCCTAGACAAACCTTCTAGCGCCGCGGCCTAAGTGAATATATCCCTCTACTCCAACACCTGACCGCCAGCGGCTTCCAACGCTGCCCGCGCACCCGCGGTAATAGCCAGACCCTGAATTTTGACTGGCTTGGCGAGTTCACCGGACAGAAAAACCTTAGCACGCCTTATGTTGCTATCAATCAGACCGGCCTTGCGTAAGGCTTCCAGATCAATGACCTCGGCTTCAACGTTGTTCAGCTCCGCGAGGCGCACCTGAGCGGTGACCTGTGCAATGCGCGATGTAAAACCGTATTTTGGCAAACGCTTCTGTAAAGGCATTTGACCGCCCTCGAAGCCGGGCTTGACCCGACCACCGGACCGGGATTTCTGCCCCTTGTGGCCGCGACCACAGGTTTTTCCCAAACCGCTTCCGATACCCCTACCGACCCGCTTGCCATTGGGTCGACTACCCGGTGCCGGACTCAATGTATTCAGGCGCATTTCAGTTTTCCTCTACCTTAACCATGTAGCTAACTTTATTGATCATACCGCGTACCGCGGGCGTATCCTCAACTGTGACAGTATGGCCGATACGACGCAGGCCAAGCCCTTTCAGGCAAGCTTTGTGCGCATTGATACGCCCAATATCACTACGAGTCTGAGTAACAGTTAATTTATCCGTACTGGCCATGATTTCATTTCCGCCTGTTGCTGGTAAAACTTAACCGAGGATCTCTTCGACGGTTTTGCCCCGCTTGGCAGCCACCTGCTCGGGCGCTCGCATATGCTCAAGCCCAGCGAAGGTCGCGCGGACCACATTGACCGGATTGGTTGAACCGTAACATTTTGCCAACACGTTCTGGACGCCGGCCAACTCCAGCACCGCACGCATGGCGCCACCGGCAATGATCCCAGTACCTTCGGAAGCCGGCTGCATATAGACCTTCGAAGCGCCATGGCATGAACGAATCGGGTACTGGAGCGTGCTGTCCTTCAGGTCGACCTGGATCATATTTCTTCGCGCGGACTCCATGGCTTTCTGAATCGCCAGGGGCACCTCTCGGGCCTTGCCACGACCAAAACCAA
>DLXZ01000036.1:21489-21769 GCA_003448675.1 Porticoccaceae bacterium
CCTGAACCAGTTTTTCCATCAGCCCTTCGTTGGGATCGACGTCCCGAGGGTTATTCTTTGCCATGATCTACCTATGATCTACTTTAATCAGCTTTGTTCAGCGCTCACCGGAGCCTAGAATTCAACGCCACCGCTACGCACCGCTTCGGCCAGTGCTTTCACCCGGCCATGGTATTTAAAACCGCTGCGGTCGAAGGCTACCCGGGTAACACCCGCCGCTTTGGCCCGCTCGGCCAATAGTGAGCCTACTGACTCTGCGGTGGAACAATTTCCGGTATTA
>DLXZ01000036.1:21991-24306 GCA_003448675.1 Porticoccaceae bacterium
TCGCCATCCAGCGACGACGCACTGGCGAGCACACGGTCGCCACCCTGCGCTGGCTGGATCACCTGGGCATAAATATGCCGGGGGGTTCTGAAAACGCACAGCCGCGTGACATCCAGCTCTCGAATTTTGCTGCGCGCGCGACGCGCTCTGCGCAACCTGGACTGCTTTTTGTCTTTCATCGCTTAAATCCGTTATTTCTTTTTGGCTTCTTTGCGCCGCACGTATTCATCGGCATAACGCACGCCCTTGCCTTTATAGGGTTCAGGCGGTCGGAAGGCCCGAATCTCGGCAGCCACCTGGCCGAGCAACTGCTTATCGGCCGACTTCAGTACTATCTCTGTCTGACTGGGCGTCTCACCACTCACACCCTCTGGCAGTTCATAGACTACCGGGTGAGAAAACCCCAATGTCAAATTGACTTTCTTACCCTGCACCTGGGCCCGATAACCGACGCCTATCAGTTGCAGCTTTTTTTCAAACCCCGCACTAACGCCGATGACCATATTGTTCACCAACGCCCGCGTGGTACCAGCCATGGCCTGGTTTTTTGATCCTTCCCGGGCGCTGAAGCTGAGGACGCTGTCGTTATGGACAACCTCCACGCTCTCATGGCATGCAAGGGATAGCTGCCCCTGGCCGCCTTTAACGGATACCTCGTTGCCCTTGAGCACCACCTCGACACCCGTGGGTATCGCGACCGGGCTGTTTGCTATTCTGGACATCTTTATTTCCTGTTTTCCCGTTCCCGTATCCGGGGTCTATCAGAAGACGGTGCAGAGCACTTCGCCGCCGATACCGGCTGACTTGGCTGCCGCGCCAGTCATTACACCGCGACTGGTGGAGACAATGGCCGTACCGAGGCCGCCGCGCACCCGAGGCATATCGTTAACGCCGGCATAGCGACGCAGGCCCGGGCGACTGAAGCGATCCAGCTCTTCAATGACCGGCTTGCCTTCAAAATATTTCAATTCGACCGTCAATTCAGGCTTGCCGCCCTCGGCTACGCTGTAATCAGCAATATAGCCCTCTTCTTTCAACACTCGAGCCACCGCCACCTTGAGCTTGGCCGAAGGCATTGTTACCGAGACTTTAGAACGGCTAAGGCCATTTCGAATTCTGGTCAGCATGTCTGCCAGGGGGTCCTGCATAGTCATTACGTTTTGCTCCTCAGGGCCAAGCTACCAACTGGCCTTGACCAGACCGGGGACATCACCGCGCATCGCGGCTTCGCGCAACTTGTTTCGGCACAGTCCAAACTTACGATATACACCATGGGGCCGACCAGTAACGCGACAACGGCGTCGCTGGCGACTCGGACTCGCATCACGCGGCAGTTTTTGCAGCTTGATTTGCGCTTCCCAACGCGCTTCTTCGCTGGCGCTCACGTCACTGATGACAGCTTTCAGGGCCGCACGCTTATCCGCGTATTTAGCAACAGTACGGGCACGTTTTTTTTCCCGCTCAACCATGGATACCTTGGCCATAATGTTTTCCTAACCTCTCAGAGGGAAGTTAAAAGCGCGCAGCAAGGCTCGACCTTCGTCGTCGTTCCTGGCGGTGGTCGTGATAGTGATATCGAGACCGCGCAGCTTGTCAATTTTGTCGTAATCAATTTCTGGGAAAATAATCTGTTCGCTCACACCCATGGCAAAGTTCCCACGTCCGTCAAACGATTTGGGACTAACGCCGCGAAAATCCCTGATCCTGGGAATCGCGATGGTGATCAGGCGCTCCATAAAATCATACATTCGATCACGACGCAGGGTCACCTTGCAGCCAATGGGCCAGCCCTCGCGCACCTTAAACCCAGCGATGGATTTGCGCGCCTTGGTTATCACCGGCTTCTGGCCGGCGATGGTTTGCAGGTCAGTGACCGCGTTCTCAAGCACTTTTTTGTCCGCCAGCCCTTCACCAACACCCATGTTGAGCGTGATTTTGGTGATTTTTGGCACTTCACTGATATTAGCAAGTCCCAGCTCTTCCTTTAGCAGAGGAACCAATTCAGTGGTGTAAAGGTTTTTCAATGTTCCCATCGCTATATTCCTCTAGCCTTTCACCGGCGCGCCAGTGGACTTGAACACGCGAACCTTGCGACCATCTTCAAGCACCTTGAAACCAACGCGGTCAGCTTTCCCCGACTCGGGATTAAACAGCCCGACATTTGAGGCATTAATAGGCGCTTCGCGTTCGATGATACCGCCCGGCACACCCATCTGAGGGTTGGGCTTTTGATGCTTTTTAACCATCTGCACCCCGGACACCAACAGCCGCTCGTCGCCGAGCACTTTGAGCACTTTGCCACGCTTGCCTTTGTC
>DLXZ01000036.1:24550-24868 GCA_003448675.1 Porticoccaceae bacterium
TTGGCGGCGATTACAGCACCTCCGGCGCCAGGGAAATAATCCTCATAAAACGTTCGCCACGCAGTTCTCGGGTCACCGGCCCGAAAATGCGGGTACCAATGGGCGCCAGTTGTTGGTTGAGCAGGACTGCCGCATTGTCATCAAACTTGATCAAGCTACCATCCTGGCGCCGAACGCCATGCTTGGTGCGTACCACCACGGCATCCATAACCTGGCCTTTTTTTACCTTGCCACGAGGAATGGCTTCCTTAACTGTTACCTTGATGATGTCACCAACGGCGGCGTAGCGCCGGTGAGAGCCACCGAGCACCTTGATAC
>DLXZ01000036.1:25120-25247 GCA_003448675.1 Porticoccaceae bacterium
CACCGAGCACCTTGATACACATTACACGGCGCGCACCGCTGTTATCCGCCACGTCGAGATAGGTCTGTGTCTGAATCATGTTGTTCTATTCTCTCTGAACCTGTTTATTGCGTGAGGCTCGGGCTTA
>DLXZ01000036.1:25484-25999 GCA_003448675.1 Porticoccaceae bacterium
GTCGACCGCGAGATGACTTCCACCAGCTTCCACGATTTTGATTTTGAGATCGGCCGAGTTTCTGCAATGGTCACCATATCCCCCACGGAACATTGGTTGCCCTCGTCGTGAGCCTTGATTTTGCTGGAACGACTAATCACCTTGCCATACAGGGGGTGCTTAACCCGACGTTCGATCAAAACCGTGATGGTTTTATCCATTTTGTCGCTGACTACTCTGCCGGAGAGCGTGCGCGCCTTGTCTTCAGCCATATCAGCTTCCCGCGTTTTCATTTAATACGGTTTTAATGCGCGCAATCTGGCGACGCACCTGTTTCAGTTCGTGCGTCTGCTCCATCTGACCAGTCGCCCGATTCATACGCATCTTGAACTGTTTTTTCAGCTCTTCTTCGAGACTGGCCTGCAGCTCCTCGCGCGATTTAGTTCGCAGTTCACTTGCCTTCATCACATCACCGATCGCTTAACAAAAGTGGTAGCAATAGGGAGTTTCGCCGCTGCCAGAGCAAATGCCTCCCG
>DLXZ01000186.1:0-154 GCA_003448675.1 Porticoccaceae bacterium
AAGCTCAGTATCCAGTCGCTTTTTTTTAGGTCGATTTTATCGCCCAGGCCTGGAGTCTCGCGATGGTCGAGCACCCGCACACCGGCGATGGTGCCATCCCGGTTGATGCCGACAATGAGGCGAATATCGCCGCTGTAACCATCCGGCGCAACGG
>DLXZ01000186.1:481-857 GCA_003448675.1 Porticoccaceae bacterium
TGGCACTATCATCGCTTCCACGTTGCCATTTTGTCGGGCTACATGAATTTCGCCACCATTGGTCAGGCCTAGCGCCTGCCAGAAATCGGTGGGTACCGGCAGGGTGTCCACCAGCAGATCATTACTATGGCGGTGCTGGGGAATAATCTCAAGCAGGGCTTTTTCCGCCGCCTGACGTTCGGCCAGGGCGATCTGTTCACGGGTACCGATATGGGTGCCGGCCAGCAGCAGGGCCGTCACCAGGGCGAAGCCTGCCAGCAGAACCGCGTTGGAAGTCATGGGACTTTTCAACATGCTCAGTGCTTCCCGTCCGTGTTTTTACTATTAGCGCTTTTACTGCTCGTTGAATGACCGTAGGTGCGCGGCTGGGTGTAGT
>DLXZ01000186.1:1080-10068 GCA_003448675.1 Porticoccaceae bacterium
AACACGGCAAAGGCCACGGCATCGGGGTAGTTTCCCCAGGCCCGAATTACGAAAATCAGCAGCCCGGTGAGTGCACCGTATATCAACCGGCCCCGGTTAGATACCGCCGATGTCACCGGATCAGTCACGATGAAAAAGGCACCGAGCATGGTGGCGCCGCTTAGCAGGTGTAAACTCACCGGCCCGTGACTGGCTGAGCTGCCGCCGTCGTTAAATACCAACGCCATTAGCGCCAGCGCCGCGAGCATAGCCACGGGCGCGTGCCAGGTGAAGATGCGCCGATGGAGCAGGTAGACACCGCCCAGCAGAAAGCCCAGATTCACCCATTCCCAACCAGCGCCGGCCCAGCGACCCTGGGTGAACCAGGTTTCGCTGGTGTATATCTGTTCAACCAGTAGTCCACTGCTGTGTTTGAAGGTATCCAGGGGTGTTGCGGCGGTGTAGGCGTCGATGGGGAGGTGTGTGCCGCCAAAGACCAGGTTTAGGGAGTCGGTCAGGCCTATGGGCGGCAGTTCCGCCGGCAACAGTGCCTGCGCTACTGGCCAGGTGGTCATCTGTACCGGGAAGGAAATCAGCAGAACCACGTAGCCCACCATGGCCGGGTTAAAAGGGTTGTACCCGAGGCCGCCATAGAGGTGCTTGGCGATAACAATGGCGAAGACCGTCCCTACCACCACCACCCACCAGGGCGCCAGCGGCGGCAGGGCCAGACCCAACAGTACGGCGGTGACCAGGGCGCTGCAATCGCACAGGTAAAATATCACCGGCCGTCGCCTGAGGCTTAGTGCCAGGGCTTCGCAGGCGATGGCGGTAATGCTGGCGAGGAGGATATTGATCAAACTGCCCCAGCCGAAATGCCAGGACAGGGCGACCAGACCGGGCACGGTGGCCAGCAGCAGGTGTTGCATTACCCGAGAGGTGTTTTGGCCGGCATGCAGGTGGGGTGAGGAGCGGCGCATCAGGACCATGGCTTAGGTTTGCTCCTCGGTGCTTTCAGGCGCGGTCGCGGTTAGCTCCACATCGAGTTGTTGCAGTTTGGCTTCCAGCTTGTCGACGGCGTTGGCAAAGGCGTCGAGGTTATCATCACCGCTGGCCTGGGCGTCTTCCAGGCGCGCGCGGGCCTTATCCAGGCGTTTGAGCAGGCCGTCGCGTTGGTTTTTCAGTTTTTCCGTCTCGCTCATCTGGGCCATTTGCTCTGCTTTTTGCTGGGCTTTCTGAATAGCCAGGGCTGCGCGGTCTGCGGCTATGTCGCCTTGTTGGTGTTGATCTGAAGGTTGGGCCGGAGCCTTGGTTTGTCCGGCCCCGGCCTTGTGTTGGGCCAGCTTTTTAGTAGCGTTTTCATAATCAATGCGGTGTTGTTCGACCGCGGCCTCCAACGCGCCGCGCTTGTTGTCGTCGGGATCTGACGCAGCCAGTTTGCCTTTGGCCTTTTCCAACCGGCTTTGCGCAGCGGACACCGCCCGTTCCAGCCGCGCCAGGGTTTGTTCCGGTGTCGCCCTGTCGACGCTGACTCGGGCCAATGCCGCCTGGACGACATCGGATTGGGCGGTAGGCGTGGCGCTTTGCGCGTTCGCGGTTTTGGTCTTGGCCTCGGCAGCGGCTTTTTTCCGGGCTTCGCGCTTAGCGGCTTTTTCTTGTTCGGTACGCTCAATCCGTTGCTGATGGTATTCAAAGCGCTGGCGGGCGCGATCAGAGGCAATGGCTTCTTCATTCATTAGTCGAATCTCACCCTTGGCGGCGCGGTAATATTGCACCAGGGGAATATCACTGGGGCAGACATAAGCGCAGGCGCCGCACTCGATACAGTCGGGTAGATGGTGGGCGGCCAACTGCTCATAATCTTTTGCCCGCGCATACCAGTACAGCTGCTGGGGCAGGAGACTCGCGGGACAGGCTTCGGCGCAGTGACCGCAGCGGATACAGGCCTGGGCGATCACCTCCGAAGGGCTTTCGGTATGGTCGGCGGCCAGCAGGCAGTTGGTGGTTTTAATCACCGGTGCCTTCGGGTTATTCAGGGTGAAGCCCATCATCGGGCCGCCCATAATCAGTCGTTGGCAGTGCGTTTCCTCGAAGCCCGCCTGGGCCAATAGATGCGCAACGGGGGTGCCGATCAATACTTCGAAGTTGCCAGGCGCCGAGCAGGCTTTGCCACTGACAGTGGTGATGCGTGATAGCAGAGGCTCGCCCTGGCAAATGGCCCGGTAAATGGCGTGAGTGCTGCCGACGTTCTGGCAGACGATCCCCAGTTCAGAGGGCAGTTGGCCGCTGGGGACTTCCTGGCCGGTGAGAATCTGAATCAGTTGTTTCTCGCCACCTGAGGGGTATTTGGTGGGGATGACCACCACTTCGATAGCGCTCTCAACCGCATTTTCGGCGATAGCGGCCCCGAGCGCGGTAATGGCTTCGGGTTTGTTGTCTTCAATGCCGATCAGAATATCCGCCGGCTCGCCGAGGATATAAGCGAGGATGTCGATGCCGCGCAGTATGTCAGCGGCTCGTTCGCGAATGAGTGCGTCATCGGCGGTGATATAAGGCTCGCATTCAGCGGCATTGATAATCAGGGTGTTAATTTTGTGCGTCGGATTTAATTTCACCGCGCTGGGAAAGCCGGCGCCGCCCATGCCGATAATGCCCGCTTCGCGGATCAGGTTTAGCAGCTCCTCGGGTTGTTGCTGGCGATAAGTTTCGCGGGATTGACGTTCAATCCACTGTTCCTGACCGTCGGGACGCAAAATAATACAGGGCGCCGCCAGGCCCGAGGGGTGAGCGATGGTGTGATCCTCGATGCCGGTAATAGTCCCTGAGGTCGGAGCATGCACCGGGGCGCTGACCAGACCCGTGGCCTCGGCAATTTTTTGGCCCTTGAGCACTTTGTCGCCAGGCTTAACGGTCACCTCCGCGGGATTGCCGATATGCTGATTGAGCGGTAATACCAGTCGCTCCGGCAAGCTGGCGGGGGCTATCCCCCCTTGCAGGGACTGGGCTTTGTTTTCCGGTGGGTGGATGCCCCCGTGGAAATTCCAGATCTTTTGCCGGGGCTGATTCATGCGGCGATATCCGGTCGCCGATCGGTGGCAATCAGATTTACTTTGCTTAATTGCTCGGCGCTTGAGGCCGGTGTGTCCCAGTGCCAGTCGTGCAGGCCGTGGGGCACCGGCAGCATATCGATGCAGTCCACCGGGCAGGGTTCGACACACAGGTCACAACCCGTGCATTCGGCGGCAATCACGGTGTGCATTAATTTTGCGGCGCCGAGGATGGCGTCCACCGGGCAGGCTTGAATACACTTGGTGCAGCCAATGCACTCGTCCTCGCGAATGTAGGCGACCAGCTTGGTATCCAGTTCTTCCCCGTGTTCTTCATCGAGTTCCGGGGCAGGTATATCCAGCAGGTCGGCCAGCGCGTTAATGGTGGTCTGGCCACCGGGAGGACAGTGGTTAATGGCCTCGCCTTCATTAACGATGGCCTCGGCATAGGGTCGACAGCCCGGATGGCCACACTGGCCACACTGAGTCTGTGGCAGAAGGGCGTCCACCTGCTCCACGAGCGGATTGCCTTCCACCTTGAAGCGCACCGAGGCAAAGCCGAGGATGGCCCCGAAGATGGCGCTCAGCACCACTAGCGCGACAATCGCGTTGAGCAACAACTGGAGGGTGGACGCTTCAGGCATGGTAAGGACAAATAGTTTCAGTTAAACATCGTGGCTATAAATGGGCGGCCTAGACCAGACCCGCAAAGCCCATAAAGGCCAGGGAGGCGAGGCCGGCGGTAATCATGCCGATGGCGGCACCCTGAAAAGGCACAGGTACGTCGGCCACTGCCAGGCGTTCGCGCATGGCGGCAAACAGGATTAATACCAGGGAGAAACCCAGCGCCGCGCCAAAACCGTAAAGGCTGGATTCCATAAAGGTGCGTGCTTTGGCGGTGTTTTGCAGGGCTACGCCCAGTACCGCGCAGTTGGTGGTGATCAATGGTAAAAACACACCGAGCACCCGGTAGAGCAGGGGACTGGCTTTTTCGATAAACATCTTGGTGAACTGCACCACCACGGCAATCACCAGAATAAAGGCAATGGTTTTCAGATAGGTCAAGCCCAGGGGCGTCAGTATCCAGGTATGAACCAGGTGGCTCGAAATGGCTGCCAGGGTTAGTACAAAAGTGGTGGCGCTGGCCATGCCGATGGCGGTTTCCAACTTGTTGGACACGCCCATAAAGGGACACAGGCCGAGAAACTGCGCCAACACAAAATTGTTGACCAGTATCGTACTGATGAGAATGACAGCAAATTCCTGCATGGCGTTAGCAATCGGCTCTGGAAACGTATTGAGGACCAAGCGTCCTGACGGCGCTATTATCGAAGATCGGCCTTGCGCCGTTAAATACTAAATAATTTAAATTTTAGCTGAATCGGGAATAACGCCTGCGCCAGCGCCTGCCGGTGCCGGCGTAAACCCGTCGTTCAGGTCACCCGTTGGCCCGGTTTGGCCCCACTATCTGGTTCTAGCAGATAAATGCCTTCGTCGTCGCCTGCGGCCAGTACCATGCCTTCGGATATACCAAAGCGCATTTTGCGCGGCGCCAGGTTGGCGACCAACACGGTCAGACGGCCTTCCAGGTCTTCGGGCTTGTAGGCGGATTTAATCCCGGAAAACACATTGCGCGTCTCACCACCGATATCCAGGGTCAGTTGCAGCAGTTTACCCGCGCCCTCCACATGGCTGGCGGCGGCGATGCGCGCCACTCGTAAATCGACTTTGATGAAATCATCGAAGCTGATTTCATCGGCGATGGGTTCGTCCAGGCTCGACTTGCCGCTATCGCTGGTGGGCGCGGCAGCGGGTAGCGCTTCTCGGCTGGCTTCGACCATGGCCTCCACTTTGTCTTTTTCAATGCGCTTAACCATGGGCTTGAAGGCTTCGATGCGGTGGTCGGTCAGGGGTTCGATGACGCCGTCCCAGTGCAATTCATCGTTAAGAAACGACTGGGCCTGAGCGGCCATGCCGGGCAGTACGGGCTTCAGGTAGATCATCAGTACCCGAAACAGGTTAATGCCCAGGGAGCAGATGTCCTGCACTTCGACCTGCCGACCTTCTTCCTTGGCCAGCTTCCAGGGTTCTCTGGCGGCGATATATTCATTGGCGGCATCGGCAAGCGCCATGATTTCCCGAATTGCCTTGCCGAAGTTGCGGGCTTCGTAATGGCTGGCGATGCTTTCTCCCGCGGCGACGGCCTGTTGCCACAGTTCGGTATTTGTCATGTTGTCGGCCAGGACGCCGTCGTTACCCTTGGTGATAAACCGGGCGCAGCGGCTGGCGATATTGACCACTTTGCCCACCACGTCACTGTTGACTCGCTGGATAAAGTCGTCCAGGTTCAGATCGAGATCTTCAACGCCGGAGGACAGCTTGGCGGCAAAGTAGTAGCGCAGGTATTCCGGGTCCAGGTGCTCCAGGTAGGTGCGGGCGTTAATGAAGGTACCCCGTGACTTGGACATCTTCTTGCCATTGACGGTAAGAAAGCCATGCACGCAGACATGGTTGGGGGTGCGGAAACCGGCGCTGCTAAGCATGGCCGGCCAGAACAGGGCATGGAAATTGACAATGTCCTTGCCGATAAAGTGATACAGCTCGCTGTTTACGCCCTCGGCCCAGAAGCGATCGAAGTCGATATTTTCCCGGTCGCAGAGGTTTTTGAAGCTGGCCATGTAGCCGATGGGGGCGTCCAGCCAGACGTAGAAGTACTTGCCCGGCGCGTCGGGAATTTCAAAACCGAAATAGGGGGCGTCCCGACTGATGTCCCATTCTTGCAAACCGGCGTCCAGCCACTCGCTCAGTTTATTGGCGATTTCCTCGCCTACATGACCGGCGCGGGTCCACGCTTTCAGAAAATCGGTGAATTCGGGCAGCGTAAAAAAGTAGTGGGTGGAGGCTTTGGCAACGGGCGTGGCGCCGGAAATGGCAGATTTGGCATCGATCAGATCCGTGGGCGCATACGTGGCGCCGCAGACCTCGCAGTTGTCGCCATATTGGTCCTCCGCCTTACACCGGGGACAGGTGCCCTTGATATAACGGTCGGCCAGGAACAGGTTTTTTTCCGGGTCATAGGCCTGGGTGATTTCCCGGGTGGCGATATGGCCGTTGACTTTTAGCCGGCGATAGATTTCCTCTGCCAGTACCCGGTTTTCCTCGCTGTGAGTGGAGTGGTAGTTATCGAACTCGATAAGGAAGTCGCCGAAGTCACGGACGTGTTCTGCTTTGACCTTGTCTATGAGTTGCTCCGGGCTGATGCCGAGTTCCTCGGCCTTGAGCATAATCGCGGTTCCATGAGCATCATCGGCGCAGACGTAGTAACATTCGTGCCCCCTTGCTTTCTGGAAACGCACCCAGATATCGGTCTGGATATATTCCACCAGGTGGCCCAGATGGATGGCCCCATTGGCGTAGGGCAGGGCGCTGGTAACAAGGATTTCGCGGCGGCTGGAAGGCATTGATAGGACGTCTTTTGGTGGCGGATATTCAGGGCCGCAACTATAGCGGCTTTGTGAGGTATTTTCATTAACAGGTGGCGGTAAGTCTATGACGGAAACGGTAACAGAAGCCGGTTTGCAGGGCGTAAAAAATATTGTAGCGGTAGCCTCAGGCAAGGGCGGCGTGGGCAAATCCACCACGGCGGTAAACCTGGCCCTGGCCTTGCAGGCGGAGGGTTTGCAGGTAGGTATCCTCGATGCCGATATATACGGGCCGAGTCTGCCCCGGATGCTGGGCATTGACGATTCCGTGCAGCCCCAGGTGGTCAATGGCAATGCTTTTGTGCCAGTGCCGGCCCACGGGCTCAAGTCCATGTCCATCGGTTATCTCACCAGCGAGCGGACGCCCATGGTTTGGCGCGGCCCCATGGCCGGTGGCGCCCTGACCCAGATGCTGGAGCAATGTCTATGGGGCGAGCTGGATGTGCTGGTGGTGGATATGCCGCCGGGCACCGGCGATATTCAGCTGACGTTATCCCAGAAGGTCAAGCTCTCGGGCGCGGTCATTGTCACTACCCCCCAGGATATTGCCCTGCTGGATGCCCGAAAAGGTATAGAGATGTTCCGTAAGGTTGAGGTACCGGTGTTGGGTGTGGTCGAAAATATGGCCCTGCACATCTGTTCCAGCTGTGGCCATGCCGAAGCGATATTTGGCGAGGGCGGTGGCGCCCAGGTGGCTGGGGACTACGGCACCACCCTGTTAGGGGCGCTACCCCTGGATCGACGTATTCGTGAGGAAGGTGACCGGGGTACGCCCATTGTACAGGCCGAGCCGGACGGCGAGATTGCCGCTTGTTATGGGGACATCGCCCGCAAGTTGATCAATGCGCTTGCTGAAAACCTGGTGAATGCGCCGACTATATCCATTGAAGATTAAGGCTAATCAAGAATAGATACATTGCAGGCCAAGGTCATATAAAGGTTAAACCTCTGCCAGGAGTTTCGAGTGAGTATCAAGTCAGACAAGTGGATTCGCCGCATGGCCAACGAGCAGGGCATGATCGAGCCCTTTGAGAATAGTCAGGTGCGGGAGCCTGAGGGCGGGGGTGAGCGGGTGATCTCCTACGGCGTATCCAGTTACGGCTACGACGTGCGCTGCGCTGATGAATTCAAAATTTTCACCAATGTCCATTCAGCCACCGTCGATCCGAAAAACTTTGATCCTGACAGCTTTGTCGATTTCAAAGGCGACTGCTGCATTATTCCCCCCAACTCCTTTGCTCTCGCTCATACCGTGGAATACTTTCGCATTCCCCGCAGTGTGTTGACCATCTGTCTGGGTAAATCCACCTATGCCCGTTGCGGCATTATCGTCAACGTCACGCCACTGGAGCCGGAATGGGAAGGCCATGTGACCCTTGAATTTTCCAATACCACCAGCCTGCCAGCCAAGATTTACGCCAACGAAGGTGTCGCCCAGATGCTGTTTTTCGAATCCGACGAGGTTTGTGAGACGTCGTACAAGGATCGCGGTGGCAAATACCAGGGTCAGAGGGGGGTTACCTTGCCCCGAGCCTGATCAGGGTTTAATCGAAACCGACTCGCTTGTCAGCAGTGTTTGCTTAAAAGTTTTCAGCCAGCGTTTGATCTGCTTGCGATTATCCGGCCCCATGCGCAGCAGGAGTTTCTGGGAGTTGGGCAGTGCTTCTAGCTGGGGATCGGCAAACTGATAGTAGACCGACTCCCTTTTTAGAGCCATGGGCCCCTCGACCTCGGGGGTTTCCAGCATCACGGCGATGCCCTTGAGCAAACGCTCGCTAAGCTGTTCTGGCGGTTGTCCCAGTTGCTGAAAGGCGCTCTCCAGCAGGGGCTGGAACCGACGGGTCAGGTCGGCAAGGTGCTCGACGTCCAGCGCGGTGACAAAGCCGACAAAGCCGCTATAGCGCTGGAAGTTTGCTTCCGCCAGCCATTCAGCACCGTCAACTTTGCTAGTTGTGAAGACAGACCTTGGTTGCAGTTCCCTTGTCTTGTTTAGCGGCACCAGTTTTTGCAGGATTTCACCCCGGGACAGGCCGTCTATAAAAGCCACCAGTCGCTGAAAAATAAATTCTCCCTCGACCCAGGGGGCAATGGTTTCGGGCAAGCCGAGGTCCTGCCAATGGTCACGGAGAAATTGGTCGCTATCGACCAGCGTAGGCAGGGGTGGGCGCTGGGGCTTGTTGTCGGTTTTTACCGTTTGTTCGGGCGAGGGCGGTTCAATGGGGGCGCCTGGTGTAGCTGGGGTTTGGCTAATTTGTTCCTGTGGTGGCGTTATTATGGCCGGGCTTGCAGGGGTTTCGGTCTCGTGATGTGGCGCCGGTTGACGGTAGAACATATAAGCCGCTGCTACCAGCAGCACCACTACAATAAATGCAAGACTGAGACCTCGCCCGCGAGCGGGTTCAGGGGCCTCGGACTCTGTTCGGTTAGGCTCTACATTTGAATCGGGCGTTTCCATGTTTTTGTGTCTGTGTCTGTGTCTG
>DLXZ01000186.1:10204-11127 GCA_003448675.1 Porticoccaceae bacterium
TTTTCAAGTATCATTTCGTATTGTTCCCCGCCTTTTTCATGTTGCTGGATTTTGACGATCACGAAATTCCACGCGGGGGCCATCCAGAAAAGCGTTTTTCGTTTGCCCTTGTCCCGAACCCGCTGCAACTTAAGGGTAGATACTGTGCCAATGCCGGTTTCGGTTTCTTCCCAGCCGAGGACTTCGAACCGGTAGTCGCGGATTTTTCCCCGGGAAAAAACCGGGTAAGAAAATGTTTGCCCCGCTAGCTCGGCACCGCGTGCGGGTTGCGAAGCTATTTCCAGATCCCGGCGCATTTGCAGCTGGTAGCTGACTGGGCCCAGGTGCTCGGGAAGCAAGGTGAGCTCCCGGCGTTTGTCCTTCCGGGTAAAAACCCCGAGGCGGGTGCTCGGATCGACATCAAATTTTTCCTCGCGATCCATACCAAAAAAAGATTTGCGCATACGATAACGGTCGGGCTGGATATCGCCCTGGCCATCGATATGGAAGCGTTCCTCCTCGCTGACACTACCCAGCATGCCCTTGATATTTGAACTGATGCTAAAACCGGATTCCAGTGCCGTCAGTTCGCGCACGGCTTTCACGTCCATGCCATTGTATTTAGCGCTGTACACCGCCTTATAAGGCTTGAGCACCGATGCTGCTGGCGCCGGGCTGGTGTTTTCTGGCTGAGCGCGAAGGCCCGTGGGCAGCAGTACGCTCACTAAACTGATTGCCACCAAAAAAGCTCGCAAGGTGCTTCTCTCCAATTTACATAAATCACTTGGACGCGTTTAGTCGCACTCCGTTCATTGATGACAAGCGGATTAACGCAGTTCAACCTCGGCTTCCCGCTGTGGGGAAGTGGTAATTTCGCCAATGATCCTGGCGCTCTCGCCGACCTCCGTGAGTCGGGCTAGCGCGCTATCGGCCTGGTCGGCGGG
>DLXZ01000186.1:11425-12034 GCA_003448675.1 Porticoccaceae bacterium
GATATTCCCGTGTTCTTGCAGCCACGTAAATACCGGGGGCATCGACCAGCTACTGGTATTGATGCTTGCCCGGCTGAATTCCGGCAGCACGCGCGGAATGTTTTCCAACAGGCCTCCGCCGGTGATATGGGCCAGCGCGTGGACGGGTACACTTTTGATCAGCGCCAGCAGCGATTTCACGTAGATACGGGTGGGCGCCATCAGCGCCTCGGCGAGGTTTTGTTTGCCGATTTCCGTGGCCGCCGGATCGGCGCCGCTACGCTCAAGAATCTTCCGAATCAGGGAATAACCGTTTGAATGCGGACCGCTGGATTCCAGACCGATTAGCACATCGCCCGGAGTGACCCGGCTGCCATCGATTACCTGATCGCTTTCCACCACGCCGACACAGAAGCCCGCCAGGTCGTAGTCGGCGGCTTCGTACATGCCGGGCATTTCCGCGGTTTCGCCGCCAATCAGGGCGCAGCCAGCCAGTTCACAGCCGCGGCCAATGCCGGTGACCACGGCGGCGGCGGTATCGACATCCAGTTTGCCGGTGGCGTAATAATCAAGAAAAAACAGGGGTTCGGCGCCGCACACCACCAGGTCGTTAACACACATGGCGACCAG
>DLXZ01000152.1:0-696 GCA_003448675.1 Porticoccaceae bacterium
CCGTTGATAAAGATAATCATCTGTGCCGGTGTCGCATAAATCAGGCAGATGTCCGGTGGATCAAGCCGGCCAGAAGCCAGGGGGCTAACGGCCATCGCCTGATAGCGGCCATGGGGCACGACATCCATGGCCTGTTGGTGCTGCGCAGCATCCTCTGGCGTCTCGTACCAGACGCCAATCATTTGCTCGCCCCTGAGCCACTCATCGGAGCGCGGATGCAAACCCAGCACCGCCCGGCACTGCTCGCCGACCAGATCGTCGGCTGTCACACCCACCGTCCAGCCGTTACGAGCTGCCTGGCCCACAATTTGATCCGTGGTGTGAATATCCCTGGGGCGGCGAATTCTCGGCACCGCCTCCATCTCATCACCCGAGGCAAAGAGCTTCATGCCAATCGGCGTGGTGCGCAGGCGCAGCAGGCGATTCAGATCATCGACCACCTGCCGACCATCAAATTGCGCCGTGTCTGAAGAGATAAGTTCTGACATCTTTGATTCCCTTACATTAATTTTTATTTATAGAGTCAGTCTATCCCATCCAGCGCGTGCAGGTAAATGAAACCAGCATGGAAACACGGCCTGGCCTGAAATCGAACAGGTCATTGGATCAACATTTAACTCCCACTCGGCATTGCACCGGCCTCAACCAGCAAATCGAAAACCGCATCGGCCAATCGCTGATAACCCGATTTATTCG
>DLXZ01000152.1:971-4650 GCA_003448675.1 Porticoccaceae bacterium
GATTTCATGGCCGGATCGGTTTCCAGTTCGCCGAGAATATTTTCATCCAGCGGTACGTCAAACTCTTCAGCCAGCCGTTTGTATAGCTTCGGTGGGTTAGCCCAGATACCGGGTATCGGCACACCGATTAGCACAACATCTATCCCTCGCGACTTCACTTCGCTGATCATCTCACGCAGGTTAGCTTCGGTTTGATCCTCGGGCAGACGGTGCAAAAAATCATTACCCCCGTGGCAGATCACCACCAGCTGAACGACGTGCTCGTCAAGCAGCCGCGGCAGACGAGCTTTGCCATCTTCCGTCACTTCACCGGGTACGCCGGCGTTAATCACTTTGCGCTGGAGCCGCCTGGCAAGCACCGCCGGGTAGCTGTTTTCGGAGTCTACCCCCGTACCCGCAGTGAGACTGTCGCCAAAAGCCAGGGTGATGGCATCGGCGGACAGGGATTCCAGCTTTGGACCGCCGCAGGCCGAGAGCAGAAACGTAACGCAAGTAAGTAACACGCCCAGCGTTTTTATCGGCACGGGTTTGTCAAACCCGGGGCCATGAATAGCCATTTGTTTTCCACTTGCTATTTACGGGCTGTGTTACCGATCACACCGCACCACCGGCTTTCAGCGCGCCAAAGGCGGCAAAGCATGAGTTTTTATGCAATAACTCCACCCGTTCGAAACCCACCTCACGCAGCAGATCGAGCTGAAAGGTCACGGGTCGGGGCGAGTCCTCTTTTTCGATATAGGCGAAAACCTTATCTCTGTAGGCTTCGCCATCCAGGTCGCTCAGGTAATCTCCGTAACGTTGCCACATCATGGCCTGAACGGCTTCACTTTCGTGACTGACCAGGTCGCTGATCCAGACGCTGCCGCCGGGGGCGGTGAGGCGGTAAATTTTTTCGAAGGTGCGACGCCAATCATCAACATCGCGTAAATGGTGCAGCACAGCGGCGGCAATAATCACGTCGAACTGACTCGCCGCCAGTTCCAGCTCGCGGAAGTCTCCCTGATAACAATAAACTTCGCTGGCTTTCGCCGAGGCGACTCTGGCCTCGGCCCGCTCCAGCATGGGTTGGCTGAGATCAAGCAGATGGCTTTCAAACGGTCCGGCTTTTTCCAGCAGGCGCAGGGTGTTGTTGCCGGCGCCGCAACCGATATCCAGCACCCGTTTGATGTCCCCGGTGGTCGCCACCGCCGCCTGTGTCAGCAGCTCCATAACGAGGGCGGCATCAATGGTGGAGGTCTGCCCNNGATTTGTGTTGGTAGGACTCGGTCATGATGGGGCCAGATTTATGAATGAATGGCTGCTCATTATTTCGCGCCAGGCAGTTTACGGCAAAATTTTTCAGGGCGTCTTGTTGCCGCTGCCAATGGCTGCGCAAATTCAATAAGATGAGCGCTTTAATTGCTAAGACGCCATGACGATGACTACCGCCCGCCTGCAGCGCTGTTTCAATGTCGAGGATTTCGGCCCCCTGGCCAGGGCCAGTCTGCCCCGCCCCCTGTATCACTACATCGAGGGCGGCGCGGACGATGAGATCAGCCGCTATCACAATACCGAGGCATTTAACCGGTATCAGATCATTCCCCGATGCCTGGAAGACGTCACGCAGATCGATATGAAAACCACGGTGCTTGGCTGCACGGTGGACAGTCCGGTACTGCTTGCCCCCACGGGCATGACCCGCTTTTTTCACCACCAGGGCGAGCGAGCGGTAGCGCAGGCCGCCGAGGGCTTTAACACCCTTTATTCCCTGTCGACGCTTTCGACCACCAGTATTGAGGACGTCGCCGCCGCTACGCGCGGGCCGAAAATGTTTCAGCTGTATGTGCTCCGCGACCCAGCTATTAACGAGGAATTGATTGACCGCTGCCGCGCGGCCAACTACGACGCCCTGTGTCTGACAGTCGATACCGTGGTCCAGGGCAACCGGGAGCGGGACTTGCACACCGGCATGACGGTACCGCCCAAACCCACCCTGCGCAGTTTAGTGGGCTTTGCCCAGCGCCCGGTCTGGGTCTATCGCTACTTCACCAGCCCGGCCCTGGAGATGGCCAATCTATCCCACCACATCGCCGAGGGCAGCTCGAAGGTCAGCTCCCTGGGCGCTTATATCAACGGCCAGTTCGACCGCGCCCTTAACTGGCGCGCCGCCGAGCAGATCGCCAAACGCTGGCAGGGACCGTTTGCCATCAAGGGCGTGATGTCCGCCGAGGATGCCCGCCGGGCGCTGGATATTGGCGCCACGGCGGTGATCATTTCCAACCACGGTGGCCGGCAACTGGATACCGTGCCCGCCCCCATTGAGCTGGTGGCGGAAATCGCCGATGCCGTGGGCGATCGACTGGAGATCATCCTTGATGGCGGCGTGCGCCGGGGCACCCACGTGCTCAAAGCCCTGGCTCTGGGCGCCAAAGCCTGCATGATTGGCCGGCCCTATCTGTACGGGCTGGCGGCGGGCGGCCAGCCGGGCGTGGAACGGGTACTGGGTTTACTGCGGGATGAAATCGAGCGAGCGATGATCCTTTCCGGCCGAGCCTCGCTCGATAAAGTGGACGGTAGTTTTCTGCGCCTGGCTCCAACGCCCATGAACAGGCCGCGCGCACCGCGATTTTAGGTCCTCGGAATGAAGGCCTCGGCCTAAGCCAGGTATTTGTCCAGGCTGGTTTTTATTTCCGATTCTATTGTCCCGCGCAGGGCCGACATCATGAGGCCCTTCAGCTTCACATCCACGACTATGTCCTGCTTCGAACAGATGATACGGGCATCGACGCCGGAGCGCTTATAACTCAATTCGTCACCCTGCCAGCCATAACTGCCGCCAAAGCGTTTTCGAAGCTGGTCCGCCAATTCGTCCGCTGTCTCTCGCACGGTATCCAGACTCAGTTGATGGTCGCGTTGCACTCTGATTTTTGCCATAACGTATCCTGATTGCGGAGATCCCATTTAATCCGGACGTGGAACCATCGCCCAACTGGCGGCAATGAAGTGATTTGTTTTTTGCATCAACTCTCTCACGAACAAAACCCAAATCGCTCTAATTTGCTAGACTTGCCGCCGCCATTTTCGGGACAAGCCCTTGACTGAACACCCTCAAGCCCTGCCCTGCGCCGGTTTAATCAGGCGCCTGATCGCCCTGGTCTACGATGCCTTTCTGATGTTCGCCATTGTCCTGGCTTACGCCGGGCTGGTGCTTGCCGGCCGGGTATTAATCAGCGGCGCCGAGGCCGCCACCCAGCCTTTTTCGGGTCTAGCAGCTGCGCCATACCTGTTCGGCATGTGGCTCGGCCCGGCGCTATTTTACTGCATCTGCTGGCGGCGCAGCGGCCAAACCCTGGGCATGAAAACCTGGCGCCTGAAGCTGGTTACCACCGATGGCAAAACGCCTTCCTGGCTCCAATGCCTGCGCCGCTGTGTCTACGCCCATGTATCGCTGATCGTGGCCGGGCTGGGCTATTTGTGGTGTCTGTTCGGCGACAAAAACTGCTGGCACGATCTGTGGTCGGACACGCGAATAGTGGTACTGCCAAAACCGGAAAAATAACAACCGCCAGTCAGGCCGCGCGATGCAGCAGGATCACGCCCACCAGCGCACAAGCCATCGCCGGGGCCAGCACCGCCCAGAAGGCCGGAAAACCAAAGACGATGCTTGAGGGGCCCAGCAACTGTTGCACGGTTTGAAAGG
>DLXZ01000182.1:0-7433 GCA_003448675.1 Porticoccaceae bacterium
ACTGCTGGTGTCGGTGAGATCATCCACGATCGCAGCGGTCATCATGGATTCCAGCAGACCAACTACCGCCAAAGCGATGGCGTAAGGAAAAATAATAACGAGGGTGTCGAGATTAACCGGCACATCGGGCCACAGGAAAACCGGCAAGGTATCCGGCAGCTCCCCCATATCGCCGACCGTGCGGACATCCAGACCAATGACGATGGAGAGCGCCGTCAGAGCCAGGATGCATACCAGGGGCGATGGCAGCAATTTACCCACTCCCGGCACCAGGGGCAGCAGATAGATAATGCCCAGTCCTGCGGCGGTCATGGCATAAACATGCCAGGTGACGTTTTGCAGTTCAGGCAACTGAGCCAGAAAAATCAGAATCGCCAGGGCGTTTACAAACCCGGTCACCACCGAGCGGGAGACAAAGCGCATCAGCCCGCCGAGCTTTAAAAACCCGGCAATAATCTGTAATACGCCGGTGAGCAAAGTGGCGGCCAATAAATATTCGAGGCCATGTTCCTTCACCAGCGTCACCATTAACAGGGCCATGGCGCCGGTGGCGGCGGAAATCATACCCGGCCGCCCGCCGGTAAAGGCAATGACTACAGCGATACAGAACGAAGCGTAGAGGCCTACTTTAGGGTCAACGCCAGCGATAATGGAAAAAGCAATCGCTTCCGGAATCAGGGCCAGGGCGACCACCAGACCGGCAAGCACGTCGCCACGAATATTGCCGAACCATTCTTTTTTCAGGGTTTCAATCATCAGGAAATCAGGATTTTATTCGCTGTACCGGCAGACACGTGGATAAGCCTGTAATCATCCGGCAGACATTTATGGTGCTTCGCACCCTTCCACATGCAAGATGGGTGGAAAAAGCGGCGCAGTCTAGCGAATTAAGCGACCGATAACTTGGTATATTCATGGTACTCAACCATGCCAGAAATAACTGCTTGTTATCACGCATACGGGAACGATCACGAATAATCCATCCGATAACACAGGGACGGGCAACACCGCTGTACTGGATACACCATTACGTGGGGCGTACCATGGACCGTTACCCCGCTAACATACAGGCAAACGTCTATGAGCTATAAAACCATAAAATTCAGTCGTCAGAACAACATCGCCCGCATCACTCTGGCCCGACCCGAGGCAGCCAATGCCCTGAATTTTGATATGGGCGAAGAACTGTACGACGTAGCCAAAGTATGCCGGGACGATGCCGAGGTCAGGGCCGTTATCCTGGATGCCGAAGGTAAGATATTCTGCGCCGGTGGCGATGTGATGACATTTGCCGAAGCAGGCGAGGAGCTTCCCGCGACCTTGCGCAAATTACTGGATACCTTTCACCCCGCCGTGGCGACACTCTCGACGATGAATGCACCGGTGATTGCGGGAGTTCAGGGCATTGCCGCCGGCGCCGGTCTGTCCCTGCTGTCCTCATGCAGTTTTGTGATCGCCAGTGACAAGGCCAGCTTTATGATGGCCTATACCGGCATCGGCATGAGCCCTGATGGCAGCGCCACTTATTTTCTGCCCCGCCAGATCGGCCTGCGCCGGGCAGAGGAGATGATGGTAACCAACCGCCGTCTCAACGCGTCCGAAGCCGAGCAGTGGGGGCTGGTCAATCAGGTGACTGCGGCAGATAAACTGACACCAACCGTTGAGGAGCTGGCGGCGCGGATTGCCAAAGGCCCTACCCTGGCCTATGGCGCGACACGGCGCTTGTTGCTGGAGAGCTTCGACAACAGTTTCGCCCAGCAACTGAAAGCCGAGGAAAAAGGCATTATCGATATGGCCAGAACCGAAGACGGCCTGGGAGGCGTCGCCGCCTTCAGGGCGAAACAGGAAATGGAATTTAAGGGGCGTTGATTCCCATTTTCACGATTGCGTTACCAAAGCCGGCGGCAATAGTGAATCCGAGGCGGTGTAGGCTTTTTGCTCACCGGTCTCCGGCTCGTTAAAAGCCAGTTGCCAGGCACAGAGTTGAAGATCAAGTGTAGGTTCGAGATTTAATTCATCACCCAAGGGCGCATCCAGAGGGCCGCCAAACAAACGGTCACCGATTATCGGAAACCCACATTCCGCGAGATGACGACGTATCTGGTGTTTGCGTCCGGTTTCGATCTCAACCTTCAGAATAGATGTATCCGTGCTTGCGTCGTAGCAACGCAAACTCACAAAGGTGCGAGCTGATTTGCCATCGATATCCGAGCTGAGTAGTGACCCGACGGGCAGTGAAAAGGCACCAGCCACCAAAGCCAGATAGGTTTTCTTGACCTGGCGCTGCTCAAACAATTTGCTCAACTCGCGGGCCATTTGCCGACTATGGGCAATCAGTATTAAACCCGAGGCGGCGCGATCAAGCCGATGGACGGGAAAAGACGTACGTTGAAGTTGACGCTCCGACCAGCGACACACGGTGCAATGATCTCCCCACCTGGACCCCTGACTATACATGCCCGAGGGCTTAAACCAGACGCTGTAGGCGCCTTCATCGGCAATCAACCGTGCAGGCCTGGGGCGAGTAGCCTGAATGCCGCGATCATAATAAAGGTGCAACTCATCGCCGATAACCAATGGCCGCTTGGCCCGCCGTAGACGGCGAGTGTCGCTCCCCCGAGACAGCCAGACAGCACCGTTAACCATGGCCTGCTTAATCGCTTGATGGGACAGGCCACTGGCGCCCGCTAAAAGACTCACGGCAGTATTGCCCTGCGCTTGTACCGGGATATGCAGTTCCAGCCGCTCCTGATTGTCAATCAAACCGGAAACCGAATCGAGCTAACCAGCATAGCGCGGCATGGTGAGATTGGATTGTGAAGCTCGACCGATCATACCTTTTTCATCGTAAAGCTCGGTTTCTACCATGGAGATACCGCTTTCCTGAGGAAAGGCGCGGGCATCAATACATATCCACTCACTTTCGGGCATGCGAAACAGGTTCACCACCAGATCGGCATTGATAAATCCCAGCTCCTCGCTGAGATGCACCTGGGCAAAGCCATTAGCAAAATCCGCCAGTACGGCTACGGTATCCAGGGGCGTATTCTCCCGACCTTCGATCACAAGTGCGGGCAACTTAGCCCAGCTACAACCGTGACCAATACCAATTTTCAGGAATATCGGCTTGATGGGCACTTCGCGGTGCAGACCCGGCGTCGATGCCCCTTGATACATGCGATGTTCGGGGCCGATACCATCATGGACCGCGTGATCCATGGCTGCGGCAATGCTTTCAGGTAGTGGTCGCTCGCGGCGGACGGTTTCAGGAATCGCCACATCGGTCTTCTTCAGTACCAGACCACTGGCCCGACTCACTTCGACATCCTCGTGGAACAAGGACACGTCGAACACTTTTACCCGTTTGCCATCGCGTACTGTATTGCAACGCATGGTTAAGGGAGCCATAGGCACGGCACGAAACAAATCCACGGTAAAGCGTACCAATTGCATGTCGTCAGCGGAGAAGCGATCCTGCATAGCGCTCACCATCAAAGCAGTGGGCGCGCCACCATGGAGGCTGACCAGGCCCCAGGGGCTACCGGCGGATTCACTGGGAATGTATTCATCGCCCTGCTTGGTAAATAGCGCTTGCATGGGAGTTTTCCAAAATTAATTTTTCAAGAAAATTAGACAAATAATGTTAGCCGTTATCAAATAGATCAGTCGATATTGACTTTGCCCCGAAGGGATTTGGTGCGGCCCCGCCGGGTTTTGCTGTCTACTCTTTTCGCCTTCGCGCTATTACTGGGTTTCGTGGCGATGCGGGTCTTGCGCCGCACCGTGGCCCTGCTGATCAACTCGCGCAGGCGCTCCAGTGCGTCTTCTGTATTCTTTTCCCGGGTACGAAAGCGCTGGGCCTTGATCACCACCACACCCTCGGAACTTATCCGCTGATCGGAATAGGCCAGGATTTTTTCCTTCGCCTCGTCCGGCAAGGAAGAGGCGCGAATATCAAAACGCAGGTGCACCGCGCTGGCCACCTTATTGACGTTTTGCCCGCCCGCCCCCTGGGCGCGAATGCCATGGAGTTCCACCTCGTGCTCGGGGACAAATAGCTGGTTGCCAAGTTGCAGCACTGGAAATTCCTTTATTACCGTAATATCACGAAGCGGAGGCACCCGCACTGCCGAATATTTTCTCGATATGCTCCCGAGGTAGCGACCGAGTAGCGAGCGAAACCACCACTGTCACGGCCACGGAAACGCCCTCACCGATAGCGGTACAAGTGAAGGGGTTACCCGCCTGAGTGCCCAGCTGGAACAGGGCCTGATCAATCAAGTTTCCTTCGGCAGCACCAGCAGGCAACAGACCATTTCGCAACACGATAAAACTGACCGCACCGCTGATAAAGCCCCAGATTGCACCCTGTGCGGTGACCCCGCGCCAGAACACGCCGAGAATCAGAGGCCCGGCAAGCGCTGCCATCATGCCACCGAGGCCAACCCAGACCATCAACGCTATGTTTTGGCCGATGGAATGCCAGGCCAGTACCGCCGCACCGAGCAGGACAAAAATAATGGAAAAGCGACTGATGCGCAGGACGTTATGATCGACCTCTTCATCACTGGCTTCCGGGTGCAGCATCTTTGACAGTGTCCGGCGATAAATATCGTTGGCGAATACCTGGGATGTTGAAATCACCAGACCGTCCGCCGTGGACATAATGGCAGACAAAATGGCGACGCCCAGAAAAGCCGCCAGCCACACTGGAAACAATTCAATAAACAGGGCCGGAATGGCCTGATTGGGGCCACCGGGCTGACTAAGCAATTCATCACCCAGCACCGCGCGGGCCAGAATGCCGCCAAAAATCATCGAGGCCAAGACCACGCCCATTAACAGGCACAACAATAAAAACCGGGTGCGGCCAACACCTTCCTTCAGCGCCCAGACTTTGTTGCCAATGTGGGGCAGCATGCCGAGTGTCAGATGAGCGACAAAGACCGCAACAAAATCCCAGTAGGAATCCAGAATGCTGGAACCTTCATAGGTAGGCATGACTGTTTTAGGGTCCAGCTCGGTCAAACGATCCATGACGCCCGACAGCCCGCCCTCCACACCAAAGCCAATGCTGAACAGCACGACAATCATCAGTGCCAGACCGAGCATCATCGCACCCTGCACACCATCGGTAATAATGTCGGCATGAGCGCCGCCCAGAACGACATACACCAGCAGCACGCCGGTGGTAACCGTCAGCGCCCAGAATGGATTCAATCCCAGCATCTGCTCAAACATCACCAGGCCGGCGAGCATCTGGGCCGCCAGATAAAATAACAGCACCAGAGAAAACACTGCCACGATCACACGCATGGCTTCGGACTGATAGCGGTCCCCCATAAACTCGGGAATGGATCGATTACTGAAATTGTTACCGGCTTTTTGCACCTGCTTGAAACACAGCCAGATGCCCAGGTACACCGCAAAAGGATAGACCAGGGCATAGCCCAGAGCCGGAAAGCCAAAACGATAACCAAGGCCGGGGATCCCCAGGAAGGTAGCACCGGAAGCCGTGGTGGCGGTCATGGCAAAAGCCAGAAACCACATGCCGTATTCGCCCCTGGCGGTGGAAAAGTCATCACTGGTTTTAACGTGGCGCATGCCCAGATAACCAAAGCCAATCATGGCGCCCACATACAAGAATAAAAAAGACCAGGACCAGATCCGTAACTCGTCCATCAACAACCTCTCAAAAACATTTAGTTACTAAATAGTGGATTTAATTTTTTTAACCGGATGTGGGGGCAGTCTACCGTGACACGCAAGACCACCCCGCCCACCAGGTGGACGGGTGAAATTCAGCGACTAGTAAATTGCGATAGGATCGATGATCGCCTGCACGGTACCCCGAATTCGGGTCGGGCCAAGTACAAAGAAAAACTCAAAGGCCTTATCACGCACCAGGGGGCCGGTCTGCATGGTTTCAAGCATGTAAATGCCGTTTTCAACCATCAGAATAATGTGGCCACCAAAAATATTGCCCTTGTTCTGTGGCGGTACCACATCCACTCCCCAGGTATCAGCGCCGACAGCCAGAACGTTTTTATCCGCCAGATACTGTGCCACTTCTTCCGAAATACCCGGTTCGGTGCTGCCCCATTTTTCTGGGTCTTTTTCCAGCATCGCTTCCGTCCAGCCCGTATGGAAAAGCACCACATCACCTTCCCGGATATCCGTACCCTGCGCCTTTTCCACCGCCTTGACATCGGCGACGCTGAAATACTCTCCCCCTTTCAGGTAGGCCACACCGGCGTGGCCGGCCATATCCAGCACCACGCCCCTGGCGGCCATGGGCGGTACTTTTTCGATGCCCATTTTGCTCACGCCTTCGGTGTGGACGAAATCAATGCCCTTATTGCAGTTATAAAACATACCGTGGACACCGGGATGACCGAGGCCATCCAGTTGCGAGCCGATGCCAAACCAGGTCTGAACCACTTCATCGTTGTAGATAAAGCCGTTAGGAAACGGCGTGCGGCCATACTCCTGACCAGGCTGGACGATCTGCACCCGCAAACTTCGTGGCCCAAAGGCGGGGGTGGTTTTATCGATAACAATACCCAGATGCTGGGTCTTGCCCCGTTTAACCAGTTGCGAGGCTTTGAGCACGCTTTCCGGGGTTATCAGATTGGCAGAGCCGATTTCATCATCGGCGCCCCACTTGCTGGGCTTACATTCCTTGGCCTGGGCCGGCAACGCCAGCGCAGTGGCCGCCATGCCGGCCAACAAGAGACCCGTTTTGATGGTTTTTTTCATTGTTCCCCTGCCCTTAAATGTATTGGGTCGCATTGTAACTCGGCCCCCAATGAAGACAACTCAGTGGCCCGCATCACGGGAACCGCTGACCCGTGTTCACCTCCGATTCCTTTTAAAACGGCCTGTCCATAAAAAAGGCCCCATCAAGGGCCTTCTTCACGGACGGCAAGTCATACTAAGCGACGGCTTTCGACACTTCCGGCTCAGGAATGTCTTTCAGACGAGGCAGTACTTCCTTACTGAACAGGTGATAGCTTTTCTCGGCCACATCGAACGGCATATCGGCGTAGGTGAATACCCCGTTAAAACCGCCCATGCCCACTTTCTCGCGAATCATCAGGATTTTTTCGTAGCATTGCTCCGGCGTACCCCAGACCTGCAGGTCCATAAACATATCGGCGATGGCATCACGGCCAACATCGTTGATCACGTCGGACATATTGCCGTAGTACTCATAGCCCTTCTTCTGTTTGAAGTAATCCTTGTTCATTTCATAGTGGTCGATCACGCTCTGCCAATAGCCAGTGATGTATTTCTCCGCCGCGGCTTTGGCGACTCCTTCGTCTTCGTGGCAGTAGGTCCAGCAGGCGGCGATGGGCGCCGGCGGGTTGGCGCCGTGAACCTTGTTAAACAACTGGCGGTAGTTTTCGATATCCACCGCTACTTCATCCCAT
>DLXZ01000182.1:7606-8981 GCA_003448675.1 Porticoccaceae bacterium
TCCACCGCTACTTCATCCCATGGTTTATGGGGCACCAGCAGGAGGCCGAGGCCGAGTTCGGCCATCATCAGGATCGAATCAGGAGACATCGAGGCCGCATAGCCCCGTCCTTTAAAGCTTTTAAAAGGCGCCGGGCGCAGGGGCGCTTTGGGCTGCTTGATAAATTCTCCGTCCATTTCGCAGTAGCCCTGCTCCAGCCCCTCGAAAATCATTTTCGCGGACTCGGCAAACGTTTCCTTGGCTTCGCTCTGGTTCAGACGAAAGGTATCGAATTCAACCCGCGCCAGACCGCGACCGAAACCGGCTATCGCCCTGCCTCCGGACAAGTTATCGAGCATGGACAGCTCCTCGGCAACGCGCACCGGGTCATGCCAGGGCAGGATTACCGCCATGGTGCCCAGTTGCACCTTTTCGGTTTTGCCCGCTATATAAGTCAGCCACTGGGTGACATCGGGACACATGGTGTAGCCGGTGAAATGGTGCTCAACCCCCCAAATGGAATCGTAGCCAAGGCCTTCGGCCTGCTCGGCCATTTTAATTTCGTGCTGGTAGACGTCAAAATCATTGAGGTTATCCCAGGGATTCTGGAAGATGCAGGACAGTCCAACTTTCATAGTGATTCTCCGATTAGCCCGGCGTACCGACGGCATAGCGTATTAAGGGTAAAAAAACCGCCAGGAACACTACCCATAAAGCCGCGCTATGTAAAGTGCTTGCTCTATACCCCCGGCAAACACCACGGCGATAGACGAAAAATAAAAAAGGCGTTGCTCTACAGCAACGCCTTCCGCGGACCTGGGCAGTCGCCCCCGTCAGGCTGCCTTATAGCCTGGCGCCTCCCATTGCTGTACCACAGGCACCACTTTCTCGGAGAACAGAGTCAGGCTCTGCTTGGCATAGTCATAGGGCATGCCGGCAAAACTGAAGGAACAGTTAATATCCATGGCGCCGATAATATCCTGAATGCCTTCGATTTTCTCCAGACATTGCTCGGGAGTACCCCAGATCTGCAGGTCGGTAAATGCCTCACCCATCTTGTCATCGCCCGCCTCTCGGGCGTATTTGGCTGATTCATGATAGAAATCGTAGGCGCCGCCACCCTTCTTGGCGAAATGATCACCGGTCATTTCATAGTGCGCCATAGCTGATTTCCAGTAATCGGACATGTATTTGTAGGACATATCCCGAGCCTTACCGGCATCCTTATCACAGATCACAAACAGGTTGGCGCTGGTGGGCGGCGCCTGCTTGCCCTGCTCACGCTCGTAGTGACCGCGCCAGATATCGATTTCCTTGGCGCGGGTTTCCCATGGGCCAATGGCAAAAGTCATAATGCTGCCGCCGAGTTTAGCGGCATGGGGCGCAGTATCCGGCT
>DLXZ01000182.1:9157-14920 GCA_003448675.1 Porticoccaceae bacterium
GGGGCGCAGTATCCGGCGACATGGATACAATCAGGGTGCGATCCTTGAAAGACTTGAACGGCCGCGGGCGGATCTCGCGACGCTCCTGTTTGAAATGGGGTCCGTTACCTTCCATAAACCCGGTTTCCAGGGCCTCGATAATCATCGCCGCGGATTCATTCATGCGGTCACGGGATTCGGCCATATCAATGCCAAAGCCGTCGTATTCGATCTGCGCCAGACCACGGCCCAGCCCCATCAACACGCGACCCTTGGACAGGTTATCGAGCATGGCGATGCTGGTGGCCACGCGAATGGGATCTTTGTGCCAGGGTAGGATGATAGCCGCCGTACCCACATTAATACGTTTGGTCTGGCCGGCAATAAAGGCCAGGAACTGGGGAATATCGGGGCTCAGGGTGTAATCGGTAAAGTGATGCTCCACCGCCCAAATGGAGTCCAGCCCAGCAGGTTCGCTCATCAGGGCTATTTCGACCTCATTCTGATACATATCGTAATCAGATTGGGGCAGGTTCGGGTGATTTTGAAACAACATTAACTGTCCGACTTTCATAGACAAACTCCTAAACTGGGAAGTGGGTTAGTATTTTGTAAACGTCACCCCATGTGGGGCCTTAAAAAATCAACGACGCCAATCTAAACATCGCTGCACCCAAGTCCGCCTTGACCTGAAACAACTAAAACCCAGCCCCCGGTGAAATCACGACACACCGACAGGTGCTATCAAGTCGGCCTCAATAATTAGCCAGCATCACCTGCCATTCCTCGGTCAGGGATTTGCGAAAGTCTGGATGGGCGATTTCGATCAACGCTTCGGCGCGCTTTTCCACGCTCAGGTTGGACAGCCGGGCAACACCAAACTCGGTGACCACGTAGTCCGTATCATCCCGCATTACGGTAATCGGCCCCTTATTAATCAAGGGCACAATCTTCGAGATACTGCCCTTGCGGGCGGTGGAATGCAGGGCAATGATGCTGCGCCCGCCTTTTGAGGTGCGCGCACCACGCAAAAAATCCACTAGCCCACCAACGCCACCAATCTGCTTGCCATTGATGGTTTCGCTATTGATCTGACCAAACAGATCGATCTCCAGGGTGGTGTTAATACCCACAAGACGATCAATGCTGGCCAACACAGCACCATTGTGGGTGTAGTTAACCGGCTTCATCCGCAAATCCGGGCACTTGCCACACCAGTCGTAAAACGCGCGGCTACCCGCGGCGATACCGGTGACAATCTTGCCCGTATCAATGTTTTTCCTGCTGCCATTGACCACACCTGATTCCACCAGCGGTATCACCGCCTCAGTGAGCAGGCCGGTGTGAATCCCCAGGTCGCGCTTGTCGGTCAGGTTTTCCAGAATCGACACGGGTAGCGAACCGATGCCCAGTTGGATGCAATCGCCATCTTCCACCAGATCGGAAATCAGTGAAGCAATCTTGAGATCGGTTTCGCCGCTGGGCGCCGTGCTGTATTCAATCAGCGGCTCGTCGGATCTCACACAGTAGTTGATACTCGACAAGGGCACCTTCATACCATCCTCTATATAGGGCACCGCCGAATTAATTTCGGCTATTACCAGATCGGCCTGGTCGAGCATGGCCTGGGAAAAATCAGACTGGACGCCGGGGCTACACAAGCCGCTACCGTCAGGTTCGGACACTTTGATCAGAGCGATATTGATAGCGTATTGCTCATCAATGGCGCGGAAGCGGGCCGAATGAAACGCCGGCACGAAATCCACCCGACCCTGGGCATGGTGATCCCGGTAAGCACCGAGGAAAAACCCGGTATTGAGCCGCGCCTTGCTGGAAAAGCGGTCGATATCAAGACAGGTCATTCCCGGTAAGGAGTTATCAATCAGGCGTAGCTGGCTGCTTAAACCGGCGGATGCGATTACCTCGATCACCGCATCCGGCTGTCCCGCACCACCAGAGACAAAAATATTACGGCCGTCGATAAAATGTTCCTGAACCTGGGTGGCGCCTAACAGGGGGGGATAAACAGCATTAACCATGGGAATATTCCTTATAACGTGCGGGTAATCGTTGAATCTGAAGGATGAGTGTAAATATCAAAGCTAAAAAGCGGGTGTCGGACAAACAACCGTCGCTGTGGCGACATACACCAAGGCTTTAAAAGGCGCTGAACTCTAGCATAGCCCCGAGCAAGCCGACCAGTATGGACGTTAGCGCCAGGAACGTCCGAATTTCCATCAAAGTTGAAACTCAATAGCCCCAAAATGCATCACCGCTGCACTGTTTTTGCAAATCTCGCGTCCATCATCTGGGCAAAATAAGCTGCTCACCCCGTGATATAGCGCTTAAATAAAGAAAATAAGCGCTGTTTTAGATTGTTGGCACAGTCCTTGTATATATGTACTCGGGTGGTTTGAGTAGGGACCGCCTGACATCCCTGGCAACAGGGGCCCATAACTTTCCTCTCTAAGTGGGCAATGGAGCCCATAGGTCGCCTCCCCCTCGGCCTATGGGCTTTTTTAATGGTTCGAGAGGCAGGTAATTACGCCGACGTGGTCTTTACAGAAGTTGGCGATTTCAGGAGTTTTTATGTATCAACAACCGAGCAAAGCAATGTGGTCACTGCCAGGTCTGACAGCACTTGCAGTTTTATCACCTCTGGTCGCTAGCAACGCCCTTGCGGGCCAGGCTATTACCGATGGCCTGAAAAGCGCCATGGACGGGGCCACCGCCAACTTGAACTTGCGCTACCGCTACGAATATGTGGATCAGGATGGCATTGACGACGAGGCCGGCGCTTCTACCCTACGCTCTCGCCTGAATGTCAAAACCGGCAAGGTGGGCGGTTTCCACGGTTTTGTCGAAGTGGATAACGTCTCCTACCTTGGCGGCGACACCTTCAACAACACCGAAAACGGTGTCACCACGCGCCCGGTTGTCGCCGATCCCGACTATACCGAAGTCAACCAGGCCTACATCGGCTATGCCTTTAATGAGAAAAATAGCGCCACGGTTGGGCGCCAGCGTATCAACCACGCAGGCCAGCGTTTTCTCGGTGGTGTCGGCTGGCGCCAAAATGAACAGACCTTTGATGCCGCCCGTCTGCAACTGCAACCCATTGAAGGACTGAACCTGGATTACAGCTATATTTGGGAGGTTAACCGCATCTTCGGCCCCGAGGGCGCCGATGCTGAGTTTGAAGGGGATACCCATGCCTTTTTGGCCAGCTACAAACTCGCCGAAGGTCATACCCTCTCTGCTTATGCCTATTTACTGGACTTTAACGAGGCCGCGGCGCTATCCAGCGAAACCTATGGTATCGACTACAAGGGCAGCTTCGCGCTCACCGAAGGCATCAAACTCGGTGTTAATCTGGCCGTAGCCGAACAAAGCGATTATCAGGACAACCCCGCTGATTTCGAGGCCGGCTACTACTTTGGCGAATTCTCGGCGGCATTCAAGCCAGTAACCATCGCCATCGGCCACGAAGTACTGGAAAGCGACAACGGCGTGTCTTTTAAAACCCCGCTGGCAACCCTGCACAAATTCCAGGGTTTTGCCGACAAATTCCTGGTAACACCCGCCGGCGGCATTGAAGATACCTACCTGAAAGTTGCCACAAAAATCGGCCCGGTCAAGCTGATCGCTTTCTACCATGATTTCGAAGCGGAAACCGGCGGCATGGATTATGGTGATGAGATCGATTTTATTGCCGCCTATAAAATCAACGCCAACTACAGCGTTCTGTTCAAATATGCCGCCTACGATGCCGATGACTTTGCCACCGATACGGACAAAGCCTGGCTTATGGTCTCGGCTTCTTTTTGATGGAAGAGCGAGATAACGGACAGGATACTCAGTTGCCGGGCATTGTGCCCGGCAACTAGTGTTCTGACTGACGCGATAAACATGGCTATCGAAAACGCGGCTGGGCCCTGTGTTGAAGAGACCCGCATTATGCTGGTTGACGATCAACCGGACCGCGCCGCCATGCTGGAAAGCACCCTCAGGGCCCTGGGCTTTGAGGTTGTTTCCGTTCTTGCCAGCGCCTCCGGCTTGCTTTACCAGATGCAACAGCTTGAGCCCCACGTCATCATGATCGACATCGACTCACCGGACCGGGACATTCTGGAAAGCCTGGCGCTTATTAATGAACATCACCCACTGCCGGTGGTCATGTTCTCTCCCCATGAAGATCCCGATTTTATTCAACAGGCCGTGAGCTCGGGGGTATCCGCCTACATGATGGACAGTCTGAATCCGGCGAAAGTCCGACCAATATTAGAGGTGGCGATCGCCCAGTTTGAACGCTTCCAGGCCCTTAAGCGTGAACTTAACTCGACTCAGCAAAAACTGGACGACCGCGACACCATAGAAAAAGCCAAACGCCTGCTTATGAAGCAACAACGCTTATCTGAAAATGAGGCCTACAAAAACATGCGCTCGCTGGCCATGAATAACAGCCAGCCCCTGGTGCGTGTCGCCGAAAACATCATTGCCATTTTGGATAACCCTCAACGGGATGCCAGCTGATATGCCCCCAGTGAATAAACTTGAGCCTGAATTAAGGCACCTCAATATCGGCTACGTCCGACTGACCGACAGCGCACCGCTCATTGTTGCCAGGGAAAAGAAATTTTTTCAAAAACGTGGCCTGGATGTGACATTAAAACGCGAAAGCTCCTGGGCCACTATTCGCGACAAGCTGGCTACCGGCCTGCTTGATGCCGCACAGATGCTAGCCCCCATGCCACTGGCCGCCCAGCTTGGTCTGGAGAATTTAAACAGTCCTTTTATTACCGGCTTGATGCTCAGCCTAAACGGCAATGGCATTACCCTGGCCAGCGGGCTTAGCAGAAACATGCGCCTGCCCAGCGCTAATCCCCGCGAACCCGTGGCTGCGGCGCGAGCGCTGAAACAGCTGATCAGCAACACCGGACAAACACTCACCTTCGCCACGGTTTATCCCTTTTCCATGCATACATTCCAGCTTCGACAATGGTTTGAATCCGGCGGTATCGACGCAAGGAAAGACGTAAAGCTGATCGTCTTGCCGCCAGAGCAAATGGTGGAATACCTGGCGCGGGGCGCCATCGACGGATTTTGCGTGGGCGAACCCTGGAACACCCTGGCCGTTCAGGCTGGCGTGGGCGAAGTTATGACCACCGGATACGACATCTGGAACAACGCGCCGGAAAAAGTACTCGCGGTAATGGAGCCCTGGCATGAAAACTATCCCGCCACGCACACAGCCATGCGCATGGCGGTCATGGAAGCTCAGGCGTGGCTGGCCGCGCCGGGCCACAGGGATGAGGCAATCAAATTTCTCGCCAGTCCCTGTTATCTGGACCTTCCCGCCCAGGCGATCAGTCCGTCTTTTCTCGGGCATTTCCAGTACCGTAAAAATGGGCCGAACATATCCAACCCTGATTTTCATGTTTTTCATCGTTATCAGGCTGGCTTTCCCTGGCGCTCTCGCGCCGAGTGGTTATTGCTCAGGATTCATGAAATGTTGGAAAAGCCCCTAAACCATGCCGAGGTATGCCCTTTGATTAAAAGGGTTTTTCGCACGGATCTTTATCGTGAAGCGGCTCGACATCTGGGCCTGGAAAGTCCAAGTATGGACAGCAAAACCGAAGGTACGCAAAGAACCATTCACCGATTTGAACGCAATATCGAACTGGGTCCCGATCTGATTCTTGATAATGGTCAGTTCGATCCCGTCTGTGCTTATTAATCAATACCACTTCAGCATCCCCGTCTGCACCGGTGCAGACGGGGATG
>DLXZ01000182.1:15134-15260 GCA_003448675.1 Porticoccaceae bacterium
CCGTCTGCACCGGTGCAAAATAATTACGCTTTTAAAGTAGAGTCAACATTTGGGAGTTGCGCCTGCTCAGTAAGCAACAGATTAAAATGGTGCGCTATCCCGGACCGCCCCAATTCAGTGCGAAAC
>DLXZ01000018.1:0-836 GCA_003448675.1 Porticoccaceae bacterium
TCAAAGGCAAAATCGTAATAAAAACCGTCTTCCACTACCGGGCCAATGGTGACCTGAGCCGAAGGGAACAATTCCTTCACTGCTTGAGCCAACAAATGGGCACTACTGTGGCGAAGCACTTCAAGACCCTCTTCGTCACGGGCGGTAATAATGGCCAGCTCAGCATCTTGTTCAATCACACAGGAAGTGTCGCGCAGCTCCCCATCCACCTTTCCAGCCAAAGCGGCCTTGGCGAGACCGGGGCCAATGTCGGCGGCAATATCTGCAATAGTCAGTGCTTCGGGATAATTTCGCGTACTGCCGTCAGGCAGTGTGATAGCCGGCATGATGATTGTCCTGTCAGTGGTGACCCCTACCAAAGGCCACTTGTTGCTAATTCCGGATTTGGTAGGCACGAGTGGATTCGAACCACCGACCCCCACCATGTCAAGGTGGTGCTCTAACCAACTGAGCTACGTGCCTGTTGAATCGCCGCCCCTATCGCGCCAAGGGCGGGTTCCTCAAGGGGCGCGCAATTTAGCATTCGTTCGGTGGATTTTCAATACTACCCGCAAGAACATAGCTCCATTTCATGGCCCCAATACTGGAGTCAAGTACCTGGTTCAACACGCCTGGGCATTAGCCTCGCATCCCACCACTTATTGGGTAAAACGCCCCTGCAAATGCTTCCGCGCCGTTTCATCAATGCCGAGTTGATCGAGCATAAATTCCTCCCGGGAACCAGACCTTTCCCGCATCACCCGCCAGGCGGTGTCCAGGTAGTGGGTCCGAGCATCAAGAATGGGCAACACCACACTCTCATCCACCGGCAGACCCTGGGAGTTAAAAAATTGCTC
>DLXZ01000018.1:1134-9748 GCA_003448675.1 Porticoccaceae bacterium
AATTTGCCAATCGCGGCATCTTTGTCGGCGTAAGCGTTGGAAGACAATAAATAATCTTCTTCTATACAGGCTTGGTCCACGTCAAGCGCGCTCAAAAGCAAGGCCGAGGCAATGCCAGCCCTGTCCTTGCCAAAGGAACACATCACCAGAATACCACCCTCACTTTCCATCATGTGCTCGAACATGGTCCGGTAGCCGGGGATCTCTTCCTCGGTCAGTTCCCGATAGCGCTCGCCCATGATTTTTTCAGCGCCTTCGGGCGTCAGCCCTTCCTCCAGTAGCATACCCCAGAGGTTTTCGACACTGGCGATCAACATACCCAGCTCGACAACTTCGACATCGTCGCCCGCCTGAAGAACATTCATCTCTCGCTCCATGGGACTGCGAAAATCGTAGATGGTATCGATGCCCAGCTCGATCAATCCCGCTCTTTGCTGATCGTCAGCGATGTTCAGAAACCCCGACCGATACAGACGATCTCCGCGGGTCTGTCTGCCATAACGGGTCTTGTAACCACCCATGTGTCTGAAATTCATGGTGGCTCCCATTGGCAAAAACCGAGTCATGATGCTTCTCCCGCTACCAGCGCATTTTTTTAAATCAAAATTGGCACGAACATTAATTGAGTCCGTAAACAAAGGAAAGGCCGATATTACTCCAGCCATGTCCCAGCGCTTGCGTCCGATAAAACATTTAAGGCAGGATAGCTGCCCAAGATACAGGCGGCGGAGAAACAAGCTCGCGACACAACCATAAACATACGGAGTAAGAAAAATGATTACTGAAAAAGATGTCTACTTCCATCCCCCCACTTCCGATCACTATTCTTGGGCGGAAACCAATTATTTTGGGTTCTATGTGGCCGAGGAAAATATCCACGTCGGAGCTTATGTGCAGGCCAAACCAAACTTGGGCGCGGTACTTTCCAGCGTTACCATCTTCGACGGCATCTCCAACACGCCTCACGAAATTCTTTACGCGGACTGCCACATGCACCTGCCCATGCCGGAAGGAAACCTCGACGACTTCCGCCTGGAAAACGGTCTCGCCATTACCTGTACCAAACCGGTCATGGATTACCACCTGCGTTTTGACGATAACAATGGCGTCAGCTTCGACGTCAAATACGAAGCACTCATGGAGCCCTACGACATACACGATCCAGCCATGGATCCCCTGGCCGACCAGATTCACGAAGACGACGTTATCAGTAACGCCGCCTATGCTGGCCACTGGGATCAAAGCGGTCATGTAACTGGTAGCCTCATCGTTCACGAGAAAACCTACAAGGTGGATTGCGTCGCCAGCATGGATCACAGCTGGGGCCTGCGCGACGAAAAGCAATTGAAAAACTTTTGCTGGATGAATGCCAATTTTGACGACAACACCAGCATCCACTGCCTGTACCTGGTTGATCCCCAACGCCTCGACGTCTACCCCGCCGTCGTGCATGGCTATGTCCGCGAGGGCAACCAGGTGTACGGACTCAAGGGTGGCTTCGGCAAAGTACTGCGCAATGGCTTTCTGCACCAGTTTCTCGATCTGGAAGTGGAAGATATTCGCGGTACCGTACACCGTTTTACCGGCACACCCATGACCTCCAACCCCTGGCTGGCGTGGCCGCTCATGTATCTGTCCCATTCCTTCTGCCGCTGGAACAAAAACGGCGTTACCGGCTGGGGCGAAGTGCAGGATTTATGCAAGGACGACTTCAACGCCAAATTGAAATAACCAGAACCTACAACGCATACAATTAAAAAAACAATAGAGCGAGCACCATGACCCCTGAAATAGAACAATTTCTCTCCGGGATGAAAAAAACCATGGAGGAAGTGGTACTGCCCAACCTCACCGACCGCTTCGCTCAGGAACAGGCGGGCATCGTCGCCGCCACCCTGGGTTTTCTCAGCACCATTCACGACAAAGTTTTCCACTACGAACTGTTTGAAAACCGGGAATACAAGGACATTTTGCAGGATGTAATTTCCGGCTTGGAAAATTCCGGGGAACAGGAAAATGATATTCAAGAGGTGATCAGTAAAATAAACAAGCATTTTTCGAAAGACCGGCCGGAAGACCAGAGCGCCCTGCGGCCCTATGCTTTTCTACGCGCCAGCAACGAAACCATGCGGGAGCTACTATGTGAGCTTATCCAACTGCAACCGGCGATGCCAGCAGATACCCGGGCGCAATTTGAAGCGCGGCTCAAACCCTTTTTCCGCAGCCTGGAGACCCGCGAACGCTCCTGGGTCAAGGGTCTGGGCTTTGATCCGGAAGCCGATCAACAGGCTGACATTGCTGAATTGTTATACGATGAAAAGGGTTTTTTGCGCGGCGGAAAATAGCAATTCACCACTCGAGTTTTACCCAAAACACAGACAAGCAAGTTTATGAATAAGTACTACACCGACACGCTGGCAAAACGTGCGCAACCCACGCCTGATTGGATAGCGCAGGTGCGCGCCCGCTTTCCCGTGGAAAAAGCCATCGATGAAGTTTTTACCCGCAAGCTGAAAAATCGTACCCAGGCGCCGCGCCAGGGCATGGATTTCACCCGCCTGCAACAGCCTCTGCTACATTTTCTGCGCGAACAAACCGGACAGACCGATCTCGACGTACGCAATCTGCAAAGACTGTCCGGCGGCGCATCCAAGGAACAATTCTCCTTTACCCTCGACTGGAGCAACAGCAGCGGCGAGCGAGAAAGTCTGCCTTTGATGATACGCATGGATCCCGGGGAATCCATCGTAGAAACACATCGCCTGCGAGAATGCCAGGTGCTCAAAGCCGCGTGGGGCGAAGTCCCGGTGCCAGAAGTACTCTGGACCGACCCGGAAGGCGAACACCTGGGCCAGCCAGCATTGATAGCAGGATTTCTGGAAGGCACCGTGCAACCACCACAGCCGGACAATGATGAGCGCATGAGCGGCGTGGGCCTTTATTTCAAGCCGGATTTAAGGGCAGCACTGGCCGATCAATTTGTAAAAATCCTCGCTGACATCCACGCAATCGACTGGCGGAAAAAAGACCTAAGCACTTTTGACGCACCTCCGGCCAATAGTGTCCGGGCAATGCAAACCTCCCTTGGCCTCTGGGAGCGCGCCTGGTATGAGGATACCTTAAGTGCACATCCCGTGATGGAGCGGGCCGCCCTGTGGCTGCGGGAAAACATGCCCACGGTTAATGAGCCGGTCCTGGTTCATGGCGACTACCGCAGCGGCAACTTCATGTACGACGTAGACCTGAAGATCAACGCCATCTTTGACTGGGAACTGGCCTATCTGGGTGACTATCACGACGACCTCGCCTGGGCATCACTACCCATTTTTGGCGGGCCCGATGAACACGGTAATACACTGGCCAGCAGCTTGATGCCCACGGAAGAGTTTCTGAAAAAATACGAGCAGTTTAGCGGCAACCGGGTTGATCACGACAAACTCCGGTATTACCAGGTATTTTCGTTTTATAAAATCTCCGTTATCGCCGCAGCCACCAGCATTCGGGTTGCCTACAGTCGGAAAACCCACCTGGATGCCATGATGAATTTTTCCGGTGGTATCGGTTACGTCGGTATCTCTCAGCTTAATCGTCTGCTGGATGCTGTTGACTGACTTAATTGTCCGCGCCCTGATTCTCCAGCCTCACTCGCTTGGGCTGCGCCACCGCAGCTCCACCAGGCCAGCGAAAATCGTTGGCCCCATAAACAAATTCGCCATCACTACCAATCGTCTGCGTACGGCCAATAACTCGCGGGCTGGCCTGCAAGCTATGGCCTTTTTGCTCCAGCAATTTTCGAGTATCCGGGCTGATACCCTCTTCAATAAAGACTTTATCAGGCAACCACTGGTGATGAATTCTTGACGCTGCCGCTGCCTCGGCAATATTCATTTTAAAGTCAATAACATTGAGCAGGGTTTGCAGCACCGTATTAATAATCGTACTGCCACCGGGACTACCGGTTGTTAACACCGCTTTACCGTCTTTAAATACAATAGTGGGCGTCATTGATGACAGTGGCCGCTTACCGCCGGCAATGGCATTGGCCGTTCCACCGACCAGGCCATAGGCGTTGGCAACACCCGGCTTGGCGGAAAAATCATCCATTTCATTATTCAGCAGAAAACCCGTTCCGGGCACCGCGATACCGCTGCCATAAGAAAAGTTAATGGTATAGGTATTGCTGACCACATTGCCTTCGGCATCCCACACGGAAAAGTGAGTGGTCTGCGGACTTTCCTCGGAGATATTTAAACCCGGCGCTACAGCCTCGGAATCAGTCGCCCGATTAACATCGATCTGCTCACGCAGTCGTCTCGCATAAGCCTTTCCGGTCAGCTCCGCCACCGGCACTGGAAAAAAGTCAGGGTCGCCCAGGTATTTGCTGCGGTCGGCATAGGCCCGACGCATACTCTCTATCAAGCGGTGCAAATAATCGGCGCTGTTATGCCCGAGACTTTCCAGAGGCCAGCCTTCAAGAATATTGAGCATCTGCACCAGATGCACACCGCCCGAGGATGGCGGCGGCATGGTGGCTATCGTGTAGCCTCGGTAACTGCCCTTGACGGTTTCTCGTTCAACAACGCGATAGCCGGCCAGATCCTGATGGTCAATCAAACCCTTGTTGGCTCGCATTTCCTTAACAATCAACTCGGCAACGGCACCTTTATAAAAGCCATCGCGGCCCTGACGAGCAATGGCTTGCAGCGTTTTAGCAAGGTCTTTTTGATACCAATTCGCGCCCGCAGGTAGCGGTTCGCCCTCACTATTAAAATAATATTTCCTCGATGCGGGCCATCTCACCAGCCGCGCCTGGGCGCGTTTCAGGGAAAACGCCAGCGGTTCGGTAACAACAATTCCTTCCTTGGCAAGTCTGATTGCCGGCGCCATCACTTCCATTAGTGACAAACGACCGTATTTTTCAAGCGCATAAACTAGCCCCGCTACCGTACCGGGCACACCAGCGGACAAATGGCTAAAACGCGCCTTTTGCTGATCCACATCTCCCAATGCATTAAGAAATAGATCATGCCCGGCATTGCGCGGTGCCACTTCACGGTAGTCAATGGCAATAGTTTTGCCTGCCTGGGCCAGATGCACCAACATAAATCCGCCGCCACCCAGATTACCCGCCTGTGGCAGCGTTACGGCCAGTGCAAACCCAGTGGCCACGGCTGCGTCAACCGCGTTGCCTCCGGCAGCCAGCATTTCGGCGCCGATTTTACTGGCCAGCCTTTCCTGAGACACCACCATGCCGGTCGAGCTGCTCACCGGATGAAATCTGTCCGCGTAATCAATAATCGGACTGGGTGCAGCCTTGGCTTCAGGCCATGACAGAAGGATGACCGAAATCATGCTCAGCCCAAATACGGCTTTAAGCATGTTATTTTTTACGGTATGTTGGGGGTGCATAAGTAATTGTTTTGCTATGTCAGGTATCGCCAGCCATTCTAACAGCAAGTTGGCTAGCAGCTCACAAGAAGCCTAACAGCAAAAAAATGGAGTTTGGATCGACTCTCGAGGCCGGAACAACACAATGGAAAGCGTTGACTTTTTTCCGATAGATATTGAACAAACCAGTTGGTCCACCTCGGCCAAGGAGTTGAGTCATATTCGTCATCAGGTCTTTGTCAAGGAACAGGGCGTCACCGAGGAGGAAGAGTTCGACGAAGCGGACACCTCCGCAGTGCACTGGATCGCCTACGGACCAGGGCGCCGCAGCCCCGACAAACAGGAACAACAAGATAGCGTTATTGGTTGTGCGCGTTTAGTGGGTAATAAGGTAGGCCGGATGGCCGTGGTGCATACCCGCCGCAATCAGGGTGTAGGTTCAGCGTTGATGCGCCGGATTATTCGCTACGCGGCGCGAAACGGACTGGATACACTGGAATTAAATGCCCAGAGTCATGCGGTGGATTTTTATCGGGGCATGTACTTCGAAGTGGAGGGAGAGGAATTTATGGACGCTGGCATCCCTCACCGGCATATGGTCTTGTCGTTAAAACGCTTTATTGAACCCAAGGTCACGCCGCCGCCACCGGATGTCAGTGAAGAGCAGCGCCAGCGCGTCCCCCTTGAAAGCGCCGACGCTTTTAGAAACGGCGCATTAAAGCTAGCCGCCGAGGCCCAAAGACAAATAAGAATTTTCAGCCCCGAACTGGACCCTCGTATTTACGATAACGAAACCTTTCACCGCCTGTTATTCGATTTCGCCCGCACCCATCCCCACGCGGAAATCCACATTCTGGTGTGCTCTCCCAAACTGCTGGTGCAAAACAGCCATCGTCTCCTGCGCCTGTATCACAACCTGCCCAGCCGTATGCAGATGAAAGTTCTCAACCCGCGCATTCGCTCCCTGCACAACGAATATATGGTGGTGGATCATACCGGCATTCTTTATAAACAGGGCCACGACCGATACACGGGTTACCTTGTTCACCATGCTCCCCTGGAAGCGACCGACCTTGCCGACACTTTTGACGACATGTGGCATCACAGCGAACCGGACCCGGAGCTGCGCAAATTGCCAATCTGAGTTTAATCAACGATACATTCTCCAAAATGCTAAAGAAATTGCATCATTTACAGAGAATTACATGCAAGTGACAGAATCAAACGCTTCGGTTATCTTGCCCAATTGCCAGCGACACGAGGGATTTCCGTTGGCACTTTCAATAACTTAAACAAAATCCATCTAGTCTATGCAACGCTCCAACACGTATAAATATCTATTACCTCTGCTGGGGTTATCGAGTATCGTCAGCGCAAACACCAACGTTACATTGTCGGAAAACGATTTCCTGGACAACATACCCCAAGCCGTCGCCGCGACCCGCCAGAATTTGCCGCTTTCACATTCTCCTTCTTCGGTCACTATTATCAATCGCGAAATGATCGAAGCCATGCCTACGGATAATCTTGCAGAACTACTGAAGCTGGTGCCAGGTTTCCAGGTATTTTTTGCTAACGGATCAATGCAGGCGGTAACCGCGCATGGACAGAGCGACCGCTTTCCCCGCCGGCTGGAAATCAGAGTCGATGGCCGTACAGTCTATACACCTATTAACTCTTCGGTCTCCTGGGAGTCACTTGCGCTGGACCCCAACGATATAAATCATATAGAAGTAGTACGCGGCTCCAATATCGCGGCTTATGGCGCCAATGCAGCCCAGGGCGCTATCAATATCTTTACCCGCAATCCCCTGTCCAGCAGCGGTACGGAATTACGGATGACAGGAGGCGACTGGGGTACACGCAACATATCAGTACGCCACTCCACCCACCTCAGCGGCAATGGGATCACCCTGCGCGCCAAATACCGTGAAAACCAGGGCTTCGAAGAGTTGAATGACCAGAGTTATGTGGACAGCCTGGCGCTCCAGGGTGTTTATACCCAGAACTTCAATAACGAATTCCGCTGGGAGTTGGGCTACAGTGACGGTAATTTCGGCTATGGTGACGGCGATCATCCCGATGAGTTTATGGACGAGGATATCGACACCCAATGGCTGTCCCTCGAATGGCAACATCGCCGGCAAGACCACCTTATCACCACGCGTTTATCCGCAAATATCGGTAGTTATGAACATAGTCGAATGGGTTTGTTGTCCGAGGAACTAGGCCTGACAGCCGTTGAACTCGGTTTATTCTTCCCAGGCGCCATTGACCGCCGAATCGAGCTGGAAGTGGGCGAGCGGGAATACCGCCAATATGATTTCGAGCTGGAACACAGTTTTCCGCTAACACCACAAGGCAACTTCCTCTGGGGCTTTGGCGCCCGTCACCAGGAGGTTAAGGCGCCCAACGAATTCAGCAACAGTTCCTACCAAAATTATGATTCCCTGTTCCTGTTCAGTAATCTTCAATGGCGCTTCAATAACAATTTTACAGGGAACCTGGGTGTATTCGGCGAGCAGAATAACCAGACCAGTGTTGAATTTTCGCCAAGGTTTTCGCTCAATTATCAGCTGACTTCGCAGCAGCATCTGCGCCTGAGCGGCAGCGTCGCTCGCCGCCTGCCATCACTGTATGAACGGGAGCGTTTAATACAATTAGAAATAGTGCCAGGTTCGATCGCTGACCTGACCTATATTTCCGACCCCGATGTCGGTGCCGAAAAATTCCAGACCTATGAATTCGGCTACCTGGGCTACTGGTTCGATGGTCGCCTGAATATTGATTACCGCCTGTTCCGGGAGTATATGGACGATGGCCTGGACTATATTAAATACCCTTACCCCGACCTTGATGAAAAGTACCGCCTGCTGGAAAATATCGCCGAATACCGTATGACCGGTTATGAAGCCCAGGTTCAAATACGTCCGGACACCAGCTGGCTAGTATCAATTCAGTACGCCAACATCCGCATGGATGGCACTATCGTCCATCCGAGCAAAACCACACAACTGAGATGGCGCTCCCCCGAGCATACCGCCAGCCTACTGATCGGCAAACAACTGCCCCGCGACTGGTCCATCAGTGCGACAGCCTTCCACCATTCACGCGTCAGGTGGCGCGGTGGCGCAAAAACCATTCCCGGTTGGCACCGCTATGATATAAAAATCAGCAAACGATGGCGTATCGCCGGCAAACACGTCGAGTTGGCGGGCATTGTCCA
>DLXZ01000018.1:9948-10265 GCA_003448675.1 Porticoccaceae bacterium
CGAGTTGGCGGGCATTGTCCAGAACTTTACCAATGAAGAATATCTGGAATATCAGGATGGCAACACCTTCGGGCGCCACCTTCTGGCCCAACTTAAAATAGACCTATAAACATTAGGTTATAAAATAATCCTAAATCAAAATTTAAGATTATTGTCGCCAGCGACCCACCGGGTTCAGCCCACTTAATCATCCCACCGAGAGGTGAGCCAGCTGCGTAACAGAGGTGAGTAAGTTCAAGGTGGCAATACCACCCTGCCCCAGGCAGGCCCCCTACACTGGCCGGCATCAAGCCAAGCTATTCCGTGGATAAGCACAC
>DLXZ01000018.1:10495-10833 GCA_003448675.1 Porticoccaceae bacterium
TGGATAAGCACACGGCAACCAGACAAAAAAGACCCGCGCCTGCCCAACTGTTAACTGCCAAGCTTGGCTTCTTTTCGACGGGCATGGAGCACCGGCTCGGTATAACCACTGGGCTGCTCGCAGCCCTTAAACACAAGATCACAAGCTGCCTGAAAGGCGACGTTGTTGTCAAAATCCCCAGCCATGGGGCGATAAAGCGGGTCATTGGCATTCTGCCCATCCACCACCGCAGCCATTTTCTTCAACGTTGCCAGGGTCAATTCCGCATCACAGATGCCATGATGTAACCAGTTGGCGATATGCTGACTTGAAATCCGCAGGGTGGCCCGGTCTTCCAT
>DLXZ01000018.1:11073-11251 GCA_003448675.1 Porticoccaceae bacterium
AGCCCGACGTCATTAATATCCGGCACTTTAGAGCAGCCGATACCCTGATCCACCCAGCGCACCACATAGCCCAGTATACTCTGGGCGCTGTTTTCCAGCTCTTGCACAATGACCTCGTCATCAAGAGACTGATGACCTAGCAAGGGAATACTCAGGATATCGTCCAGGCTGGCGCGGG